>DATLNC010000051.1:0-7637 GCA_035536935.1 Thermoanaerobaculia bacterium
CACGTACCGCCCCGTCCCCGGCCTGCCGACGGCGGAGATCCCGGAGGGGCTCGTGCGGAAGACGCTCCGCGGCACCGGCCCGGTGACGCAGATGCACTACGCGCGGCGCGGCGAGGTCACGCCGGAGATGCACTTCGTCGCCGTGCGCGAGGGGGTGAGCGCGGAGCTGGTGCGGAGCGAGGTGGCGCGCGGCCGCGCGATCATCCCCGCGAACGTGAACCACCCCGAGCTCGAGCCGATGGTGATCGGGCGCGCGTTCAAGGTGAAGATCAACGCCAACATCGGGAACTCCGCCGTGTCGTCGTCCATCGACGAGGAGGTGGAGAAGCTCCGCTGGGCGACGCTGTGGGGCGCCGACACCGTCATGGACCTGTCGACGGGGAAGCACATCCACGAGACGCGCGAGTGGATCATCCGGAACTCCCCGGTGCCGATCGGCACGGTGCCGATCTACCAGGCGCTCGAGAAGGTGGGCGGCAAGGCCGAGGACCTGACCTGGGCGATCTTCCGCGACACGCTCATCGAGCAGGCGGAGCAGGGGGTCGACTACTTCACCATCCACGCCGGGGTGCGGCTGCCCTACATCCCGCTCACCGCGAAGCGTGTGACCGGCATCGTCTCGCGCGGCGGCTCGATCCACGCCAAGTGGTGCCTGGCCCACCACCGCGAGAACTTCGCCTGGGAGCACTTCGAAGAGATCTGCGAGATCATGAAGGCCTACGACGTGGCTTTCAGCCTGGGCGACGGTTTGCGCCCGGGCTCGATCGCGGACGCCAACGACGCCGCCCAGTTCGCGGAGCTGGAGGCCCTGGGCGAGCTGACCAAGGCCGCCTGGAAGCACGACGTCCAGGTGATGATCGAAGGGCCGGGCCACATCCCCATGCACCTGATCAAGGTCAACATGGAGAAGCAGCTCGAATCGTGTGGTGAAGCTCCGTTCTACACCCTCGGCCCCCTGACGACCGACATCGCGCCCGGGTACGACCACATCACCTCGGCGATCGGCGCGGCCATGATCGGCTGGTACGGCTGCGCCATGCTCTGCTACGTGACCCCGAAGGAGCACCTGGGCCTGCCGGACCGGGAGGACGTGCGGCAGGGGGTGATCGCCTACCGCATCGCTGCCCACGCCGCCGACCTGGCCAAGGGGCATCCCGGCGCGCAGGTGCGGGACGACGCGCTGTCCAAGGCGCGCTTCGAGTTTCGCTGGGAAGACCAGTTCAACCTCGGGCTCGATCCCGAAACGGCGCGCGCGTACCACGACGAGACCCTCCCGCAGGAAGCCGCCAAGGTGGCCCACTTCTGCTCCATGTGCGGCCCGCAGTTCTGCTCCATGAAGATCACCGAGGAGGTGAGGGAGTACGCGGCGAAGCTGAGCCTGGAAGAGGCGCAGGCCCTGGAGGCGGGGATGAAGGAGAAGGCCGAGGAGTTCCGGGAGGCGGGGGCGGAGATCTACCGTTAGGCGGCAGGGAAACGGTGCCGGCCCCAGGCCGGCACCCTGGGATCAGCAGTAGTGGCTCGCGCACCAACCGCGGGTGTCGCAATTCGTAGAACAGGGGGCGTAAGTGGCCCCGCCAACGGCATCTCTCAGGTCCGATGATTCCAGGTTGCGCAAGGTTTCCTTGGACAGGGCCAGCTTCTTCAGCAGTTCCTTCTTCAGCAGTTTCTTCTTCATGAGGCCTCCTTTGTTGCGCGCATCGTACCACCTACAATGCCGGCATTCAAACCGACCTGTTCCCCGAGCAGAAGCAGGCCATGGAGTACCTCCGCCGCAAGGGCACCGAGGCGCCGGTGGCGGAGATCCGCAGCAAGGTGGAGGAGACCTTTGGGCTCCCTCCTGCGGACCGCACTTCTGCTCCATGAAGATCACCGAGGAGGTGTGGGAGTACGCCGCGCGGCAGGAGCTGGAGGAGGCCGAGGCGCTGGAGATGGGGATGCGGGAAAAGTCCGAGGAGTTCCGGCAGGCGGGGTCCGAAATTTACCGATAGCCACACACAATTGAGTGCCTCGGGTAAGTGGGGCGACCATTCCCCTATCTGGGGCGATCATCGCCCTAAGTGGGGCGGCTCTCGCCCCATGAGGGGGAATGTCCGCCCTTTTTGGGGGAACGTTCGCCCCATGTGGGGGAATCATTCCCCTTTGAGGGGCGATCATTGCCCAATGCGGGGGAATGTACGCCCCATGAGGGGGAATGCTCGCCCCACAAAGGGGAATAGTCGCCCCATGTGGGGGGATCGTCGCCCCAGGTGGGGCGGAGGCTGCCCTTCTTGGGGCGAAGGCCGCCCCTTCGGATTGAGGAGGGGAAACGGAGTGGATCAGGAGGGCGGATCGGAGTCGAGGACCACCCTGTCGACCGTCTCCTGCTCGGCGATCGCGTCCTTGATGCGCCGGCGGCGGCGTGGGGTCATCCCGAACTCGGTGAGCTGCTCGCTGCTGAGGCCGTACCGCGTCTTGATCCCCGAGCGGATGCGGCCAGCCACGTTGCGCCCGCGGTTCGTGAGGACCTCTATGTCGCGGGTAATCTGCTGGCTCCTCGCCTTGAGCTGCAGCCGTTCCTTTTTGAGGTCTGTGACGCTGTTGAGGATGAGCCGGAGCTCCGAGCTGAGCTCCTCCATGAAGCGCACTTCGTCAGGGTGCTTCCCGACGCTGGAAAGAAGCTGGGACCAGTCGAACGTATCGTCCGCGAACGAGTTCTTGGGCATTCTGGGTCTCCGGGGTTGTGTGGGAATTGTACACGGACGAGCACGGACAGTCCGCGCGGCGCCCACGCGCTGGGTCACGCCGGGCAGATTCGCGCCATTTTGGCAGAGTTTGGGCAAAAAAAAGAGGAGCGACCGGAGGAAAATAGTCGCTCCTGAATTCGGGTTGAAGGAGGTTTGGTAGCCTCTTCATTTATACAGTTGCCGCTGGGCCCCTTTTTTTGACACCCAAACCGAAAAAAGTCGAAAAAAGTTTTACGACCCCTCTCTGACCAGGGAAAACACCTCCCCGAACACCGGGTGAAGGTCGGCTTCGAGCCCCAGATCCAGGCGCTCGAGGACCGTCCGGAACGGGTCTCCCTCCACGGGCGGCGGGTCGGGCCAGCGCAGGGTGAGACGGTTGAGGCCGGCCCGCAGCGCTGAGGCAGGCACGCGGAGAGACTCCTTCGTCCAGCGCTCCCCGACAGGGAAGACTCCCACCCTGACGCCATTCACCGCCGCCTCGATCTCTCCCTGTCCTCCCTCGGGCAGGCGGGCGGTCAGCTCCAGGCCGACATCCTCCGTCCCATCCGCGACCAGGCAAAAAGAGGAAACCGGCCAGGGGGAGCGCCAGGTCCCCCGGCGCGGCAGATCCTCCAGGTCCATGACTTCGGGAAAGAAGCGCTCCAGCGGCTCCCAGGGCTCCAGGTCGGCCCCCTTGGGAGTCGTGGGGAGCGGGAACGGCCGGCCGTTCCGCTCCAGGGCGGCGGCCATGGCCTGGAGGAGATCCGCATCCAGGTAGTCCCAGCGCCAGCCGTGCTGGAGGAGGAGGCGGAAGGGAGAGGACAGGTTGCGCTGCTGCGCCGCGGTCAGGACCGCCGGGACCGGCGCGCAGCGCGCCTCCAGCAGGTCGAGCATGGCCTGCTCGATCTCCGGGCAGAGCTCGAGCGCCTCTTCGCACCAGCCTTCCAGGATCTCCTGCTTGGGCCGCAGGGTGGTGAGCAGGCGGTGGGCGGAGTGGACCGCGGCGCCGAGCAGGGCGGTTGCCTCGATCTCGGCGGGGGCTGGCAGCGAAAGCTCCCCGTGGAGGAAGCTCCGCCAGTCCTCGTCCTCCTCGGTGTCGCTCATCCCGGAGAGCCAGAGCGCCTCGGTGGCGACGGCGGCCATCGCCACCTGGATGCCTTCGAGGGTCAGATGGCAGTAGTCCAGGAAGAGCCGCCGGCCGGGGAGCGGGTGCTCGGTCCAGGAGGCGAAGATCTCCCGCAGGTCCACGCAGGTGAAGCCGTGCTTCCGGGACAGCTCCCGCAGCAGCTCCCGCGCCTGGGTGGTGGCCTGGGGCGCGGAGAGGAACCCCAGGGTGGCGTAGCGGGCGCAGTCGATCTCGGCCTGGAAAGCCTGAAGCGCTCCTTCCCGGTCCCCGAGGCCCAACCGCGCCATGCCCAGGAGGCGCCAGCTGGTCGGGCAGGTCCCGCCGTCCAGCCTCTGCATGCCCTTGGCGGCCCGGATCATCGCCTGCGCCTCCCACTTCCCTTCCACGGCTTCCCGGTACAGGGCGTGCCAGCGGGCCACGCCGTCGCCCGGCAGGCGGACGACCGGCTGCCGCGTCTCCCAGTCGGCCAGGTTCACCTCGGGGATGACCACGATGACCGGGATCTTCACCGTGCCCGCGATGAGCGCGATCAGCTCGAAGGTGCCCTCCGCCACCTTCCGCAGCTCCTCCTCGGCGAGGCGGACCGGACCTTCGATCCCCTCGCGCAGGGCCTGCGCGTACCGCTGGCGCGCCTGGACGGATGGGGCATACGGCGAGATCTCCGGGGTCTCCAGGAGGTTCCAGTTGTTACCCACGAAGAGGACGAGCATGTCGGGCTGGATCTGGAGCGAGGCGCGGACGGTCGCGGCCAGCCCGGGGAGGGTCTCGTTGGTGCGCGAGAGGTCGATGACCTCGAAGTTTTCCGGACCTCCCGCGGCCTGGAGGTACCCTTCCAGGATCTGCGCCGGAGTGATGTGGGGGGCATAGAGATAGCCGGCCGCCACCGACTCGCCGAACAGGACGACCCGGAGCGGCAGCTCGGCTTCCTTCTTCGCCAGGACCTTGCGCGTGGCGTAGTGGTCCCCGAGCGGGAGCGGGTCGGGGCGGACCCAGACGTCGCCCTGCTTTTCCCAGATGCTGATGTTGTTCTCCCTCTCCCCCTTGTGGGAGAGGGCTGGGGAGAGGGGTTCTTGGAGCATCCCCGCGGACTGAAGCAGCCGGAAGGTGCGCAGGCCGTCCGGCGTGGCCAGGAGCTCGGCGAGGCGCTCGTAGAGGACCCTCACCCCCGGCCCCTCTCCCGGCCGCACGCCCGGACCCCCGGGAGAGGGGGGAGCGCGAGCTCCAACGGCATCTCCATCCGTGGCTTGAACCAGGGACCGGATCCGGAGAGCCCCGGAGGGGCGACAGCATGTAGCCCGGGGCGTAAGCCCCGGGTTGCGTCACCCCACCCCTCCCCCAAGCCCCGGAGGGGCGACAGAGAGGCGGAGCCACAGATGGAGACGCATTGTCCGGAGCCGCGCTCCCCTCTCCCGGGGGTCCGGGTGTGCGGCCGGGAGAGGGGCTGGGGGTGAGGGCTCATACGAACGTATAAAGGTCCCGGCTCACCGCAAACCCGGAGCGCGGCCGGCGCCAGGACTGCAGCAGCTCAGGCAGATTATCCGGAAGCGCCTCCCGGTCGATGATGAAGTCTTCGAGCACCAGCGCGTCGATCCCGGTGCTCGCGAAGCACAGCAGCGCATCCACGGGCGAGCAGACGATGGGCTCCCCCCTCACATTGAAGGACGTATTCACCAGCACCGGGCAGCCCGTGCGCCGGTGAAAGGCTTCGAGGAGAGCGGCGTAGCGCGGCGCCGTCCCGGGATCGACCGTCTGCGGCCGCGCCGAGCCGTCCACGTGGGTCACGGCCGGCAGGGACAGCTGCGAGGTCACCCGGCAGGTCTCCAGCATGAACGGCGACGGATGGTCGAGGTCCAGATGCTCCCGCGCGCGGGCCTGGAGGATGCTGGGCGCGAAGGGACGGAAGGCCTCCCGCTTCTTGACCAGGTGGTTGAGCCGGTCGCGCATCTCGGGGTCCCGCGGGTCCGCGAGGAGGCTGCGCGCTCCGAGGGCCCGCGGCCCCAGCTCCATCCGGCCGTGAAACCAGCCTACGACCTTGCCGGCGGCCAGCCGGTCCACGACCGCCTCCAGCAGCTCCGTCTCCCTCCCCCGGAAGTCCAGGTGCCGCAGGCCCGTCGCGGCGAGGATGGTCCCGGCCTCGTCCACGGTCCACGACGGTCCTTGAAAGGCATGGCGCATCGGTTCCGAGGGACGCTCGCCGGTCAGCTCCCGGTGCGCCAGGGCCGCGGCCCCCAGGCAGCCTCCCGAGTCGCCGGCCGCGGGCTGGACGAAGAGCCGCTTGAACGGTCCTTCCCGCAGGATGCGGCCGTTCGCCACGCAGTTCAGGGCCACGCCGCCGGCCATGCAGAGATGGCGCGAGCCGGTCTCCCGGTGCAGCCAGCGGACCTTCTCCATGAGGATCTCTTCCAGCACGATCTGGAGGCTCTGGGCCACGTCGTGATGGAAGCCGGTGACCTCCGATTCCCGCGGGCGGGGAGGGGCGCCGAAAAGATCGCAGAGCGCCTGGGAGTACATCCGGCTGCCGCGGATGAAGTCGAAGTAGCGCAGGTCGAGAGCAAACTGCCCGCCGGGCCCGGAGGAGACCAGGGTGCGGATGCGGTCCGCGTAGCGCGGCCGGCCGTAGGGGGCGAGGCCCATGACCTTGTACTCGCCGTCGTTGACCTCGAAGCCCAGGTAGGAGGTGATCGTCGAGTAGAGGAGTCCTAGCGAGTGCGGGAACTCGACGCGCTCGAACACCTCCAGGCCGCGGCCATAGGTCGTTGTGTCCCATTCGCCGACGCCATCCACCGTCAAGACCGCGGCCTCGGAAAAGCCCGAGAACAGGAAGGCGCTCGCGGCGTGGGAGGCGTGATGCCCGAAGGAGAGGACCGGGCCCTCGTAGCCCAGCCCCTCGCGGATCGCCCGCTCGGGCCGGCCCGGGTCGGCATCGGCCAGCGGGACGCCGGACCAGAGCTGCCGGGCGAGCTTGCGGACCGGGGACTCGTAGTACGCGACCGCGTCGATCTCGGTGATCCCGATCCCTCCGGCTTCCAGGCACCAGCGGAAGGCCGAGACCGGCAGGCGGGGGTCGTGCTTGACCCGGGAGAAGCGCTCCTCCTCGGCGGCGGCCACGAGCCGGCCGTCCTGCAGGAGGCAGCAGGCCGATTCGTGGAAGAAAGCCGAGATGCCGACGACGTTCAACGGCGGGTGGCGACCTGCTTCGGCTCCGAGGGCTTGCCCAGCGCCTCCAGCCGCTTGCGGATCAGGTGGATCGTATCCATGGGGTTCGAGTCGTCGCTGCCGCCCTTCTGGGCGCCGGCCTTCTCATAGTAGCGCCGGGCTGCGTCGGGCAGGCCGTACTGCTCGGCCAGCCGGCCGAACACGTACAGGTCGTTGACGTCGGGCTCGCCCTTGAGCTCCAGCGCCTGGAGGATGATGCGGTAGGCCTCGGCGGTCTTGCCCTGCTCGGCGTAGACGGTCGCGAGGGTATGGAGGATGCCGAAGTCCTGGTATTCGGAAAGGCTGGCGGCGCGCTGGGCGAGCTCCAGGACGCGCTCGTCGCTGCGGCCCCGGACGAGGGCGATCCAGGCGGCCTGGTTGTACTGGCCGGCGGCCGCCTTGCCGCTGTCGAGGATGCGCTGGACGATCCTCTCCGCCTCGTCGAGGTCGCCCTTGCGCAGGGCGACCTCGGCGAAGGTGTCCTGGGCGAGGACGTCGTCCGGCGTCCGGGCCAGCCGCGCGTCCGCGATGCGGCGCATGTCGTCCCAGCGCCGGAGGTCGGTCAGGGACGCGAGCTGCGCGCGGTACAGGGTCTCGGAGCTCGAGGTCTCGGC
>DATLNC010000052.1:0-16105 GCA_035536935.1 Thermoanaerobaculia bacterium
CCGTGGGACCGGGACGACCTCCCGGACGGCGACGAGAGCTTACCCGGCGACCAGGCAAACCTTCCGGACGGTCGCGGAAGCTTTCCCCGTGAACGGGGAAGGTTTCCGGATGATCGAGCAACCTTTCCGGACGATCGGGAATGCTTTCCGCGTGCCGCGGAGACTTCTCCGGACGATGCGGAAGACCTTCCGGATGGTCGGGAAGACCTTTCGGACGATCCGGCAAGCTCTCCGCACCGTCCGGAGACCTTTCCGGATGATCCGGAAACCCTTCCAGACCGTCCGGAAGCCTGGGTGAACCGTCCGGAAGCCTCTCCGGACCGTCCGGAAGTCGTTCCGGATGATCCGGAGACGTTTCCGGACCGTCCGGAAGCCTCTTCCTACCGTCCGGAAGCCTTGCCGCACCGTCCGGAAGGCTTTCCCTACCGTCCGGAGAGCCTTCCGCACCATCCGGAGAGCTTTCCTGATCGTCCGGAAAGGTCTCCCGCTCAGCCGGAAGGCTTGCCGGACCGTCCGGAAGGCTCTCCCGGTCGCCCGGAAGAGTCACCGCGTCATCGGGCAAGCCGCCGGGATCGCCTGGAAGGATAACTCGGCCGGCGGACGGGCTCTCCCGGCGCCAAGCGCGGGCTCGACGGCAGGGCTCCCGCTTCCGTATGCTTCTTCCAGGAGGACACCATGACACGGGAGGAGTACGAGGAGCGCCGGCGGGCGTTCGAGGAGCAGCACCGCGCGGACGTCGCCTTGATGAACGCGGCCCAGGAGGCACGGATCCGGTCTCTCGACAGGCTGTGGCAGGAGGCGCTCGACGGCGAGCGGCCGGCCGGCGCGCCGGTCCAGCCCGCCCCCGGGCATTCTCCAGCTCCGGCTCCGGCTCCGGCCCCGGCCCCCAAGCCGATGCGTCCGCGCAACTCCGTCATCAACGACCTGGAGGAGGCCCTTCCTCAGCTCCCCCAGGTCTTCGACCGGCAGGACATCGTCCGCGCCCTGGGCTACAAGCCGGCCTCCACGACTCTCTTCAGCGCGCTCAACCGGCTCCGGGAGGAGGGGGCGATCACCCCCGAGAACTACAGCTCAGGCGGCACCAAGGTCCGCTACCGGAAGCTCGCCTAGCCGGCGAGCAGACCCTTCCATAGCGCTGCCGCCGAGGCGGAGGCCGCGGGGTCCGGCTCGACGCGCGGAGTCCCGTCCTCCTCCTGTCCCAGGCGAAGGCCGGCCTTGGCGAAGATCTCGGCGAGCGGCAGCGGCTTGTCGCCGCGGATGTAGGCGCCGTGAAAGGCCTGCCAGTCCAGGGGGGCCGTGGCCTGCAGCGCGGCTTGAAGGTCGCTCCATTCCCAAGGCCGCTTGCCGCGATCGGTCCGGCGCCAGAGCTCCCTCAGGAAGTCGCCGAGGTTGCGCTTCCCGCCGGACGCTTCCCTGATCATCACGTCCCAGGAGAACGCGACCAGTGCGCCGGCGCTGTAGAGCGGCGGCCCCTTGCGGGTGCCGCCCCCTTCCAGCGTCGTGGCCAGCTTGCGGTAGTTGGCGACGTGATTGGAAAGCTTTTTCCGGAAGCCGTCCGGATCGCCCATCCCGGCCGCCATGGCGACGTTGGCGACATACTCCGTGAAACCCTCCTGAAACCATTGCGACGTGGGGTAATCCGCGCCGCGGAGCCGCGAGCCGTTCCAGTAGTGAAAGACCTCGTGCGCGATCGTGTTCCCCCAATCGGACCTGTTCGCGCTCGACGGCGGCACGTCCAGCGACATGGCGAAGCTGTGCCGGAAGGCTTCTCCGCCGCGGTCCAGGATCGGCAGCAGGACAACCGAATAGCTCTCGCGCTCGTCGTAGCCCATGAGCTTCACAAAGTGTTGGATCACCGGTCCGAGCACCGCGCGGACGTCCGGGCGTACCGCCTGCCAGTGCCCCATGGCCGTGACGAACAGCCGGAAGCCGCCCGCGGTCATGACTTCCGGCTTGGAGCGGGTGAAGACCAGCAGGTTTTCGGTGAGGTCCTGCGGGGAGACGGATGTCCCGTTCCAGGGCGCCACCGGCTGCCAGCCCTTCGGAAGGTTGAAGGTGACAGAGGCGGAGCCGGACTCGGGGGTGGTGATGAACAGCGATCTGCCGAGGAGGACAAAGTGATCGGCATCGGCGAATGCCGCCTCGCGTGGCGCTGGCCAGCCACGCGCGGCGAGCGGCTGGTAATCCACTTCGTACTCGATTCTCAGGGGCCCGGAATGCGGCTTTTCCAGGAGCCAGCCCTTGGCTCCGGCGCTCGTCAGCTTGAGGGACCCGCCCGCGGCATTCGAGACGCGCGAGACGCGCAGGTTGGCGACGAGGGCGGGCCACCCAGCCGCATCGAGCTCCGGGATGTCGGCCGGCCGCGACGTGCCCATCTCGAGCGCCTGTCCGTCGATCGGGAGGGTTGCGCTGACGGCCAGCCGCGGGGGCTCGGCCCGCAGCAGTCGCACGTCGTACTTCGCCAGTCCCGGTTCGCCAGCCGCCGGCTGGGCAGCCAGGAGAGCTGCCATTAGAAGAATCTTCATGGACCTCCGTTACGGAAAGAGGCGGGGCCGGGTTGCAGTCAGCTTGCCCGCAGGATGGACATCGGGTCCGCCTCCGTGGCGCGCTGCGCCGGAAGCCAGCTCGCCAGGAGCGCCGCCAGCAGGACCAGACCCGGCACCGCGAGAAACGTGACCGGATCCGTCGTTTCCACTCCGAACAGAAGGCCGCTCAGGAACCGGGTCAGGACGAATGCGCCCCCCAGACCGAGCGCCAATCCCACCAGCGCGAGGCGCGCTCCCTGCCAGACCACCTGCCGCACCACGTATCTCTGCGTTGCCCCGAGCGCCATGCGGATGCCCATCTCCGGCGCCCGCTGCACCACCACGAAGCTCAGCACGCCGTAGACGCCCACGACCGCCAGGAGCAACGCCAGGCCGGCGAACGCTGCCAGGAGGAGCATGGTGAAGCGCTGCTGCCCCACCGATTCGGCCAGCGTCGTCGCGAGCGGCTCTTCGCCGAAGACGGCGAGCTCGGGATCCAGCTCCCGGATGGCTCCACGGACTTCCGGGATCAGCGCCGCCAGGTCTCCCTTCGCTCTCACGAGCAGGCAGCCGGCTCCATTCACCGACGGCGCCTGGGCGAGCGGAGTGTAGATTGCGGGCGGCGGCGTTTCGGCCACGCCGAGGAAACGCTCGTTGCTCACGATACCCACGATGGTCCATTCCGTGCGCCAGAAGGAGATCTTCTGGCCGAGAGGGTCCCGGCCCTGGAAGAAGCGGCGGGCAGCCTCTTCGTTGACGAGCATCACGGGCGGTGCCTTGGCGCCGTCTCCATCCCGGAACAGACGGCCGCGGACCAGCGGCACGCCCAGCGTCGGAAAGTAGCCGGCGCTCACCCGGCGGACCGCGATCTCGGGCCAGTCCCGGGCCTCTTCTTCGCGGCCCACCACGGAGAAGGAGTTGGTGAAGCCGGCGTCCAGCGGGTGGTTGCCGGCCAGGGCCACGGACTCCACTCCCGGCAGGGCGCGCACCCGCTCCACGAGGCGGTCGTTGAAACCTTGCTGTTCCGGCCAGTCGGGCCACGTGGCGAAGGAGCGCGGATAGCGGCTGGCCGGAAGCTGGAGCTCGGCCTTGACCACGCCCTCGGTGCGGAAGCCGGGATCGATCGATTGGAGATGCCAGAAGCTCTTGAGGAGCAGGCCCGCGCCCACCGAGAGCACGACCGCGAGCGCCAGCTCCGCGACCACGAGCAGGGAGCGCAGCCGGCTCCGCTGGCGGTCGGTGGTCGAACCATGGCCGGACTCTTCCTTGAGGGTGGCCTGCAAGTCCGTCTTGCGGGCCTGGAACGCCGGGATCAGCCCCACCGTGAGGGCCACCAGGACCGAGACCGCGAGCATGACGGACAGCACCCGGCCGTCGATCCCCACTTCGGAGAGGCGCGGAATCCCGCCGGGCGCCAGGGCGACGAGCAGGTCGAGCGTGAGCGAGGCCAGGACGAGCCCAAGCGCGAGGCCGGCCGCGGTGAGCAGAGCGCTCTCCACCAGGAACTGGCGCAGGAGCCGCCGCCATCCCGCGCCGAGCACGGTCCGCACCGCCACTTCTCTCTGGCGGACCGCGCCGCGCGCGACGAGAAGGCTCGCGATGTTGGCGCACGCGGCCAGCAGCACCAGCGCCACCGCCCCGAGGAGCACCAGGAGCGCAGGACGGACCGGGCCGAACACGACTTCCGGGAACGGCTCGACGAAGGCTCCGCGCGCCGTGTTCTCTGGATAGGTCTTCTCCAGGCCGGCCATGACCGCGGTCATCTCCTGCTGCGCCTGCTCCGGAGTCGCGCCCGGAGCCAGCCGGCCGAGGACGAAGATCGGATGGGTCGAGCGCGGGCTCGCCTGCGGGTCCGGCGGGAGCGGCACCCAGACTTCCACCCGCGCTCCGCGTCCGCGGTCCGCGAAGGCGCGGGAGTAGTCGGCGGCGGAGAGGATCTGCAAAGTGCCGAAGTCGGCGGCGTCCGGGACCACTCCGATCACCGTGTACGGCAGGTCGTCGAGGCGGATCGTGCGGCCCAGCGCCTTGGGATCCCTGGCGAACAGCCTTTGCCAGGCGCTCTCCCCGATCAGGGCCACGCCGGGCGCGCCGGTCTTTTCATCTTGCGGCAGGAACGCCCGGCCGAGGAGGGGACGGATGCCGGCCATGGGCAGGAGCTCGTGGCTCACGGCGAGCGCCGCCAGGCGGCGGGGCTCCCCTCCCAACGGTACGAGGTTCAGCTCCAGGCCCTGGAAGGCGGCAACCCTTTCGAATCGCCGGCTGCGCTCGCGGAAGTCGAGGAAATCGGGCACCGAGGCCGGCTCCCGCCTGGTGCCGGTATTGCGGTCCGTCTCCCAGACGACCATGAGACGATCCGCGCTCTCCAAGGGAATGGGACGCAGCAGGACCCCGTCGACCACGCTGAAGATCGCGGTATTGGCGCCGATCCCCAGGCCCAGGGTGAGGATGGCGACGAGGGTGAAGCCCGGGTTCCTGCGCAGCGCGCGCAATCCGTAGCGGAGGTCCTGCAACAGCTCTTCGAGGAGCCGCGGCCGGGATTCGCGCCGCGATTCTTCCTTGAAGCGCTCCACTCCGCCGAAGCGGACGAGGGCGGTCCGCCGCGCCTCTTCCGGGGACATGCCGTCGCGCACGTTCCTTTCGATCAGTTTATCGATATGGAAGCGCATCTCCTCGTCCATCTCGTGCTCCATCTCGCTGCTGCGCAGCCAGAGACGCAGACGGGACCAGATCTCTCTCGGCGAATCCATGGCTGATTGTTCCCTAGGGAGTGGTCATTTCGAGGATGCCGTCCACGGCCTGCGACAGCCGTTTCCAGCTGCGCTGCTCTTCCGCGAGCTGTTTCTTTCCCGCGCGGGTGATCTGGTAGTAGCGCGCACGGCGGCCGTTCTCCGTCATCTGCCATTCGGAGGTGATCCAGCCCTGGCGTTGCAAACGGTAGAGCGAGGGATAGAGGGAGCCCTGGTTGATGCTGAGGACGTTGTTCGACCACTGCTCGATACGCTCGGTGATCCCCCAGCCGTGCATGGATTCGAGCTGCAGGGACTTGAGCACCAGCATGTCGAGCGTGCCCGGGATCAGATCGCCAGATTCTTTGCCCATGCTCTCCTCCTCTCGATTACCGAGAGTAAGGATAGACGGGCCTCCTCTCGATAGTCAAGAGGAGAGAAGTCCCTTTGGTCCTTGATGTCCTTTAGTCGCGCCGGAGAGCGATGAGCGGGTCCAACTGGCTCGCGCGGTGGGCCGGGATGACGCTCGCGAGGAGCGCCACGGCCGCGAGCACGGCCGGGGCCAGCACGAAGGTGACAGGGTCCGTGGCGCTGCCGCCGGCGAGGAGGCCCGCGATCTGGCCGCCGAGGAAGCGGGCCAGCGCGAAAGCCCCGGCGACCCCGATCGCTACTCCGATGATCACCGACAGGAAGCCCTGCCTCACCACCATGCCCAGGACGTTGCGGGCCGACGCGCCCAGCGCCATGCGGACGCCGATCTCCCGGGTGCGCTGCATCACGAGATACGAGAGCACGCCGTAGATCCCCACTCCAGCCAGCAGCAGGGCAAGGAGGGCAAGCCCGCCGAGAAGCAGGGCCGCGAAACGCTGCCGGCCGAGAGAGCGGGAGACGATCTCCTCCATCAGGCGGACGTCGTTGACCGGCTGCTCCGCGTCCACGGCCCAGATCTCCTTCTGCACCGCGGCAGCCAGGTTGGGCACTTCCCTTTCGGACTTGACCACCAAGTTCATCGGCGAGAGCCGGAGGACCATGCCCAGGACCGCGGCCGGCGTCTGCTCCAGCGGAGTGTAGACGATGGGCGGCGCCTCCTCTTCGAGGCCCACCTCGCGCACGTTGGGCACGATGCCGACGATCTCGCGCGGGCTCGGATCACCCAGCTCGGGGACGAACGGCGGGCCGATGTGGATGCGCTGTCCGAGCGGGTTTTCGTTGGGCCAGTAATGCTTGGCCGCGGCCTCGTTGATGAGGACCACCAGCGGCGCGCCGGAGGAGTCGCGGCTCGTGAACACCCTGCCGCGCGTGACCTTGATCCCGAGCGCGTCGAAGTAACCGGCCGTGGAGGGCCGGTACTGGGCGAAGCCGATGCCGGGCGAGCTCTCGCTCATGCCGCCGGTGTATTTGCCCTGGATGGTGAACGGCAGGTCCGCTCCCCCTTCCAGGGGCAGGAACATGGCGACCGAGGCCTTCTTCACCCCGGGCAGGCTCTCCACCCTCTCCACCACGTCGCGGCTGAAGGCCTGCATGGTCTCCGGCTTGCCGTAGCGGCCCTCGGGCAGCGAGAGCTTCAGGGTGAGGACGTTCCTGGGATCGAATCCGGGATCGGTCCGCACCACGCCCGTGAAGCTCTTGACCAGCAGCACGGCGCCGGTGAGCGGGATGAGCGCGAGGGCTACCTGGCCGACCACCAGAATGCGCCGCATGAGGTTGCCGCGGACGCCGCCGGTGGAGCGGGTCGAGCCCTCCTTGAGCGGTGCGTTGAGGTCGACCCGGGAGGCCTGGGCCGCGGGCACGAGGCCGAAGAGCAGGCCGGCCAGGAGAGCCAGCCCGAACGTGAAGCCGAGCACCGGGAGATCGATGCCGATGGGGGTCAGCCGCTCGATGTCCGGCGGGCTCAGGGCGATCAGGGGCTTCAGGATCCAGCTCCCCAGCGCGAGGCCGAGCAGGCCGCCGATCACGGAGAGCAGCAGGCTCTCGGTCAGGAGCTGGCGGACGATCTGCGACGAACGGGCGCCGAGAATGGTGCGGATGGCGACCTCGCGCTGCCGCGCGGTGGCCCGGGCGAGCTGCAGGTTGGCGAGGTTCACGCAGGCGATGAGGAGCACGAAGCCCACGGCGCCGAGCAGGATGAGGAGCACCGGCCGCAGCCGGCCATAGAGTCGGTCGCGCAGAGTGAGGAGCGAGAGCGTCTCGTCCGGCGATCCGAAGTCGGGGTGGGCGGTGATGTACTGCTTGCCCACCACGGCCGCCGTGGCCTTGGCCTTTTCGAAGCTCACGCCGTCCTTGAGCCGGCCTACCGCCTCGAAGTAGTGGCCCTTGTCCTGGCTCGTGCGGTCCATCTGGAACGGCGTCCAGAGCTCGGCGTTGGCGGGGTACTTGAACCCCTCGGGCGCTACGCCGACCACGGTGTAGGGCTCGCCGTTGAGCTGCAGCGTCCTGCCGACGATCCCGCGGTCCGCGGCGAAGCGGCGGGTCCACAGCCCGTGGCTCAGGACGACCACCTTGGCCGCGCCGGGACGGTCCTCATTGGGCCGGAATCCCCGGCCGATCGCGGGCGTGGCGCCGAAGACGCCGAAGAACTCGTGCGTGGCGCGGGAGCCGATGATGCGCTCGGGCTTGCCATCGCCGGCCATGTTGAACCCGGAGCCGAGGTTGTCGAACGCGGTCACCCCGTCGAACAGGTTGCGGGTGTTCTCCTCCCAGTAGGCGAACTTGGGCACGGAGGTGGCGCCCGACAGGCCGCCTTCCTTGAAGCCGCGCATGAGCTGGACCAGCTCTTCCTGGTCCGGGAAGGGCAGCGGCCGGATGAGCATGCCGTTGACGATGCTGAAGATGGCGGTATTGGCGCCGATCGCCAGGGTCAGGGTGACCAGGGCGACCGCGGTGAAGCCCGGCGTCTTGGCGAGCATCCGGGCAGCGTATTTGAGGTCTTTCCACAGTAGGTTCATGCAGGGCTCTCCATCTCGTCGTCCACATTACGACGGAAGGGGCAGGGATGTTTCGGGCGGGCAGCAGGCCAGGACGGCTCGAATACTTGCGACGAGGGGCGCCAGGTCGGGGTCGGCAGTCGTATCGACGTCGATCTGCGGTGGTAGATCGAGTGGACCCAGCCGGGCAAGGTCGCCGAAAGACTTCGCGATAGCGTCGGACGACTTGAGAGCATCGAGGTGGTGGGGATGCCGTATCCGTGACGCGAAGCGCTTGGCCGCGAGCTCCGGCGAGCAGACGCATCGCACATGGGCGACGGGACCCCGAAGCTGATGAAGCCATGCCGTCGGCGTGCCCGACTCCATGGGCATGCCGGGGACATGCCAGAAGGACACAAGAACCGCTCCGTCGGACCCACGTGCACGCTCCTCGAAGAGCACATCGCTTCGCCTGCTCAGGATCATGCGAGATGCGCCGCCGGCCGTCTCGGAGCCGGAGAACAAGGACTCGAGGATCTCGTCCTTGTCGATGAGCGGAAGAGCAAACGCGTCCGCGATCCGCTTGCCCAAGCGGGTCTTGCCGCTAGCGGGAAGACCGGAAATCACGATGAAAGGACGAAGCATCTCTCACCTGTCGCCACTCCGTCCGCCGGCAGTACCAGGCACGCCTTAGCCGAGCTGCTCGGCAAGCGCGACAATGATGCCCTCACGGCAAACTTGGGTCCCTGGAAGCGACAGCCGAAGGGCTCGCGGGTTCCAGAGAACATCAAAAGCTCTGCGCAGAGCCAAACCGACACGAGAAGTGCACAACTACGAAGAAGGGGACGAAGAACCTCCAGGGGGGACGCCAGGCAGATCTACTGACGGTAACCATGACGCCCGGCCGCCTACCCAACGGGAACGAAGTCCGGCTTACCGAAATACGTGCTCAGCAACACGCAGCCACCCGACGAGCTGTGCGGGCCGTGCGGCGTGCCCGCCTTGGCGACGAGGAAACTGCCGGGGCCGTAGGTCACGCCTTCGTCGATGAGGTCCCCTTCGATCACGAACACGGCTTGGTCGGCGTGCGTGTGGCTGTGTGCCGGGATCGAACTCCCCGCTTCCATCCGCATCATCCCGCTCATCCCGCCGGTCGACTCGACCTGCTGGAGCATCTTCATCGACACGCCCGGCCACCCCGTCGGCGACCAGGCAAGGGCGGAGGTGTCCATCTTCGTCTCGTACATGCGGGCTCCTCTTGCGGCATAACGCTCGGGCCTAACCGGCGGCGGCGCGTAGCGGTGTCGTCCGGTTGAGGCCCGGGGGCTTGCTTGGCGCGAACCCCAAATCTGACGTTCTCTCCGGAGTATAGCCGGCCGGTGCACGTTTTGATCTGGAAGGAAAGATTATAGTCCCCCTCGGGCCCAGCGGGAGAGCGGACGGACGGTTCGGGGCGCCACGGGAGCCTCGCGCGCGACGGTACGGAGAGCTCGGGTAGCTGTGCGGGCGGCTCGAAGCGAGGTGCGAGCCATTCAGGCGGAAGCTTGAGCCTTCCGCGCCATCTCAGCAGCCTGCCAGGAGCCCATACGGACAGTTCGGGAAGACATTTGAGCCTCTCGCGCCGCGGTACGGACGGTTGACGCGGTCGTACGGACGGTTCAATCGGAGGGGTGAGCCGGTCGGGCCGAGGCGCGAACCGTCCGTACCGCGGGTGGAACCGTCCATACGAACGCCCGAACCGTCCGTACCAAGGTTTTAACCGTCCGTACCGCCGTTTCAACCGTCCGTACCAAGATTTCAACCGTCCGTACCGCTAACCGAACCGTCCGTACAGACGCCGGAACTGTCCGTACGTCGACGGTCGTTCGGGTTGCGCTCCGGGATGCTATAACCGCCGCCAGGCATGAGGCGTCTCCTCTTCATCTTGATCCTCCTGATCGGCTGCCGTGAGCCCGCGGCGGAGCGTCGCCCTGTCCTCTTCATCGGCTTGGACGGTGCTGATTGGCAGAGGCTGGACCCTTTGATGGCGAGCGGAGCCATGCCGAACCTCGCCGCGCTGGCGCAGGAGGGGCGGACGGGCGTGCTCACGACGATCCAGCCTCCCCTGTCGCCGCTGGTCTGGACGACCATGATGACCGGGGTGAGCCCCCTGGAGCATGGCATCCTCGATTTCACCCGGATCAGCCCCACCGGTGTCGAAGAGCCGATCACCCGCGAGGAGCGGCGGGTGCCAGCAATCTGGAACCTGGCAGACAACGTAGCCGTGTTCGGGATGTGGGCCACCTGGCCTGCCGAGCCGGTGAAGGGGCTGATGGTCGCGGACCGTTTCTTCTCCTTCACCTCGCGGGAGAGCCAGCCGCCGCCCGGCATCGTCCATCCTCCGGAGCGCGAGGCCTGGGCGCGGGAGACCCTGCGGAAGATCGAGCAGGAGACGGGCTACGAGGCGATGAAGTCCTATTTCCCCGATCTGGAGCGCTCCGAGCTCCTGGAGCGGCCCGATCCGTACGCCCACCCCGTGAGCGCGTTACGGCGGATTTTGATCGAGACCCGCGCCTACGATGCCCTGGCCCACTCCTGGCTAGACGAACAGACCCCGGACCTCACGATCCTCTACTTCCAGGGGACCGACACGATCGGCCACGTTTTCGCGCCGCTCTCCGACCGCCGCGTGCCGGATCTCTACTTCGCCGAAGTGGATCGTCTTCTGGGAGAGTACCGGAAGTGGGCCGAGAAGCATGGGGCCGTGCTGATGCTCGCTTCCGATCACGGCTTTCTCTGGGACAAGCCCGCTCAGCCAATGACCGCAGCCAGCGCGGGCCTTTGGCATCGGAACGAGGGGATGTACCTGCTCTGGGGTCCGGGGATCGCGACCGGCGAGAGGCAGACAGGCCGAGTGGACCAGGTCTGCTCCACTCTCCTCGTCTTGCTGGGGCTGCCGCCCGGCAAGAGGATCGCTGGCCCTCCCCTGCCAGGAGCTCCGGACTTCCAGGGTGAGCCGGTGGACTATCCGTGGCGTCCCGCGCCGGTGGTCCGAGTCCAGACGACGTCCGGGGAGGAGGAGGTCGCCAAGCTGCGCGCCCTGGGCTACCTGGGATCTTCTGCCCAGCCCCCCAAAGGCGAGACCCGCACCGCCGCCTCCTACAACAACCAGGGATTGCTGCTGCGCCAGGAGGGCCGGACCGACCAGGCCGCGCGCGCCTTCGAGAGGGCGGTCGAGATCGCGCCCGGCTCCGCCTCGGCGCTCTGGAACCTGAGCGATCTCCTCTCGGCGACGGATCCGGACCGCTCCGACGATCTCCTCGTCCGCGCCCTGGAAGCGGGCCTTCACGACGGAGCCCAGCGGGTTCTGGAGCGCGCCCGAGCCCGGCCCGGGTTGCTCGACAGGGCGATCGCGGTCCGGCCGGCCGAAGCGAAGCTCCGGCTCGCCCGGGGCCAGGCCCGCTTCGAGCGCCAGGAGTGCGCCGCGGCCCTCGCCGACTTCGAAGAGGCCGCCCGGCTCTCCCCCGCCGAGCCGCTCGCCCATCTCGCCCAGAATGGCGCGGGGATCGCCCGTCTCTGCCTGGGCGATCCCGAGGGCGCGGCCCGGGCCTTCCGCCGCTCGCTGGAGATCGATCCGGCGCAGGCGGAGATCCGGCAGGCGCTCCTCCAGTTGGGCGGTGTTTGACAGGTATACTTTACGAAATGCCTGGGCCCGAGCTTCTCCAGAGCTACGACGCGTGGCTGGTCACCGTGTCGATCCTCGTCGCCGTGCTCGCGTCGTACGCGGCGCTCGACCTCAGCGCGCGCATCTCCGCCGCGCCGCGCGGCTGGGGCCGCGCCGGCTGGATCGTCGGCGGGGCCATTGCGATGGGCTGCGGCATCTGGAGCATGCATTTCATCGCCATGCTCGCGCTGCAGCTGCCGGTGCCGATCCGGTACGACGTGACCCTGACGGTGCTCTCGCTTATCGTCGCCATCGTCGCCGCGGGGTTTGCGCTCCTCCTTGCTGGCCGTGCGTCGATGTCGGCGGTGGTCGTGGCGGCGGGCGGAATCTGCATGGGCGTGGCGATTGCGGGCATGCACTACACGGGCATGGCCGCGATGGTGTCGCCGGTCGTCGTTCACTACCACCCGGGCCTCTGGTGGCTGTCGATCGCCATCGCGGTGGCGGCGTCGTGCGCCGCGCTCGTGCTCGCGTTCCGCTTCAAGCACCACGGAGGGCTGTGGCTGGCGCCTCGCGCCGCGGCCGCGGTCATCATGGGCGCGGCGATTTCCGGAATGCACTACACGGGCATGGCCGCCGCGCGTTTCACCCGCGGGGCGGAGGCGACCGTCGGCGGGGTGCTCGCCACCCGCGATCTTGCGGTTGGCGTCTTGTTCGGTACGCTCCTGATCCTCGGCTTGACGTTCCTCAGTACGGCGGTCACCGCCCGGCAGCAGCGGCTGCAGGCCCGGCAGCGGCAGCTGACCGAGGACATGCTCCGCCAGGCCGCGGCGGCGCTCTCGGAAACAGGCGAACGGTTCTTTCCGGCGGTGGTGCGCGAGCTGGTGCGAACGCTCGCCGCGGAGTTTGCCGTGATCGGAGAGCTGCTCGGCGACCGGCCTGCCGTCCGGGCGCTTGCCGCATCGAAGCATGGCGTCATGGTGGATGAACTTGAATACGCTCTCGCGGGCACACCGTCGGAACGCGTCCTGGCGGAAGGACTTTTCGCGTGCGCGTCAGGCATCCGCGCCCTCTTTCCGGCGGACGCGTCGCTGGCGTGGGGCGCGGAAGGCTACGTCGGCACGCCGCTCATCGGAGCCGACGGCACACCGATCGGCGTGATGGCGGTGATCACCCCGGCGCCGATCGCCGACGTGGCGCAGGCGCGGGCCCTGCTGCAGATCTTCGCCTCGCGCGTCTCCGGCGAGATGCAGAGGGCCGTGACCGAGCGGGAGCTGCGCCGCAGCGAGCAGGCGCTTTTCCAGTCGCAGAAGCTCGAGGCGATCGATCGGCTGGCGGGCGGCGTCGCCCACGACTTCAACAACCTGCTCCTCATCATCCTGGGGCACGCCGAGAACGTCGGCGAGCGCATCAAGGAGGACGAGGCGGCGGCCGCGCACATGCGGAAGCTCATCGACGCCACGCACCGCGCAGCGGCGCTCACGCGGCGGCTGCTCGCCTTCAGCCGGCGGCAGGTGCTGCAGCCGGTCGTCGTGCAGGTCAATGATGCGGTGCGCAATCTCGAAGCGCTGCTGCCCAAGCCCGTCAGCCACAAGGTCGTCAGCGTGTCGCTGCGGCTGGCCGACGGCCTGCCGGACGTGGTGGTCGATCCCGTACAGCTCGATCAGGTACTGTTGAACCTGGTGCTCAACGCGCAGGACGCGATGCCGGATGGCGGCACCCTCACGATCGAAACCCATGCCGTGGACCATCAGGTCGTCCTCACCGTGTCGGATTCCGGCGTCGGCATGGAGCCCGAGACGCGCGCGCGGATCTTCGAACCGTTCTTCACGACCAAGGGACCCGCCGGCACCGGGCTCGGCCTGCCCACCGTCTACGGGATCGTGAAGCAGAGCGGCGGCACGGTGACCTGCGACAGCGTTCCTGGCCGCGGCACGACGTTCCGCGTCTTCCTGCCGGCTGTCGGTTGAGCGCCTGTGTTAGATTTCTCTCTGATCTTTTCAGTGACAGGAGACCTGCGTATGAACGCATTGCGTCGCTCCGTCGTGCTGCTGGCCCTCTTCCTCCTGGCTGCCCTTTCGGCCCCGATGCCAGCCTCGGCTCAGACCACCGGAGGCATCCTCGGCCGGGTGGCCGATGCGGACGGCGGCGTGCTGCCTGGCGTCACCGTCGAGGCACGGAGCCCAAACCTCCAGGGCAGCCGCGTGTCGGTCACCGACGAGTCGGGGCAGTACCGCCTGACCCTCCTGCCGCCCGGCACCTATGAGGTCAGCTTCACCCTCGCGGGCTTCGGCACCGAGTCGCGCGAGCTGACGGTGAGCCTGGACCAGGATTTCACCCTCAACGTCGAGCTTACGCCGGCGCTCTCCGAAGAGATCACCGTCACCAGCGAGGTGCCGGTGGTGGACACCACTTCCACCACCCTGGGCACGAGCCTGGAATCCCGCGTGATCGAAAGCCTGCCCACGGGCCGCAACTACTCGGCGGTCGTCCAGATCACGCCCGGCGTCTCCTCGGACGCGCACCCGGAGAACACCTCGCAGTCCTCCATCTCGGTGTACGGGTCCACCGGAGCCGAGAACGTCTATTACATCGACGGCGTCAATACGACCGGCGCCGAGTACGGCTTCCAGGGCAAGGAGCTGAACTTCGAGTTCATCGAGGCGGTGGACGTGAAGACCGGCGGCTACGAGGCCGAGTTCGGCCGCGCGACCGGCGGCGTGGTCAACGTCATCACCAAGTCGGGCGGCAACGAGCTCCACGGCGATGTGTTCGGCTACTGGGACGACGACTCCCTCCAGAGCAGTCCGGACCCGATCGTCTCGACCGGCGGAACGATCGAGGGCTTCACCCGCGAGGATTATGGCCTGGGCATCGGCGGCTTCCTGCGCAAGGACAAGCTCTGGTTCTTCGCCGCCTACGACAAGGTGACCCATACCACCGAGAGCGCCCTGCCGGCCGGCCCGAGGGCCGGGCAAATCGTGGAGTCCGAGAGCGACCGCGATCTCGCATCGGCCAAGCTCACCTTCCGGCTCTCCGACAACCAGTCGCTGATCGGCACCTTCTTCCAGGACCCGCGGGACGACACCGGCGCCATCAACGACGCCCAGCACGCGCTCAACGGCGATCCGCTGACCTACGAAGGCGTGCGCAGCTTCGGCGGCGAGGACTACGCCCTGCGCTACGAGGGCATCCTCGGCTCCGACTGGGTGGTCTCCGCGCAGGTGGCCCGCCACAGCGAGGAGAACTCGGTGGGCCCTGCCTCGGCCACGGGCGACGCGGCGCAGTTCCGCTCGGTCGACGACGACTTCTTCCAGACGGGCGGCTTCGGGCTCATCCAGGAGAAGGACTTCGAGCGCGACTTCTACGGCGGCGCGGTGACCCGCTTCCTGGGTAGCCACGAGATCAAGGCCGGTCTCGAGTACGAGACCGAGACCGCCGAGGTGGTCAAGCGCTACTCGGGCGGCCAGCAGATCGACGTGTTCTCGAACGCGGCGAACCCGGCCCGGCCGGTCTACAGCCACTTCTACTGGACGACGCCCACGGCCACGATCGGCAATGCGCCCGTGTCCGCCCTGGTCGCCTCGCCGGAGCACAACGTCACCACGGTCTTCCTCCAGGACCGCTGGGCCGCCACGGACAATCTGACCTTCAACCTCGGCGTGCGCTGGGACCGCCAGGAGATCATCGACGCCGCGGGGACCAGGCAGATCGACCTCAAGGACGACTTCGCGCCGCGCCTCGGGTTCATCTGGGACCCCAAGGCGGACGGCTCTTCGAAGGTCTTCGGCTCCTACGGGCAGTATTACGAGCAGATCCCCATGGACCTCGTCATCCGCTCGTTCTCGTTCGAGCGCCAGGCGCGCATCTTCAACTACAGCCCGACGAGCACGGCGCCCGATCCGCAGGCCGAAGCGGACCTCGGCCAGGACTCGGCCATCTTCGGCGGCTTCACGGAGCCGGTGGACCCGGACCTCGGCAATCAGTACATCAACGAGGCGCTGCTCGGCTACGAGTACATGCTGCGCCCGGCGATCTCCGTGGGGGTCAAGGCGATCTACCGCGATTACGGCGAGGTGATCGAAGACTTCCTCTGCGCCGACGACGGCACCTACTGCATCGGCAACCCGGGCAAGGGGATCATGGATCGGGTCTTCACCCTCGACTACGCCAACACTTTCGAGGCGCCCGAGCCGGAGCGCGAGTTCAAGGGGGTGCAACTCGACATCCAGAAGCGCCTCTCGCACAGTTGGCAGGGCATGGCGTCCTATCTCTACTCGAAGCTGGAGGGGAACTTCGACGGCCTCT
>DATLNC010000053.1:0-20633 GCA_035536935.1 Thermoanaerobaculia bacterium
CTCTACCGCCGGCAGCAGCGCGGCCCGGATGAGCACGGCGCGGGCGCCGGTCGCGGCGAGGATCGCCTCCACCCGGTCGGCCGGCCAGGCCGCGTCGCAGGGGAGATAGGTGCCGCCCGCCTTGAGCACGCCGAGCACGGCCGCGATCATGTCGAGCGAGCGCTCCATCCAGACGCCGACGGGACCCGCTCCGATCTCCCGCAGCAGGTGCGCGATGCGGTTTGACCTCTCCTCCAGTCCGCTGTAGGTGATTCGCTCCCCTTTCCAGAGCGCGGCCAGGGCGCCAGGCTGGCAGTCCGCCTGGACCTCGAAGAACTGATGGACGAGAGTCTCTTCGGGGAAGGGCGAGCGGGTGTCGTTCCACTCGCGCATCGCCTGGTGGCGCGCGGCCGGGGTGAGCAGCTCGATCTCGGACAGGCGTGCGCCGGGGTCGTCGGTCACCTGCTCCAGTACGTGGATCAGGTGGACGGCGATGCGCTGCACGGTCGTGCGGTCGAAGAGGTCGGCGCTGTGCTCCAGGAGCCCGGAGAGCCCGGTTGGCCCGCCGGTCAGCGAGAGGGTGAGGTCGAACTTGGCGATGGGGAGGGCGAGGTCCAGCGGGGCGGCCGCGATCCCGGGGAGATCCAGGGGCACGGTGGGCGCGTCCTGGAAGGCGATCATGACCTGGACCAGCGGCTGCCGGCTCAGGTCGCGCTCGGGATGCAGCTCGTCCACGATCCTCTCGAAGGGCAGCTCCTGGTGGGCGTAGGCGTCCAGGGCCGTGCGCCGGACGCGGGCGAGCAGCTCCTCGAAGGTGGGATCTCCGGAGAGGTCGGCGCGCAGGGCCAGCATGTTGACGAAGAAGCCGACGAGCCCCTCGATTTCGGAGCGTCCGCGGTTCGCGACCGGCATGCCCACGGCCACGTCGGTCTGGCCGGCGAGGCGGCCGAGCACCGCCTGCCAGGCGGCCAGGAGCGTCATGAAGAGGGTGACGCCGCGGCGGCGGGCCAGGGCGCGCAGGGCGGCCGTGAGCTCCTCCGGTACGGCGAACAGGACCACCCCGCCGCGGAAGGTCAGCACCGGCGGGCGAGGCCGGTCGGCCGGCAGCTCCAGGGTGGCTAGCCCGGCGAGCTGGCGCTTCCAGTGATCGAGCTGCGCGGCCAGGAACGCCTCCGGCCAGCTCCGCTGCCAGCGCGCGTAGTCGGCGTACTGGATGCCCAGCTCGGGGAGCGGCCGGCCGGCATACAGGGCGGATAGCTCCCGTCCCAGGATCTCGTCGGACCAGGCGTCGGAAACGATGTGGTGCAGGGTCAAGAGCAGGGCGACCTCCTCCTCGTCCAGCCGGATCAGGAGAGCGCGCAGCAGCGGCGCCCCGGAGAGGTCGAACGGCCGTAGCGCCTCGTCCCGGCCGAGCCGGATCAGCTCGCCGGCCCGGGCCTCCGGCGGCAGGGCTCGCAGGTCCGCTTCGGGCAGGGGAAGATGCGCTGGCTGGAGGACCTCCTGCCAGGGCTGGCCGTCCACCTCCACGAAGCGGGTCCGCAGGGCTTCATGGCGGCGGACCACCCCGTCCAACCCCCTCTCCAGTGCGGCCGAATCGAGGGGGCCGTCAAGCCGCAGCGCGATGGGCACGTTGTAGATGGCGCGGCCGGGCTGGAGGCGGTCCAGAAACCAGAGGCGCTGCTGAGGAAACGAGAGCGGCGCGAGCCCCTCCCGCGGTCCAGGCAGAAGCGGGGGCAGAAGAGAGCCCTTCCCCGCGGTCTCGATCTCGCCTGCCAGCCCGCGGACCGTGCGCGCCGCGAACAGCGCCCGTAGCGGCAGGTCCACCCTGAAGGCCTCGCGCACCCGCGACAGCACCCGCACGGCCAGCAAGGAGTGCCCACCCAGAGCGAAGAAGGAATCGTTCGGGCCCGCCTCGACCCCGAGCACATCCGTCCAGATCCCCGCCAGCACCTCCTCGGTGGGCGTCCGCGGCGCATCCGCCGAAGCCGTGGCCTCGGGAGCGGGCAGGGCCAGGCGGTCCACCTTGCCGGCGGCCGTGATCGGCAGGGCCGGGAGGGACACGAAGACAGACGGAATCAGCGCCTCGGGGAGAACCCCCCGGAGGTGAGATCGGAGATTGGAGACCGGACCGGCGATCCAGGCCACGAGCATGGGCTCACCGGAAGGTCCGGGGCGGAGGTCCACAACCGCCTCGCGCACGTCCGGATGCAGGAGAAGGGCGGCCTCGATCTCCCCCGGCTCGATGCGGATGCCACGGATCTTGAGCTGCCGGTCGAGCCGGCCGAGGTACTCCAGAGTGCCGTCCGGCCGGAGGCGCGCCAGGTCGCCGGTGCGGTAGAGGCGTGCGCCGGGCTCCGGGGACCAGGGATCGGGCACGAAGCGCCCGGCGGTGAGGTCCGGGCGGCCGAGATAGCCCCGCGCCAGGGTTCCGCCAAGGCAGAGCTCGCCTGCCATCCCCACGGGCTGGAGCTGGCCGTAGAGGTCGAGGACGAAGGCGCTGCGCCCGGGGAGCGGCCGGCCGAGGCTCACGCCAGCAGTGACCTCATGGCTGGTGGCGGTGATCACCGCTTCCGTGGGGCCGTAGGCGTTGAGCAGGCGCACGCCAGCCAGCGGGCTCCGCAGCCAGAGTCGAGCCTCTTCGCCCGGCATGGCCTCGCCGCCCACGGTGACTAGACGCAGAGCGGGAGGCGCGGCCGGGGATTCGCGGACCCACTGCCGCCAATAAGCCGTAGGCAGGTCGGCCACGGTGAGTCCCAGCCCCGCGGCGATCGCAGAGAAGTCCGCCGGGGGCCACAGCTCCGGCCCGCGCAGCACCACGGTGGCACCACGCACCAGGGCCGGGAGCAGTTCCTCCAGCGAGACGTCGAAGGCCGGCGACGCAAAAAACAGCACGCGGTCGCGCTCCGTCAGCTCCAGGAGGTCCGCCGCCGCGAGCACGTGGGAAGCGAGCGCGGCGTGCGTGACTCCCACGGGTTTGGGGTTGCCGGTCGAGCCCGAGGTGTAGACGAGGTAGGCGAGGCTCTCCGGGAGGAGGCGCCCTTCCTTAGGAGGATGGGCGGCGATGGGAGAGGGAACGGGGGTGAGGGGTTCCTCCACCACGACGAGAGCGCCAGAGTCCTCCAGCATGTAAGCGCGCCGCTCGGCCGGCAGCGCTGGATCGAGAGGCAGGTACGCCCCGCCTGCCTTCCACACCGCCAGCATCGCCACGACCAGCTCCGGCGAGCGCTCCAGGCAGACCCCGACCACGACCTCGGGTCCGACGCCCATCCCGAGCAGGCGCTCCGCGAGAAGGTCACTCTCCCGGCCCAGCTCGCCGTAGGTCATCTCCCGGCCGCCCATGGAGAGCGCCACGGCCTCGGGGGAAGTTTCGGGTAGCTGTAGCTCCCCTCTGCTGGAACCCGAAAACCAACCCTCCCCGGGGGGAGGGACAAGAGCGATCTCGGAAATGCGCCGTCCCGGCTCCTCTACCGCGCCCGCCAGCAGCGCCAGGAACCCGCTCAGGAGCGACTCCGCGGTCGCGGCGTCGAACAGGTCCGCGTCGTACTCCAGCGCAACTGCCTGGTTCTCCACGGTCAGGGTCAGGTCGAACATGGCCGTGGCCGGGCCGGGATCGACCGGCGTGGCGGGGATGCCCAGGGCAAGCCCCTCCGACAGGGCATTCTGGAGCGCGAACATCACCTGGAAGAGCGGGTTGTGCGACAGGCTGCGCTCGGGGCGCAGCTCTGCGACCAGGCGCTCCAGCGGGAGGTCCTGGTGGGCGAAGGCTGCGAGCGCTGTCTCCCGCGTCCGGGCGAGCAGCTCGCGGAACGTGGCGCCGCGTCCGAAGCGGCCGCGAAGAACGACCGTATCCACGAAGAGACCGATCAGACTCTCCAGCTCCGGCCTGTGGCGGCTCGCCACCGGGGCGCCTACGAGGACATCGTCTTGTCCGGTCGCCCGGTGGAGCTGCGCCTGGAACACCGCCAGGTAGACCATGAACGGCGTCACCCCCTCGGCCCGGGAGAGGACGCGGACCTGCCCGGCGAGCCCGGGCGGCAACGGGCGCCGTGTCCAGGCTCCGCGGGCCCGGCGCGCTGCCGGGCGCGGACGATCCGTGGCCAGCTCCAGAACGGCCGGGGCTCCGGCCAGCTCGGCGCGCCAGTAGGCGAGGAGGCGGTTCAGCACCTCGCCCGTGAGCCGGGCGCGCTGCCAGCGGGCAAAGTCGGAGTACTGCAACGCGGGCGGGAGAGGCCTCTCACCGCGATAGAGGGCCGATACCTCTCGCTCCAGCACCCCCTGGGACCAGCCGTCGAAGGCGGTGTGGTGCGCGGTGATCTGAAGGACGTGGTCCTCCTCCCCCAGGATCAGAATCCGGGCGCGCGCCAGCGGGCCCTGCGACAGGTCGAACCGGTTCGCGGCCCCCTCGCGCAGCAGCCGTGCCAGCTCCGGCTCGCCATTCGCCACGGCCGACAGGTCGATCCAGGGGATGTCGAGGTCCGCAGCCGCCACTCCCTGTACGGGCTGGCCTTCGATCTCCAGGAAGCGGGAGCGCAGCACCTGATGCCGGCGGGCGGTCTCGCGCAGGCTCCGCATCAGAGCCGGGCGGTCCAGCGCGCCCTGCAGGCGGTACGCGAGCGGGATGTTGTAGAGGGGGCCGTCCGGCTCCATCCGGCTCACCAGCCAGAGGGCCTCCTGGCCGAAGGAGACCGGGTGCGGGCCGGGACCCGGGACGGCGAGCAGAGGGGGCGGCATGCCGGTCCCATCTGCTGCGAGCACTGCCTCGGCGAGCGTCTCGACCGTGGGCGCCTGGAACAGGGCGCGCATCGGGAGCCGGGTGGATAGCGTCTCCTGGATGCGGGCGAGGACCCGCGCCGCCAGCAGCGAATGCCCACCCAGGTGGAAGAAGTTATCACGCCGGCCCACCGACTCCAGCCCCAGCACCTCGGCCCAGATCTGGGCGATCAGCTCCTCGGCGACCGTCGCGGGCTTACCCGAAGCCGCCGCGACCTGCCTGCGAGTCCGGCGGCTCTCCACCACCTGGCGCCGCTCGGCGTCCCGAAGAGGAGCATGATCCTGGAGGGAGGCGTCGGGGTTCACGCTCTCGAGGAGAGCCTGGAAGCGCGCGGCAAAGGCAACGACGGTGGCCCGGTCGTAAAGCTCCGTGCGGAACTGGAGGTAGCCCGTCAGGGCGTCCTCCCAGCTCTCCAGGGTCACTTCCAGGTCGAACTTCGCCGTGCCGGTGTCCACCGGCCGCCACCCCACCTCCAGCCCTTCCAGCCGGAGCGCGGGCATGCGCAGCATCTGGAACAGGACCCGGAAAAGGTCTCCGTCAGGCCGCACCGCCGCGAGGCGCTGGTAGGGCAGGTCGCGGAGAGCGAGGGCTGCGTCCACGGTCTCCCGCGAGCGCGCCAGGAGCTGGCGCAAGTTGGGACGGCCCGCGATATCCAGCGGCAGCGGCAGGAGGTTGACGAAGAAGCCGGCCGCATCCGCGACCTCGGTCCGGCCAACGGCGGCGGAGGTCCCCAGGGTCCCCTGGTCCCGGCCGGACATTCGCGCAAGGAGGGCGGCGAAGGCGGCCAGAAGCACCCGGAAGAGGCTGGAGCCCTCCTCCCGGGCCAGCGCGCGCAGCCGGGCGGTCGCGGCCGGCGGCAGCGCAATCCGCAGCGTGATACCTGCGGACGAGGGCTCCTCGGGGCGGGGCCGGTCCGAGGGCAGCTCCAGCGGCTCGGCCTCGAGGACCCCGCGCAGCACCGGGGCCAGCCGCTCGGCCGGCACCCCGAGCCAGGACCGGCGCTCCCACACCGCGAAGTCCGCGGGCTGGAGGCCCGGCGGGGGCAACGGGCGCCCGGCGTAGAGTGCGTCCAGCTCCTCGAAGAGAACGATCCGCGACCGGCCGTCGTACGCGATGTGGTGGATGTTGAGGACGAGAACATGCCTCTCCTCCCCGCGGACCAGAAGGGCGCGCAGGTGAGGCGGCCGGCCCAGGTCGAACGGACGGCGGACCGCCTCTTCTACGATCCTCTGCACCTCATGCTCGAATGACAGATCCACGACCGGCAGGAGAACAGGAACAGGCCGGCAGGCCTCCTGGAACGGCTCGCCGTCCCGCTCGCCGTAGCGGCAGCGGAACGCCTCGTGCCGGCGCACCAGCTCCGACAGGGCGGCGGCCAGGCGGGGAACGGAGACGGGACCGCGGAGGTCCAGGGCGGCCGGCTCGTTGTAGGTGGGCTCGCCGGGGCGCAGCCGCTCCAGGAACCAGAGCCGCTGCTGCGCGAGAGAGAGGGGAAGAACGCCTTCTCGGGGCACCGGCACCAGCCGCGGCGGCGGCTCGGCCACAATCCTCGCCTCCACGGCGCGGGCGAGGCCGGCCACCGTAGGGGTCGAGGACAGCGCCCGCTCCGGCAGCGACACGCCGAGCAGGTCGCGCACCCGGGCAAGCACCCAGGCGGCCTGCGGCGCCCGCGCTCCCAGGGCGAAGAGGTCGTCATCAGGCTCGACATCCCCCCCGATGGCCTCGGCCCACAGCGCAGCCAGTACCTCTAGCAAGGCCGGCGAGACCTCCCCTCCCTCCTCTGGCAGCAGCGCGGACGCGGGCAGGGCCTTGCGGTCCACCTTGCCGTTGAGGGTGCGCGGGAGCGCTTCCAACCGATGGAACACCGCCGGCACCATCGGCTCCGGCAGCGTGCGGCTCAGGAAGCTCCGCAGCTCGCCTGCTCCCACGGACTCGCCCAGGACCACGTAGGCCGCCAGGCTCCCCTGCCGGGCCACGGCGACCGCTTCATGCACGGCCGGATGCCGCAGCAGTGCAGCGTCGATCTCCCCCAGCTCGATACGGAAGCCGCGCAGCTTGACTTGGTGATCGGCGCGCCCGAGGAAGACCAGCTCGCCGTCCGGACGCTCGCGCACCCGGTCGCCGGTCCGATAGAGCCGGGCGCCGGGCTCGCGGCTGAAGGAATCGGGGATGAAGCGCTCGGCCGTGAGGTCGGGCCGCCCCAGGTAGCCGCGGGCGAGTCCCAGGCCGCCGAGGAAGAGCTCCCCCTCCTCCTCCCTTTCGCCGTCCTCGCCGAGCACCCAGGCCTGAGTGCCGGGGATGGGACGGCCGATCGGCGGCACGAGAGCGCCCGGCTCGACCTCCGCCGCCGTGGAGTAGACCGTGTCCTCGGAAGGCCCGTAGAGGTTGAAGACCCGGCGCACCGCCGTGCTCCGGTACACCCCCTCGACCAGAGGCCCTGGAACCGCCTCGCCGCAGAAGCTCGCTACCCGCACCGAAGGCGGGATGCCGCGGGCGCGCAGCAGCTCCAACCCGGCCGAGGGCACCGTGTTGAGCAGCGTCACCGGCGGATCGGGAGGCAGGGACGGAAGCTCCAGGGCGTCGGCCGCCACGATCACCGCGCCGCCAACGCTCAAGGGGGCGAAGACCTCGAAGACCGACAGGTCGAAGCAGAGCGAGGTGGAGGCCAGCACGCCGGCCAGCTCCCCGGGCGTGAACGTCGCGCAGGCCCAGCGCAGCAGCGCCGCGGCACTGCGGTGCGTCAGAGCCACACCCTTGGGGTGGCCGGTGGAGCCCGAGGTGTAGACGACGTAGGCCAGGTTCTCGGGGTCGATCCGGATCTGCGGACGGCCTGCATCTTCCTCCGCCTCGGAATCGCCGAGCAGGACGACGCGGCGGCCGCCGGCCGGCACGGAGCCCAGGGTGCGCCGCTCGGCTACCAGGACCTCGGCGCCGCTGTCCTCCAGCATGTAGGCCAGGCGCTCGCGGGGGTAGGTGGGGTCGAGGGGCACATGCGCGCCCCCCGACTTGAGAATGCCCAGCATTGCCGCTACCATGCCAGCGTGGCGATCCACGCAGAGGCCGACCCTGACCTCGGGGCCGACGCCGAGCCGGCGCAGGTGCCGGGCGAGCCGGTTGGCACCTGCTTCCAGCTCGCCGTAGGTCAGCCGTTCCTGCCCCGCCGCCACGGCCAGGGCTCCAGGGGCGCGGAGCGCCTGCTCTTCAAAGAATCGGTGCAGCATCGCGACCTCCATCACTCCAGCAAGGTGCGCGCCGGGGGCTCTCGGGAGTCTCACGGAGGCGTTAGACTCCACATATGTCGACGCCACGAGATTCCGGGATGACCCGCCGCGACCTTCTCAAGCACGCCGCGCTGACCCTGCCCGCGCTCGCCGTCCTTCCGGGACCGTCGCTCGCCGCCGCACAGCCCGGGAAGGTGATCAAGTCCAGGAAGGTGATCGTGATCGGGGCAGGGCTGGCCGGCCTCTCGGCCGCGTACGAGCTGGTGCAGCTCGGCCACGACGTCACCGTGCTCGAAGCCCGGACCCGTCCCGGCGGCCGCGTCCATACCCTGCGTAGCCCTTTCGCTGACGGGCTCTACGCCGAGGCCGGAGCCATCAGCTACTCCGATTCGTTCCGCCACATGGCGCGCTACGTCAAGGCGTTCGGCCTGATCGCGGCGCCGCTCGGACCGCGGGGAAACCCCGTGTACCACCTGCGCGGCAGGCGCTTCTCGCTCAAGCAGGGGGAGAAGCCCGACTGGCCGTACAAGCTCACTCCCGAAGAGCAGGGCCAGGGTCTGTTCCAACTGCTCGGGAAGTACTTCACCGCGGCCGAGAAGATCGGTGACACCGGCGATCCCACCTGGCGTCCGGATGCCTTCAAGGAATGGGACCAGGTGACGCTCGCCCAGTGGCTGGCGAAGCAGGGCGCCTCGGCCGAGGCCGTGGAACTGCTGAGCGACAGCGTCTGGTGGGGGCACGGCTGGCAGGAAATCTCCGCGCTCCACCGGCTCGTGTCGGACGTGGGCCTCTTCCTCTTGGGCCAGAAGTCTTACGTGATCCAGGGCGGCACGGACCTGCTCGCCCAGGCCTTCGCCACGACGCTGCGCGAGCGCATCCGATATGGCGCGCCCGTCGTGGCGGTCGAGCAGAGCGCCGGCGGAGTACGGGCGGTGCTCGAGCAGGGCGGGACCCGTCAGGAGCTGAGCGCCGACCATCTGATCTGCACCGTGCCGGCTCCGGTGGCGCGGAAGATCGAGTTCGCCCCCGGACTCTCCGCGGCCAAGAGGCAGGCCCTGCACAAGCTGGAATTCGCGCCGGTGACGCGCGTCTACCTGCAATCGCGGAAGCGGTTCTGGGCCGACAAGGGAGAGGCCGGCAGCGCCTCGACCGACCTGCCGATCGACCTCGTGGCCGAGCATCCGTTCGCCCGCTCAGAAGACGCGGGTCCGCGGGCGGTCCTCGAGTGCCACATGAAAGGGGAGAACGCCCTGAGCGCGGCCAGAATGGACGAGCCGGCTTGCCTCGCCATGGCCGTCCAGGAGCTGGAGAAGGTACATCCAGGCTTCGGAAGCGAGTTCGAGGGCGGCACCTCCTGGGCCTGGCACAACGACCCATGGGCTGGCGGCGCCTACGCCTGGTGGAAGCCCGGGCAGATGACCTCCTGGGTGCCGGAGCTCGCCAGGGCGGAGGCGCGATTCCACTTCGCCGGAGAGCACACCTCCTGGCTCTCCCGCACCATGGAAGGAGCGCTGGAGTCGGGCAACCGCGCGGCGCGCGAGGTCCACGAGTCCGCCTGAAAAAAACAGGAGAGGGGGATCGCCCCTCTCCCGCTCTTCATCCGCCTTTGCTTCGCCTTACTTGTCCTTGCCCTTGATCTCGGAGAAAAACACGTCGACGACGCCGTTCCGGTTGTCGGGCCAGGCCGCGAAGGTCCGGTTGCCGCCGGTGGCGATGCCGAGGTAGTCGCCGTGGCTGGAGTACAGCGCGTTGATGCCGACGTAGTTCGCCGCGCACCAGTTGCTGGTCACTTCGGAGACCCTGACCGGCGTGCCGAAGGTGACGCCGCCGTCGTGCGACTGGATCCAGTAGGTGTCCACCAGCGAGCTCACCCGACCGGTGCGGCGCGCGCCGCCGCCGACCAGCACAGAGCACTCGACATCCGTTGGGTTCGGCGTGACCTGGACCTCCTGGCTCTCCATATAGATCACATCTACGTCGCCGCCAGGCCGCACCGCGACCGTGGGCCAGAACCGCTTCACGCCCGTGGGCGGGACCGCGGTGGTGATGCGGGCCGGCGTGCTCCAGGTGACGCCCTGGTCATCCGACCAGGTGATGAAGATGTCCGATGAGACCACCGACTGGGCGGTGACCGGTGACGAGACCGGCTGCTCCGATTGGTAGAAGGTCACATAGACCCGACCGCGGTGAGAGCCCGTCGTGGCGACGGCGATCCGCGGCTGGTCGTTCATGCGGTTCTTGCCGTAGCCGACCGGCGGGTTCTCGCGCATGTTGTTGATGGTGGCGAGGAACTGGACGGGGCCGAAGGTGGCGCCGCCGTCGAGCGAGCGGGAGAAGGCGATCCGCGAATTCGGGGTCGCGCTGCCGTCCAGCGCGATGTACGGGCCATACTGCCAGACCACGTAGACCTCGCCGTCCGGTCCGACGGCCGGGGCGGGCGCGACCTGCAGCAGGCCGCTCGCGCCGCAGTTCTCCACCAGGTCGGCGCTCACCACCACGGGGGTACCCCAGGTGTCGCCGCTGTCATGGGTGGAGATGACCTCGATCTGGCCGGCGCCGGCGTTCAAGATGTTGCAGACCACACGGATGTTGGAGTTCGCGATATAGGCGGCCCCGCTCGCATCCTTGGCGGCGGCGATGGCCTGCCGGCTGTAGGCGTCGCCGGCCTGGACGGGGGGGATGATCTGGGCGTCGCTCCAGACGAAGGTGCCCGCGTCGAAGTAGCCGCGGTGGACGCCGAGGCCCACCGTGGTCGCGAAGCCGCCGCCCGTCTGCATGCGGCTGGTGAAGTAGAAGACCTCGTTGCCCTCCTCGCCGCCGCGGTCCGCCCAGGAGTGGCCCGCTGTGAAGGCGGGTCCGATCGGGAACGGAGTGCCGGCGTCGGTCCAGGTCTGGCCGCCGTCGGTGGAGAACCCGTAGCCGGAGATGCCCGGCACGGGCGGCGGCGGGCAAGCCCGGAGCAGGCCGCAGAAGCCCTGGAAGTCGTCCCAGCCGGCGAGCAGGTTCTGCCCGTCCTCGCTGGCGGCCAGGGTCGGGGTGTTGCGGGTCTGGAGACCCGCGGGGAAGAGCTGCTGCGGATCGTTGATCTGGACGTTCGGGCTCACGACCGGGCCGCCCGCGAAGACGGCACCCCCCGCGAGCAGGCCGGCGAGGCCCAGGGCCAGGACGGACGGAATGCGATGGTTCTTTTGACGCAAGATCATGTTTCCTCCTGCCGCGGACCGATTACTATGGCCGCGGCGGACTGGCAGGCCGGACAGCGCCGGCCTCGTGAATGGAAAAACGACAACGTGCACAACCCTCCCGCTCTTATTAATGTGCCGCCCGGCGCTGAGAAGCGGGACTCTCCGTGCCAAATACCTCTCCGGCCCGCTCGCCGAGCCGGCCCTCCCGCCGCGCCGCCAGGGCCGCCCAGACGCCGGCCGCAGCGAGCGCGAGCATCAGGGCGGCAGAGATCCCCACCAGCCGCACCTGGAAACGGGACTTCCAGGTCTGCTTGTCCAGCCGCGCCTCCAGCGTCGCCACGTCGTACGGCGGCGCCTCGGGGGTAACGACCAGGATCCCCCGCCGCAGCGCCGTTTCCAGACGCTCCATGGAGACGCCGGCCCGCGGCCGGGCCAGGACGTTCAGGATCATGGGCAGGCGCACCGGCTGCTGCAGCACGGACAGGTAGAAGTCCGGCGCCGGGCGCTCTTCGTTGAAGTACCCCTGGTAACGGGCGTCATCGACCACGCCGACCACCGTGAGCCAGGGCCGCGGCTGCACCTTGCGGGCGCTGAACTTCACGCGCCTGCCCAGCGGGCTCTGACCCGGCCAGACCGCGGCGGCCAGGCTCTTGCTCATGATCACGTGGTACCCCTGCGTGTCCTGGGAGTTGAACGCACGCCCCTGGAGGACGGGGACGTCCATGATCTTGAAGAAATCGGGGCTGACGCCTTGCGACAGGATGCGGTAGGTACCGTCGTCGCTCTCGGGGTTGTCATGGTCCTCGGCCGTGATGAACGCGCCGGCCCAGCCGTCGGTGGCCATGGCCGGGCCGGTGATGGCGACATCCTCCACCTCCGGCAGCGCTCCCAGGCGGCGCAGGTACACCCCGGCCAGCACGGCTACGTCCGAGTCCTTGGCCCATTGCGGCTGGTCCAGATTGAGGCGCATCGTGAGCAGGTTGTCCGTGCGGAAGCCCAGGTCCTGCTCCACCACCTGGCGGAAATCGCGGCTCAGCCCGCCCACGCGGACCAGGAGCCCGACGGCGAGGACGATCTGGACCAGCGCGGCGATCGCCACCAGCACCCGCGTGGGCCGCCACCGGGCCAGGAGGGCGATCAGCAGGCCGCACACCACCGCCAGGGCGAGAAGGCCGGCGAGGAGCCCCGGCCCGGGCGAGAAGCTGGCGAAGCTCGGGATCTTGAATCCGCTTGTCTGCATCAGGGCACGGACGCCCCAGGCGGCGAGAAGCACGCCCAGGACCGCTCCCACGATAGCGACCGAAATACCGGGCCCGATACCGCTCCCGGTACCGCGCCGGGTGCCGGCGTTGCGCAGCAGGCCCGCCGCGTCCACGACCGCGAGGAGCAGGAGGAGCGCCCCTGCCTTGAGCGCGGTGCGTGTCCCGTCCTTGAGCTCGGCGGCGAACATAAAGCCACGCAGGGGCTGGAGCTTCACGCCGATCCCTCGGTTCTGGTCGGGGTACTGCTGCTCCAGGGCGGCGGTGATCCGGTTCATGTCCTCCTGCGCCTGTTCGAGGGTGACGCCGGGCTTGAGGCGTGCCGCGGCGTAGAGCCAGCGCATGCGCCGGACCTCGATGTACTCCGAGCCCGGCACCATCGACGAGGGGATCCAGAATTCGGCGGAGTCCGTGGCGCCGCGGAAGCCTTCCGGCGTCACGCCGATCACCTGCCAGTCCTTGCCGTTGAGGTTGACCGTGCGGCCCACGATGGACGGGTCGGCCCCGAGCTCGCGCTGCCACAGGCCGTGGCTCAGGACCACTATGGGATGGACGAACGGCTCCGCGTCTTCCCGGGCCGTAAAGAAGCGGCCCAGGGCGGGCTCGATCCCCAGCGTCGCGAAGTAGGTGTGCGACACCAGTTCGCCCGGCTGGCGCTTCAGCCCCCCGGCCGTGCGCAGGTTGAAGGCGACCGAGTCGGCGTCGGTGAAGACGGACATCGACTCGAAGACCCGGTTCTGCCGGCGCCAGTCGAGGAAGTCGAGATGGCCGATGGCCCAGGGCTGGACCTCGCCCTTCTCCGTCATGATCCCGCCCAGCTGTACGAGCCGCGACGGCTCCTTGAACGGCAGGTCCTCCCAGAGCACCGCCTTGCCCGCGGCCAGGGCGGCGCCGAGGGCGCCGAACGCCAGGGCCAGGACGAGGACGGCGGCGGCGGTTGTCAGGCCGGTCTTGTTGCGCGTTTCCATGGCGTCTTGTCTCCGGTTCATTCGGTGCGGAGCCCCATCACCGGCTCGAGTTTCGCGGCCCGCCGGGCCGGCAGGTAGTTGGCGGCGAGCGTCACCAGGAAGAGCACCAGCGCGGCGCCTCCCAGGATCAGCGGATCGGTAGCGCTGACGCCGTAGAGCAGGCTCACCAGCCTGCGGCTCACCAGGAGGACGGCGCCTAGCCCGAGCACGAGGCCGATCGCCGCCAGCGCGGCGCCGCGCCCCACCACCATGCGCAGCACCTGGCCGCGGTCCGCGCCCAGGGACATGCGGATCGCGATCTCGCGGGCGCGCTGCGCCGTGCTGTAGGCCACCACGCCGTAGATGCCGACCGAGGCCAGCACCAGCGCCATCAGCGTGAACAGGCTCACTAGCACGATCTGGAAGCGGGCCTTGGCGGTCTGATGGGAGAGCCGCTGCTCGAGCGTGGCCACGTCGTAGATCGGCAGGTCGGGCGCGACCGCCTTCATCTCGCGGCGCAGCGCGGTTTCCAAACCCTGGACGGCAGCGTCCGCCCTGGGCCGCACCAGGAAGTTCATGGTCAGCGGGCGCCAGGGCGCCTGCAGAATCGGCAGGTAGACGTCGGCCTCCGGCTGCTCCTCGGACATCAATCCCTGGTGGCGGACGTCGGCGACCACGCCGATGACGGTGAACCAGGGGGACTCCGGACGGGCGCCGTTCTTGAGGCGCTTGCCGAGCGGGTTCTGCCCCGCCCAGTGCTCGTCGGCCAGCGCCTTGCTCACCACCGCGCCGGGAGTCGTCTCCTGCTCGGTGAACAGGCGGCCCTGCACCACGGGGATGCCGAGCATCGAGAAGTAGCCGGGGCTCACCGAGTGCATGACCTGCGGGTAGGTGCCGTCGGTCGCGTCGCTGCGGTGATCCTCGTAGAGGATGTAGGCGCCGGTCCACTCGTCCCCGGGGAGAGACGGATTGGAAATCTCGGCCTGGGCGACGCCGGGCACGGCTTCCAGGCGATCCAGGTACTGGCGCACGAGCTGGATCACGGGCTCATCCTCCGCGTACTTCGCGCCGCGCATGTCGACGCGGTACGTGAGGAGGTTGTCCGGCTTGAAGCCCAGGTCCTGGTCGATCGCCTTGCGGAAGCCGCGGGCCATCAGGCCGGCGCACACGCAGAGGAACAGCGCCAGGGCCACCTGAGCCACCACCACGGCGTTCTGGAAACGCTGGCGGCCGAACCCCTTCATCGGCTGCTGGCCCTGGCGCGTGAGGCTGTGGGCCAGGTCGGCCTGGAAGGTGATCCAGACCGGCACCAGGCCGAACAGCACGCCGCAGAGCAGGGCCACGCCGACGATCGCGCCGATCACCTCGGGGCCGGCCGAGAGGTCCACGAAGCTCTGGAACTGCGCGCCGCTCACCGCCAGCAGCGCAGGCGTGGCCCATTGCGCCAGGACCAGACCGAGCGCGGCGCCGATCAGGGAGAGCAGCAGGCTCTGGGTCAGAAGCTGGCGCAGAAGGCGCCCGCGGTCGGCGCCCAGGGACATGCGGATGGCATAGGCGCGCTGCTCCGCGATCGCCCGCGTGAGCAGCAGGTTCGCCACGTTGATGCAGGCGATGAGCAGAAGGATGCAGGCGCCCGCGGTGAGCACGATCAGGCCGGCGCGCAGCGGGCCGAACCAGTGGTCGCGCAGGCTGGAGACCTGCACCCCCACGCCGGCGTTGGTGTCGGGGTACTCGCGGACCAGCACGTCGGCGAGACGGCTCATCTCGGCCTGCGCCCGCTCGATCGTGACGCCCGGGTTCAGGCGCGCCAGCACCTGCACCCAGCGCAGGCGCCGCGAGGTGAGATAGAAGGGCTTGGGCGGTATCTGCGAGGGGACCCACAGGTCGGCCCCGTCGGTGAGGCCGCGGAACCCTTCAGGGCCCACGCCGACGACGAGGTAGGGACGGCCGTTCATCTGGAGCTGCCTGCCCACGATGGAGCGGTCGCCGCCGAACCGGCGCTGCCACAGGTCGTGGCTGAGCACGGTGACGTAGTCCTCCATCGGCTTCGAGTCCTCCTCGCGGGTGAAGAACCGGCCCACGGCCGGCTGCACGCCCAGCAGCGGGAAGTAAGTGTGGGAGACGAGCTCGCCGTCGAGGCGCTCGGAGTCCTGCTGTCCGTTGCCTTCCAGATTGACCGCGAAATCGCCGGGTGTGTAGACCGCCATCTCTTCGAACACGCCGTTCTGCTTGCGCCAGTCTTCGAAGTCCATCTGGGAGATGGGCCAGTCCTTGACCTCGCCCTTCTCCTCGAACGTGCCGGTCAGCACCACCAGACGCGAGGCGTCCCGGTAGGGCAGCTCATTCAGCAGCAGCGCGTTCACGACAGTGAACATGGCGGCCGTGGCGCCGATTCCCAGCGCCAGGGTCAGGATGGCCGCGGTGGCAAAGCCCGGGCGGTTGGCAAGCTGCCGCATCCCGAGCCGAAGGTCTCGCATGAGGTTTTCCATCAGCTTTTCTCCATCTCTACCAGGCTCTCGGCCTCTTCGTCGCTCAGCTCCTCGATCTGGGCCAGGAGCTCCTGCTCGATGCGGTTGGCGAGCTGGGCTACCGTCGGCGCCTCGAAGATTGCGCGCAGCGGCAGCTCCAGCTGGAACGTCTCTTCGATCCGCGCGAACACCTGGGGGGCCAGGAGCGAGTGCCCCCCGAGATCGAAGAAGTTGTCGAAGATGCCCACCCTCTCGCGGCCGAGCAGGCCGGCCCAGATCTCGGCCAGCAGCTCCTCGGCCTCGGTCTCGGGCAGCGCAGAACCGTCGTCGCCACCGTACCCGGGCTCCGGCAGAGCGCGGCGGTCGAGCTTGCCCGTGGCGGTCAGAGGCAGGTCGTCCAGGAGCACGAAGTCGGCGGGCACCATGTAAGCCGGCAAGGACGACCTCGCCAGCTCGCGCAGCTCGGTCAGGGTGACGCCGGGATCGGCAGCGGCGTAGGCCACCAGCCGAAGGCCCACCCCCGCGACACCGCCGACCTCCCGCGGCACCACCACCGCCTGCCGCACTCCGGGATGGCGGCAGATCACCGCCGCAACCTCGCCAGGCTCGACCCGGAAGCCGCGGATCTTGACCTGGTCGTCCATCCGGCCGAGGAACTCCAGGTTGCCGTCGCGCAGCCAGCGCACCCGGTCGCCGGTGCGGTACATGCGCTCGCCGGGTGCCGTGGCAAAGGGCGAAGGCATGAACCTCTCGGCCGTGAGGTCGGGCCGGCCGGCGTAGCCCCTGCCCAGGCTGGCGCCGGCGATGAGCAGCTCACCCGCGACTCCCACCGGTACTGGCACCGGCACCGCCCGCAGGCCGGAATCGGCCACGTAGAGCCGCGCGCCGCGCATCGGCTTGCCGATCGGCAGGCCGTTGGTCGAGCATCCGTCCGCCGTCTCGAACGGATCGAAGACGCTGCTCGCCGGAGTGGCCTCGGTGGGACCGTAACTGTTGAACAGGCGGACGCCGCGATTCATGGCCTCCTGCCAGCCCGCCAGGCGCTCCAGCAGGGCGCGCTCGCCAGCGAAGACCACGCTGCGCACGCAGCTCGGCAGCGGCACCTCTCCCCTGGCCAGCTCGATGCCGAGCTCGTGCCACCAGGCGGTGGGCAGGTCCAACATCTGTACCTCCAGCTCGCCGCAGGCGCGCAGGAAGCGAGCTGGCGACGATACCATCTCCTCATTACGCAGAACCAGCGTGGCGCCCGCCACCCAACTCGTGAAGATCTCCTCCACGCTGATGTCGAAAGCCAGGCTGCTGAACTGGAGGACCCGGTCTTCCGGCCCGATTCCGTAGAGGCGGCGCGCGGTCTCTGCGAAGCTCGCCAGCCCCGAGTGGGGGATCAGGACCCCCTTGGGCGTGCCCGTCGAGCCCGAGGTGAAGAGCACGTAGGCCAGGCTCTCGGGCATGGCCCAGGGCTCCGGGTCGTGGGAGGGTCCGGACGCTGGTTTCCATAGACCGCGCAGCGCCACGACCTCGCCGCCGAACGGCGGGAGCCCCGCGGGCGGCCGGTCGCGGGCGAGCAGCACCGAGATCCCGGAGCCGCGCAGGATGGCGGCGAGGCGGTCCGCCGGCAGGACCGGATCGAGCGGCATGTAGGCGCCGCCGGCCTTGAGCACGCCGAGCACCCCCACCACGAACTCCACGCAGCGCTCGGCCCAGATCCCGACGATCGAGTCGGTGCGCACGCCGAGCCGGCGCAGGCGGTGGGCGAGCTGGTTGCCGCGGCGGTTGAGCTCGGCCCAGGTGAGCACCTCGCCGCCGTCCGCGCTCTCCAGGGCGACGGCGCCCGGCCGCACCCGGGCCCAGCGCTCCAGGCATTCGTGGACGAGGGCGTCGGGCTCCGGCTCCCGCTCGCCGGGCCGGTTCCATTCCACGAGGATCTGCGCGGTCTCTTCGGCGGAGAGCAGGGGCAGCTCGGAGAGCCGCAGGCCGGGGTCGGCGGCGCCCGCGGCGAGCAGCCGCTCCATGTGCCGGTACATACGGACCACGGTCGAGGCGTCGAAGAGGTCGGTGCTGAGCTGCAGCAGGCCGGTCAGCGTGTCCTCCTCCTCCCACATCCAGAAGCCGAGGTCGCCGTTGGTCCGCGTGTGGTCGAGCAGGCTCACCGGCCGGAGGGTGAGGCCCGGGGCCTCCAGGGTCGGCACGGCGAAGTTCTGCAGGCCGAACATGACCTGGAACAGGGGCGCGCGCGAAAGATCGCGGCCGGTCTCCAGCTCCTCGAGCAGGCTCTCGAAGGGGACCTCCTGGTTATCGAAGGCATCCAGGGCCATGTCCCGCACCCGCGCCAGCAGCTCGCGGAAGGTGGGGTCGCCGGCCAGATCCACGCGCAGGACCAGGGTGTTGACGAAGAACCCGATCAGGCGCTCGAGCGCCGGCTGCGGCCGGTTGGCCACGAAGGTGCCGACGTTCAAGTCCTCCTGGCCGGTGTAGCGGGAGAGCAGCGAGGCGTAGCCGGCGAGGAGGGCCATGAAGAGGGTAACCCTCTCGCGCACGGCCAGCTTCCGGATCTCCGCGGTCCCCGCGGCGGGGAGGGTGACGGGCACCATCTCCCCCCGCAGGCTGAGCGCGGCCGGCCGCGGCCGGTCGGTGGGCAGGTCGAGCACCTGCGAGGCCCCGGCGAGCCGCTCCTTCCAGCGGTCGATCGCGGCGCGGATCGCGGGGCTGCCGAGCTGCTCCCGCTGCCAGGCGGCGTAGTCCACGTACTGTACGCGCAGGGGCGGCAAGGACGCGGGCACACCCGAGACGTCGGCTTGATAGAACGCGGCCAGCTCGCGCAGGAACACCCCCGCGGAGAAGCCGTCGAACACGATGTGGTGGAAGGTGAGCGCGAGCAGGTGGTCGTTCCGGCCCTGAGGCGCGCCGAGCCGGATCAGCAGCGCGCGCAGCAGGGGGCCGCGGGTCAGGTCGAACGGGCGGTCGGTCTCGGCCGCCACCGCCGCGAGGACCGCTTCCGGCGCCGAGGAGAGGTCCAGCAGGGGCAGCGGGACGTCGATCTCCGGCAGGACGACCGCCGCCGGCCGGCCTTCCACAGCGACGAAGGTGGTGCGCAGGGACTCGTGACGGCGGACGAGGGAGCGCAGGGCCCCGGCCAGCGCGCTCCTGCGCAGCTCCCCCTCCAGCCGCAGCGTGACCGGCAGGTTGTAGTCCACCGAGTCCGGCTCGAGCTGCACCAGGAACCACTGGCGGAGCTGGGAGGCCGAGAGGGGCAGAGCGCCCTCGCGCGGTACGGGCTCGATGGTCTCTTCCGTGGCCTGCGCGGCCTCGTCCAGAGCCGCGGCCAGCTCGCCCAGGGCCGGCGCCTGGAAGACCGCGCGCAGCGGCATCTCCACGCGGAAGGCCTCGCGGATGCGCGCCACGAGCTGGGTGGCGAGGAGCGAGTGGCCTCCGAGGTCGAAGAAGCTGTCGCGGACCCCGACGTGCTCCACCCCCAGGATCTCGCGCCAGAGACCGGCCAGGGCTTTTTCCGTGGGCGTGTCCGGCGCGGCGCTCTCGTCCGTCTCGCCATGGTCCCACCGGGGCGCCGGCAGCGCCCGGCGGTCGAGCTTGCCGTTCGGAGTGACCGGTAAAGCCTCCAGCTCCACGAACGCGGCCGGGATCATGTAGTCCGGCAGCGACCGGCGCAGGAGCTCCCGGAGGTCCGGACGCTCTCCTCCCGCCGGCACCACGTAGGCGACCAGCCGCTGGTCTCCGGGCACGTCCTCGCGCGCCAGCACCACGGCCTCGCGCACGTAGCCATGGCGCGCCAGGGCCACCTCGATCTCGCCCAGCTCGATGCGGAAGCCGCGCACCTTGACTTGATGGTCGATGCGGCCCAGGAACTCCAAGTTGCCGTCCGCGAAGTACCGGGCGCGGTCGCCCGTCCTGTAGATCCGGGTACCCGGCACGCCGAACGGGTCGGGGAGAAACGCCGCCGCGGTCAGGTCCGGCTGGTGCGCGTAGCCCACGCACAGGCAGTCGCCGCCGATGTAGAGGTCGCCCGGCACGCCGGCCGGGCAGGGCTCGAGCGCCGCGTCGAGCACGTGGTACTGCGCGTTGGGCATCGGCCGGCCGTACGGGATGCTCGGCCATGCCGGGTCCACGTTGCCGACCGGGTACCAGTTCGACCAGACGGTCGCCTCGGTGGCGCCGCCCAGGGCCGTGACCTCGGCGCGCGGGAACGCGGCCCGCACCCGGTCCGGCAGCGTCACGGGAATCCAGTCGCCCGAGAGCATCACGCGGCGCAGCCGGCCGTGCATGGCCGGCGCGGAGGGGAACAGCGGAGCCAGGCGCACCAGCGCCGCCGGCGCCGAGTCCCAGACCGTGATCGGCTCCTCCAGCAGGATCCGCATCAGCCGCTCCGCGTCCCGCAGGTCCTCCTCGGAGGCCACGTGCACGCAGCCGCCCGCGGCCAGCACGCCGAAGATGTCCCACACCGACAGGTCGAAGCAGAGCGAGGTCACGAACAGCACCCGGTCGGAGGGGCCGAGGCCGAACGCCGGGTTGATCCAGGCGATCAGGTTGGCCACGGGGCGGTGCTGGACCACGATCCCCTTGGGCTGGCCGGTCGAGCCCGAGGTGTGGATGACGTAGGCCACGTCCCCGGGAGAGCCCATGGCGGCCCGCCGCGTTGCCGGAGAGCGCTCGACGTGCCAGCCGGTCCAGGTGCGCTTCCGCCGCGCCGTCTTCCCCGGCTGGAGGAGGACGTCGTAGCGCTCGCCCAGCTCGTTGGCGAAGCCCGCGGTTCGGTGGTGGATCTCCGCCCGTCCCAGATCGTGGAAC
>DATLNC010000054.1:0-2369 GCA_035536935.1 Thermoanaerobaculia bacterium
GGTAGCTCACCTCCAGCGCGCCGGCCGGGAGGGGGACTCCGGACGGCACCCGCCAAAGCCGTCCCGCCGCCCGCCGCAGCAGCTCGGTGGGCGAGCCGTCGTAGAGCAGCCGTCCGCGGCCGATCACCGCGAGGCGCGGGCAGGTGGCCTCCACGTCCTCCACGATGTGGGTGGAGAGCAGCACGGCCGTGCTCTCCGACACCTCGCTCACCAGGGCACGGAAGCGGATGCGCTCCTCGGGGTCGAGCCCGGCCGTGGGCTCGTCCACCACCAGCAGCCGGGGCCCGTGGAGGATCGCCTGGGCAATCCCCAGCCGCCGCTGCATGCCGCCCGAGTACGTGCCGGCCGGCCGCCGGGCCGCCTCCGAAAGCCCGACCCCCGCGAGCAGCTCCCGCACCCGGCCGATCCCGATGCCGACCCCCCGCAGCCGGGCGCAATGGAGGAGGTACTCCTCGCCGGTCAGGTGGGGGAGGGGCCGGTAGTCCTGCGGCAGGTAGCCGATCCGCTTCCGGATGGCACCGCGGAGCCTGGCCTGGGTCGCGTCGAGCCCGTCGTACACCCGCCGGCCGGACGTCGGCTCGAGCGCCAGCACCAGGATCGAGAGGAACGTGGTTTTGCCCGCCCCGTTGGGGCCGAGCAGGCCGAACATCCCCTGGTCGAGGGAGAGGGTCACCCCCGTCAGGGCTTCGGTGCCATCGGCGTAGGTCTTCGAGAGACCGTCAAGCTCGATCATGGTGTGTGTCTCAGTGTACTACACATGCCATACGGTATACGAAGGACGGGAGGAAAGGGTTTGGGCCACCCATCCCGCCGGCGGTTGACCGCGGGAGAGGGACGGCTGATGAACGCACGCAAGCCGCGCCGCTGAGGAGCGCAACGTCTCCGGGATCAGATTGAGCCGGTAAACCCGCGGCTGGAGTCGTCTGACTCGCGGGTTGAGGCGCAAAACTCTCGGGTTGAACGTTTCAAGTCGGAGGTTTTGTGTTTCAACCGGCCGGTTTGTATCAAAAATTCAGGAGTTGCAACGAAAAACCAGCGGACTTTACGTTGCAACCGGCCGGTTGAATCATTCAACTGCCGGGTTGAGCCTCGGAACCGCCGGGTTTGGCCTGCCAACCCACGAGATTTGTGCTGCAACCGGCCGGTTTTCCGGATCCGCTCATGGGTTTGGCCGGAAAACCCGCTGGTCAAGCGGCTTCCATCGCGGGTCGAGATGCTTGCCGGCGTTCCGCCGATTTATCCGGACAAGCCGGCGGGACGCCGGCGCTCCCAGGGAAAACGCGCCAGCCCTCCCGCAGTGGTGGTGGTGCCCCTCGCTCGGGGAGCGAGTTTGGCGCGATGCTAGACTGTGCTCGTGGAAGGAGAGGCTCATGCCTGAGGATCGTCCTGTTGCTCTGGCTGATGGCAGCGTCGTTCATGCAGACCCGGAGATCCTGGGAGGGACGCCCGTATTCGTAGGAACCCGGGTGCCGGTGCAGGCGCTGGTCGACTACCTTGAGGGCGGTTACAGCGTGGACGGGTTTCTGGACAACTTTCCCAGCGTACGCCGCGAGCAGGTCAACGCGTTCCTGGAGCAGGCGACCAGGGCTCTTCTGGCGCACGTTGCGTGAGGCGGGTCCTGCTCGATGAAAACCTCCCGCGTTTGCTCAAGCGGGAGCTCCCCGGCTTCCAGGTGCGTACGATCGTCGAGGTCGGATGGGCGGGGGTCAAGAATGGCCAGCTCTTGCGACTCGCCGCAGCCGAGTTCGACGTCTTCGTGACCGCAGACAAGAACCTCCCCCATCAGCAGTCTCTCGCATCCCTGGATCTGGCGTTTGTGGTGCTAAGAGCGCGCACCACGAAGCTGGAAGACCTTCTGCCGTTGATCTCTGCGATCCGCGAGGCTCTCCTTGGCGCCAAGGCCGGGCAGGTCAGTTACATCGGCTCGGTCGGATAGAGATCTGCGGCCCGCAGGAAACCCCCGCTCCCGGTGTTCCACCTCCTGAGAAGGAGGAACCCGATGCGAGCCGCAGCCCTGACCCTCACCGCGATCCTGGCGATCGCGTTCTCCCTGCCCGCCCTCGAACGCCAACCGTCGACCAACCTGCCCTGGAAGGAGGCCGGGATCACCGAGCGCGAGGCCGCGGCCCACCTCCTCAACCGCTTTGCTTACGGACCCCGGCCGGGCGAGGTCGAGGCCGTCGTGAAGATGGGGCTCGACCGCTGGTTGGAACGCCAGCTCGCGGCGGATCTGCCCGACCGGGAGCTCGAGCGGCGCCTCGACCGCCTGCCGGCCCTGGAGATGTCCGCCTCCGAGATCGCGCGCACCTATCCGCGTCCGGGGATGCTCGTGGCCGAGGCGAGCAGGGCCGGCGTAATTCCGGAGAAAA
>DATLNC010000055.1:0-8139 GCA_035536935.1 Thermoanaerobaculia bacterium
CTTTGGCGGGAGTTGCCAGAAGCTCGTCCATGAGCCCCTCGGCCTCTACCAGCAGAACCGGGTCCGCTGGCGGCTCGTCGGCCCGCGCTTCGAGCGCGTCGGCCAGGTCGCCCAGGGTGGCGTCCTGACAGGAGGGGCACTCCAGGATGTGCAGGAGAGAGCGGACCGCCTCGGCGGGAAGCCCCGTCATCAGCTCGCGGGCTCCGGCATTCGTAAACGGGTGCTCGCGGCAATCCGCGGCCTCGGCCTGCAAGAGGGTCATGCGCCAGCCCCACCCTGGCGCTGAAGCTCAGCCACCACATGCGCGGGAAGCACCAGCTTCGACCACCGCGGCGTCCTGACCGTGGGCACGATCTCCGGCAGGACATGACCCGCGTTCGTGGCCCGGCCCAGGAGAAGCTGGATCAGGCGCTGCTCGAGCGGGTCCTCGGTCCCCATCTCGACTCCGGGCCGGCGCAGGGTCCGGAGGTACTCCGGAATCGCAGGAAACGTCCCCAGGGGACGCCCGAGCAGGCTGACGCGCTCCAGGCTCCACTGCCCCCTCTCGGGGAGATCCTCCGGCACGAGGGCGTATTGAAGCTCCTCGGTCGCGGGCCTGCCGCTCATGAAAAGGTCGGTATTCAGCTTGAGCCAGGCCAGATGGAAGCGGGCATTCTCCATGCCGCGCATCGTAGGATCGCCCGGTTGCTCAGGATGAAAGCGGACGCGATTTCCTTTAAGCTATATTAAATTGGTCCGTTTTCACTGGCACCCGCGACGCAGGGAGATCCTCGTCGCGTGTCGTTGTCACACAAGGTCGGCGGCGTGCACTCATGTGTGTAGACTGAGAAAGGAGCGTCTCCGCGATGAAGGGACCCAAGGCGGAAGAGCCGGAGGAGGACAGCCCGCCGGGCGCCAAGGAGCTGAAATACCTGCGCGAGGTGATCGGCCTCGCCCGCGGTGAGCACGCCGCCCGCCTGGGCCACAAAGGCGAGAGCCTCCTGCGCAAGTATGAGAACGGGGACAAGCTGCTGAGCCGAGGCGCCTTCGTGGCCCTGGTCGAACCGATCGGGCACTCTCCCGAGGCCGTCGACCTCCTGCTCGCTCTCCACCCGCTCCTCAAGCACCTGGCTCCAGCGGAGCCCCCCTCACCCGTGGCTGTCCGGCGCGACCAATTGACGAGGATCGACCGCGCCTGCCTGGGTGCCGCCGCCGGCCTTCTCGAATGCCTCCGCCCTCTGCTGATCCGCGAGGCCAGGAGAGCCCGGGCCGAGGAGGCGCGCCGGGAGGCCGGCGACGCCTGGGCCGAGCTCAGGGACAAAGGATGGAAGGAGCGCCGCGAGCTCGTCAAGACCTGGCCCAGGTACCGCACCTGGGCTCTGGCGGAGCGGGTCTGCGAGGCGAGCATCAAGGCCGCGGCCCACCGCGCGGACCAGGCGCTGGATCTCGCCACCTTCGCCATCTTCATCGCCGAACACGTCGAGGAGAGCCTCCGCGCCCGGACACAAGGGTACTGCTGGGGCTACTACGCGAACGCCAAGAGGGTCGCCGAGGACTTCGATGGCGCCGACCGGGCCTTCGCCCGCGCCTGGCACCTCTGGCGCGCCGGGGCCGACAACGATCCCGAGTTGTTACCTGAGTGGCGGTTGCTCGTCCTGGAAGCCTCCCTGCGGCGTGCGCAGCATCATTTCCCAGCGGCCCTGGAGCGGCTCGACGAAGCCTGGGCCCGCAGCGCAGGAAACAAGCTGGCCGCCGGCAGGATCCTGTTGAAGAAAGAACACGTGCTCCAGCAGATGGGAGATTCCGAGGGCGCCCTGGCGGTGCTCGACGAAGCCGCTCCCGTGATCGAGGAGCTCGGGGATGCGCAGCTCCTTTTCGCGCTCCGCTTCAATCGGACAGACCTCCTGGCCCGGCTGGAACGCTACAAAGAGGCGGCGCTGCTGTTCCCGACCGTCCGCGAGATGGCGTTGGAGCAGGGCAACGGCCTCAGCCTCACCCGGGTCAACTGGTTGGACGCGAAGATCCTCGCCGGGCAGGGCCGCAAGGAGGTGGCAATGGACCGGCTGGAGAAGGTCTGCGACGACTTCACCTCCCGCCAGCACCCCTATGACGCGGCCCTCGCCACCCTGGACCTCGCGGTGCTCAAGTTGGAGGCCGGGCACAATTCAGAGGTGAGGTGGCTGGCGGCAGGCATGAAGTGGATCTTCACCTCGAAGAAGATCCACCGGGAGGCCCTCGTTGCCCTGCGCCTCTTCTACGACGCTGCGATGCGTGACGCGGCTACGGTGGAGCTGACCCGGCAGGTCATCGCCGATGTCGAAAGGGTGAGGCGCTCGGCCCCTCCCGGAAGAGATTGAGGAGAGGCCGAGGAAGTGGCTAGGGCCTGCAGCCACCCGAAGGATCGATATGGCAGCCGGTGTCCGCCTGCGGCCGGGGCGCGGGCACGCAGCGGCCGTCCGGGTCGATGTGGCAACCCTCTTCGCTCCAGGCGCTCCGGAGGAAGTCCCAGAAGCGGCCCAGGAGAACCAATGGCGAGTCGGCGGCACTCGCCGGCCGGGCCCCGTCCTGGCCCGGCCCGGCGGCCGAGGCCCAGGGAGCAGCGAGGACGAGGAGCAGGAGGAGAAGGACGACCTTGAGATGGAACGAGGTGGTGCGCATGACGGCTCCCTCGAGGGCGCTCCGGCGGCAGTCACCATGACTTGGCAGGCGCCCTACGACAGAAAAACGGACCAAAAGAGTATGAGCCACATACGGCAGGGTAGAGGAGATTGACATGGCGGAACGAGGAGACCCGCAAGTCCTGAAGCACGTCGTGGCCTTCCTGCGCACCCGGGCCGGCATGACGCAGGAGAAGATCGCGCGAAAACTTGGGACGACCCAGGCGCACATGTCCGCCTACGAGCTCGGCAACATGGCGCCGTCCGAGGACGTGCTCCGCGGGATGGCGCCACTGGCGGGCGTCCCCTGGTACGTGGTCCAGCACCTCACCCGCTTCCTCACCGCCGCGCTGGAGGCGGCCAGGCGCGGGACCGAGGCCGGTGTGGCCCCGATTGACCTGTCCGTGCTCGACACCGTTCTCCTGGCGGTGATGCCGTACCTGGTCGAGGAGGAGATGGCGTCAGCCCGGCTGCCGGCCGAAGAAACCCTGCGGGAGGCCGGGGAGATCTGGGCGGCGTTGGAGCCCCTCCCGGCGCAGGAGCGCTGGCGGCGGATCGAGACGGCACCCCTGGGCTCCTGCCGGGACTGGGCCGCCCTGGCGAAGACGGTCTGCGAGGCCTCGGCCCGCTCGGCGGCCGACAGCGCCGAGGAAGCCCGCGAGCTAGCCGAGCTAGCCCTCCTCATCGCCGGGCACGTGCCCGACGAAGAGAGAGCCCAGGCCACGGCCTATGGCTGGGGCTATATGGCCAATGCCCGCAGAGTCGCCAACGATTTCGACGGCGCCGGCGCGGATTTCGTCCGGGCTCGGAAGCTGTGGCCCGGGTCCGATTCCGGGCTGTTCCCAGAGTGGCGGCTCCTCGACCTCGAAGCCTCCCTGCGGCGGGCGCAGCATCGGTGGCCAGAAGCCTTGGCGCTGCTTGACGAAGCCCGGGCCCGCAGCGGAGGGGACAGACTGGCTGCTGCGCGCATTCTCTTGAAGAAAGAGCATGTCCTTCAACAGATGGGGGATGCAGAAGGCGCCTTGAGAGTGCTGGAGGAAGCCTCGCCTCTGGTCGAGAGCCTGAAGGACCCGCACCTGCTCTTCGCGCTGCGCTTCAACCAGGCAGACAACCTGGCCCGGCTGGAGCGCTACGAGGAGGCAGCGCGCCTGCTGCCGGACATTTGCGCGGCGGCGGCCGAGCAGGCCAAAGGCCTCGACTCCATCCGCGTGGTGTGGTTGGCCGCGAAGGTGAAGGCCGGAACGGGGCAGAAGGAAGGGGCCATGGCCGACTTGGAAAAGGTGCGGGACGCCTTCACCGCCGAGGAGCTGCCTTACGACGGGGCGCTGGCTGACCTGGACCTCGCGGCGCTCCGGCTTGAGGCCGGTCGCACGGCGGAGGTGCGGGAGCAGACCGAGAACATGGCCTGGATCTTCGTGTCCAAGAAGATCGACCGGGAGGCGCTGGCGGCCCTGAAGCTCTTCTGCGACGCGGCGAAACTGGAAGCCGCCACGGTGGAGCTGGCCCGGCGGGTCATCGCCGAAGTCGAGAAGGCGCGGCGGTCGGGCCCTCCTCCGGTGAAGTGAGTCCGGAGCCCCCTCCCCTACCCTCCCCCGCTTCGCGGGAGAGGGGGTCCCCCGCCCACCCGCGGAAGCTCAGGAGGTGCAGCGGCCGTCGGGGTCGATGTGGCAGCCCTCATCCCTCTGTGGAGTGAGGCAGCCGCCGTTTGGGTCGAGGTGGCAGCCTTCCTCCGACCGCTCCTTGAGGCAGCCGCCGCTCGGGTCGATCATGCAGCCTTCGTCCGTCCGCGGGACCGCGCAGCCGCTCGGGTCGATCATGCAGCCGGTCTCGCTCCAGAGCGACGAGAGGAAGTCGAGGAGGGCGGGTGGTGCCGCGGCCAGGGAGGCGGTGAGAGAGAGGGCGATGAGGGTGCGACGCATGGGCTGGTCTCCGGAGCGTTGCCAGGCCGGGCCGAGATGACGCGGCGGGACGCTCCTGGTGAGAAAGGTGCGTCGAGGGACCGGGGAAGACCCTGGTATCTCGTCACGGTCCGAGTGACGGATAGCGTTTCGTGTAGGGGCGGCCCTTGTGGCCGCCCTCCGGAAGGGCACCCACAAGAGGTGCCCCTACAGAGGGATAGAGGGATGACCCATCTTTCCGGCGTGACAGGGCACTAGCCGTCCGGATCGAGGTGGGAGCCGGTATCCGTCTGAGGCGCGGGTGCGCCGTCCGGATCGATATGGGAGCCCTCGTCACCCTGCAGGGCGGGCGGTGCCGCGGCCAGGGAGGCGGCGAGAGAGAGGGCGATGAGCGTGCGGCGCACGGTCTCCGGAGCGCCGCCGGGCCGGGCCGAGATGACCCGGCGGGACGCTCCTGGTGAGAAAGGTGCGTCGAGGAGGCGCTTCGAGCATTGAAATGGGACCGGAACGGTTTGGGGCACGGCGGGCAAGGACCCGGGGGGGAGGGGCGCCTGGCCGAGGCGGGATAGAATCGGCTCCAATCCATGCACCAGCACCTGCGCCTGCTCGAGAAGCTGATCGAAGAGGACCGGATCGTGGTCCAGGAATTTTTCCAGCAGCTTGGGGAAAAGATCCCCCCGTGGCTGGTCCTTCCGTTCCTGGAAACCGTGGCCGGCCAAGCCCGTCTTCAGGACCTGGCGCTAACCTTGCGCGTCGCGTGCTCCGTAGATCCCAACGGAAATGGCCCATTGTGGAGCTGACGAATCGCCGAGCCACGCCCAGCGTGCCGCAGGTCGACGAGGATCAGATTCTCGTCGAGACATTCTTTCGGCAGCTCGGGCGGAAGATCCCCCTGTGGCTCGTTCCCATGCTCCTGGAAATCGTGGTCAACGAAGCCAGTGTCAAGGACTTCATGATCAGCTTCCGCATCGCCGGCTGCGTGGACCCCAACGGGGGTTGATGGTGGAGATATGGACCAGGAAATTTTCGAGCTTCTCCAGAAGGTGATCAGAGACGGCAAGGAGCGGCGGGAGCTGGTCCAGGTCTTCTTCAGGGACATAGTTGTGTCCGGACCTCTTTGGCTCGTCCCGAGCCTGCTGGAATTCGTCGCACGCGAGGCCCAGCTCGCGGAGCTGCGAATCAGCCGCCGCATCGCAGGCACGATCGAGGTCGACGACATCCGCCCGTTTTAGAACTACGCCCGGTGCGTGCAAGGCGCAAGCGCCGGCGCCAGACCGTCAGCGCGGCGGCTGACCTGCCAGCCTCGCGGGCGACGCGCCCGCGCCGGGTAGCGGCCCATACCCACCGCGGCTGCTCCATGCGCTCGCGTTGCAGCCCGTGCGCTCCCCGGCTGAGCCGCCCGCGACGGGGACGAGCCCATACCCGGCGCAGACGCGTCGCCCGGGCAGCGGCTGGCTTGGCCCCGGCGCTTGCGCGTCATGACGCGGCATTGCAGGCCGCCGGTGGCACACTGATCGCATCCCTTCTGAAGCGCCGGGCCCCGCTTCCGGGACCGTGCGGACGAGAGGATGTTCTATGCGGCCACGAGCAGGCAAACCCTACGAGCCCGAGGTGAACTACTGGTTGCTCGCCACCGAGCCCGGGGAGTACGGCTACGACGACCTGGAGCGGGACGCGAGCACGGTCTGGAACGGGGTCACCGACTACCTGGCTCTCAAGAACCTGCGCGACATGGACCAGGGCGACATGGTCCTCATCCTCCACCAGGGCGACGAGCCCACGATCGTCGGGATCGGCCGGGTGATCTCCGACACCTACCCGGACCCCAACCAGGGCGATCCCACCATCTACGTCTTCGACCTGGAGCCCGTCGAGCGGCTCGAGCATCCGATCCCCCTGTCCGCACTCCTGGACGACCCGGAGTTCCAGGACTGGGAGCTGATCGCAAACCCGGATCTGGAGGTCGCCGAGATCCCGGCCCCGCTCTGGAACCGGCTCATCGAGCTGAGCCGCCAGGGGCTGGCCCAGGTCGCGAGGGAGCGCGCTTGAACAAAACCCGAACCGCCGTCGTGCTCGCCCTGTCCCTCCTTGCCGCCATTACGATGGCCAGTACCGCGCAAGCCCAGGAGGGCCCGGGCTTCCACGGCTGGGGGCTCCGCGGCGGCGTCTCGGACCGGCCCGATCAGCTCCTGGTCGGCGTTCAGGCCGACTTCGGAGAGCTCATCGAAAACCTCCGCTTCGAGCCCAATGTCGAGCTGGGCGTAGGAGACGATCAGACGATCCTCTCCCTCAGCGCTCCCGTGTTCTACCGCTGGCCGGAGAGCGGACCGTTCGACTTCTACGGCGGCGGCGGGATCGCCGTCGGGTTCGTCGATCGGGACGAGGAGGAGGCGTCCGGAGAGGGTGACGGTTTCGAGCTCGTCATCGCTCCCCTGCTCGCCGCCGGGCTGGCCTGGCCGGTCGGGGAGAGCGAGGCCGGCGTCGAGCTCGCCGTGACCGCCAACGAGCTGCAGAACGTGAAGCTGGTCTTCCGCTGGATGTTCTAGACGGGCGGGGGCGGCAAAAAACCGGGCGGCAGCGGGCGCTGCGGCTCCGGCTTGTCCCCGGAGCCGTCCCGGACGGTGGCGCGCACGGCGAGGTCCAGGATCTTTTCTCCCTCCAAGAGCTTCGTGTGCCGGGTCTCCACCAGGAAGATCAGCTCCAGCTCGGTGCGGTCGGGATCTTCCTTCGCGATCCGCTCGCGCAGCTCGGGGGGCAGGTCCTCCAGGGCATACACCCAGGATTCGATGACGACGTCGCGCGTCTGGATGGCGGCCCGGCCTCCCAGACGGCCCGGCTCCCAGGCCGGCGCGCTCTTCTGGCTGTAGCGGAGGACCGGCGGCGGCCCGAGGAGGATCAGGGCACGCCCGCGGTCGGTGAGGCTGCCGCGAACCCCGGCGTCCGAGTAGAGCCGGTCGGCCGCCTCCACCCGCTGATAGAAGGCCTTCGCGGTCTCGTTGCCCGGCTGGTCCGGATCGGGATCGCGGCGGCGCCAGAAGGTCTCCAGCCAGTCGACCGCCTCCCGGTTCGTCCGCATGCGCTGCACCTGCCGCAGCTCGTCGGGGAGCATCAGCCAGCGGGTCGGGCCATCCGCCAGCCCCGCGGCCGTGGAGGTCCGGCCCGTCGACTGGCAGGCCAGGGCGAGCCAGCACAGTATTGGCAAAACGGCGGGCAGGATGGCGGCCCCCAGCCGGCGATCGCTTGCCATACGGATGTTTTCCAGCCCTCCTGCCGGCTCCGCCGGCTAGTTGACGTCTGGTTCGCCCGCCGGATCCGCCGCCTCCTGGATGTTGCCAAAGGCCTTTTCATACTGCTCCAGGTTCGCGGCCAGGGCGCGGATGATCCGCTTCAGATGACCCGGGCTGGTCACGACGCGGGCCGTGACCACTCCCTGGGGAGGCAGCAGGTTGATGAAATCCAGGACGAACTCCTCGCGGGTATGGCTGATCCGCAGAAGGTTCGAGTAACGGCCCTTCAGCTCCTCGTCGCTGATCTTGACCTCGAGCCCTTTCGGGGTCTCCTGCACGGCAAATCTCCTTGTCGGTGTGCTCCGATGCTACTTCATT
>DATLNC010000056.1:0-13225 GCA_035536935.1 Thermoanaerobaculia bacterium
CAGCAGGTGCTGCTGGAGTGGAACGACTGCCGCACGGCCTATCCGCGCGAGGCCTGCATCCACGACCTGGTTGCGGAGTGGGCGGAGCGGACGCCGGAGGCCATCGCCGTGGTCTGCGGCGAGGCGTCTCTGAGCTACCGCGAGCTGGACGAGCGGGCGGGTTGCCTCGCTCGCCGTCTGCGGGGCTGCGGCGTGGGGCCGGACGTGCGGGTGGCGGTGCTCCTGGAGCGCTCGGCGGAGCTCGTGGTGGCCCTGCTGGCGGTGCTGAAGGCGGGAGGAGCCTTCGTCCCTCTCGACCCGGGCTCCCCTCAGCAGCGCCTGGCCGGCCTGCTGGAGGACGCGGGAGCCCGTGTGCTGATCTCCGGACCCGGCTTCGCGGTGCGCGTGCTGAGTCCGGAGGCCGCCTCGGAGGCGGCGGTCACAGAGGAGCCGCTCGTCCTGGCGGACCATCTGGCCTACGTCATGTTCACCTCGGGCACCACGGGCCGGCCCAAGGGCGTGGCCGTGCCGCACCGCGCGGTGGTCCGGCTGGTGCGCCAGACCAACTTCGCCCGCCTCGACGCCCGCGAGGTGCTGCTGCTGCTGGCCCCGGTCTCCTTCGATGCCTCGACCCTGGAGATCTGGGGCGCCCTCGCCAACGGTGGCCGGCTGGTGGTCTATCCCGGCGAGCGGCCGGGTCTGGAGGAGCTGGGAGAGGTGCTGGAGCGGCATGGGGTCTCGACCCTGTGGCTCACCGCCGGGCTCTTCCACCAGATGGTGGAGCGCAACCTCCAGGGCCTGCGGCCGGTGCGCCAGCTGCTGGCCGGCGGCGACGTCCTGTCGCCGCGGCACGTGCGGGCGGCTCTGGATGGCCTCCCGGGTTGCACGGTGATCAACGGGTATGGCCCCACCGAGAACACCACATTCACCTGCTGCCATCCGATGACCGATGCCGCCGGGGTGGGTGAGTCGGTCCCCATCGGCCGGCCGATCGCCAATTCCCGCGCGGTGGTGGTGGACCGTGACTTCCATCCGGTGCCGGTGGGAGTGCCGGGTGAGCTGCTGGCTGGAGGCGATGGCCTGGCCCGCGGCTATCTGGGTCGTCCCGATCTGACCGCCGAGCGCTTCATCCCCGATCCCACGGCCGGCCTCCTGGGTTTGCCGGGAGACCGGGCCTACAGGACCGGCGACCTGGTCCGCCTCCTGCCGGACGGGCGTTTCGACTTCCTGGGGCGGATCGACCAGCAGGTGAAGATCCGCGGTTTCCGGATCGAGCCCGGGGAGATCGAGGCGGCGCTGGGCGAGCACCCCGCCGTGGCCTCGGCTGTGGTGGTGGCGCGCCCGGCTCGCGATGGCGTGGCGTCCGACCGCCGGCTGGTCGCCTACGTTGTGCTCCGTCCCGGGATGGAGGCCCCCATGTCCACCATCCTGCGTGGATTCCTGCGTGAGCGCCTTCCCGAATCCATGATCCCCACGGCCTGGCTGTTCGTGGACGAGCTGCCGCTCACCCCCCGCGGCAAGGTGGACCGAACGGCCCTGCCCGAACCCGGAGCCGCCCGCGAGGAGACCTTTGATCTCGCCGCCCCCCGCACGCCCACGGAAGAGGTGCTGGCCGGTTTCTGGTCCGAGGTGCTGGGGGGCGTGGGGGTGGGCGTCCATGACAGCTTCTTCGAGCTCGGTGGGCACTCGCTCCTCGCCACCCAGGTGATCTCGTGGGTCCGCGAGGCCTTCGGTGTCGAGCTGCCGCTGCGCCGGCTCTTCGAAAGGCCCACGCTCGGCGGCTTCGCCGAGGCGGTCGACGACGCCCTGCGTGGCGAGGCTGGCGTCGCGGTTCCCGGCGTCGAGCCCGTGCCGCGCAGCAGTCCGCTGCCCCTCTCCTTTGCCCAGCGGCGCCTCTGGTTCCTCGATCAGCTCGCGCCCGGCTCGCCGGTTTACAACGTGCCCTTTCCTCTCCTCCTGACGGGGAATCTCGACGCCGCCGCGCTCCAGCGGGCCCTCTCCGAGGTGACGCGCCGCCACGAGGCGCTGCGCACCACCTTCGCCATGACTGCGGGGATGACCGCGGGGGAGCCCCGGCAGGTCATCGCGCCGCCGTGCCCCGTGCCGCTGCCGCGGGTGGACCTCGCGGGCCTCCCCCAAGACACGCGCGAGGCCGAAGCCCTCCGGCTCCTCCGCGAGGACGCGCGAGCCCCCTTTGATCTCGCGGCCGGTCCGCTCCTCCGTGCCCTCCTGCTGCGCCTCGCCCCGGGGGAGCACTGGCTGCTGCCGACCCTCCATCACATCGTGGCGGACGGCTGGTCCATGGAGATCCTTCTGCGCGAGCTGGCGGCTCTCTACAGGGGGACGCCGCTGGCGGATCTGCCGGTGCAGTACGCCGACTTCGCGGTCTGGCAGCAGCGCTGGCTCGCCGGCGAGACGCTGGCCCGTCAGCTCGATCACTGGCGCCGGCAGCTCGCAGGCGTGCCGGCCGCCCCCGAGCTACCGGCCGACCACCCGCGGCCGGCAATGCAGAGCCAGCGCGGCGCCCTCCTGACCGCGCCCCTGCCGCCCGACCTCGCGGCCGGGCTGCGGACCCTCTGCCGCCAGGAAGGGGTCACCCTCTTCATGGCGGCGCTGGCGGGGCTCGACACCCTCCTGCTGCGTCATACCGGCCAGGAGGACCTCACCGTCGGCTCGGTGGTCGCCAACCGCAACCGCGCCGAGACCGAGGGACTGATCGGCTTCTTCGTCAACACTCTGGTGTTGCGGACCGATCTCGCGGGCGATCCCGCATTCCGGACCCTGCTGGCCCGGGTGCGGGAGACCGCCCTGGCCGCCTATGCTCATCAGGATGTCCCCTTCGAGACCCTGGTGGAGGAGCTGCAGCCGGAGCGCGACCTCGCGCGCACGCCATTCTTCCAGATCCTGATCCATCACATCCGCCGCGGCGCGCCGGACGTGGAGATGGCCCCCGGCCTCTGCGCCGAGCGCCTGCCGGCCGACACCGGCACGGCGAAGTTCGACCTCAGCCTGACGGTGGTGGATTCCGCCGAGGCCGTGGAGCTGCATCTCGAATACGCCACCGACCTGTTCGATGCGACGACGGTCCTCCGCGTCTTCGGCCACCTCACCCGCCTGCTGGCGGGGGCCACGCCCCGGCCGGACCTCCCCCTCTCGGTCCTGCCCCTGCTCGGGCCGGAAGAGGCGGCCCAGCTCCTGGTGGACTGGAACGACACGGCCCGGGATTTCTCCGTCCGGAGCCTGGTCCACGAGCAGGTCGAGAAGCAGGCCAGGCACCGGCCGGAGGCTGTGGCGGTGGCAGCCGGCCAGCGGCAGATGACCTATGGTGAGCTGGTGGCGCGCGCTCACCGATTGGCGCACCACCTCCGGTCGCTCGGAGTGGCACCGGAGACTCGGGTCGCGGTGCTCATGGAGCACACTCCGGAGCGGGTCGTCGGCATCCTCGCGGTGCTCGAGGCAGGGGGAGCCTACGTCTCTCTCGATCCGGCCCATCCGCGCGAGCGCCTGGCCTTCCAGATCGCCGACGCCGCCGTGCCGGTGGTGCTGACGCAAGGGAACCTGGCAGCCCGGCTGCCCGCGGTCCAAGCCGAGGTGCTGATCCTCGACGGCGACTGGAGCGGCATCCACGGCCGGGAAGATGCGGCGCCCTCGGTCCGCATCGAGCCCGGGAATCTGGCCTATGTGGTCTACACGTCGGGCTCGACGGGAACGCCCAAGGGGGTCGAGATCCCGCACGCCGGCCTGGCGAACCTGGTGGCCTGGCACCGCGAGGAGTACACGGTGACCGCCGCGGACCGCGCCACGCTGGTGGCGAACCCGGCCTTCGATGCCTCAGTGTGGGAGGTCTGGCCCTATCTGACCGCGGGAGCGAGCCTGCACATCCTGGAGGAGGAGGTGCGGCTGGCGCCGGCCGCGTTGTCGCGGCGGTGGGCCGAGACGGGGATCACCCTGTCGTTCCTGCCCACGCCGCTCGCCGAGGCAGTGCTGGAGGAGGAGCTGCCCGCTGGGATGGCCCTGCGGGCGCTGATCGTGGGCGGCGACCGCCTGCGCCGCGGCCAGGTGCCAGGAGCCGGTTTCCGGCTGATGAACCATTACGGTCCGTCGGAGTCGAGCGTTGTCTCGACCATGGGGCCGGTGGAGGAGGAGGGGATCCCCGCGATCGGCCGCCCCATCGCTAACACCCGGGTCTACGTGCTGGACGCCGGCCGCGCGCCGGTGCCGGTGGGAGTTCCCGGGGAGTTGTGGGTGGCCGGGGCGGGTCTGGCCCGCGGCTATCTCGCACGGCCGGATCTGACCGCGGAGAGATTCCTGCCCGATCCCTGGGTGGCCGGCGAGCGAACGTATCGCACGGGCGACCGGGTGCGCTGGCGGCCACAAGGGAATCTGGACTTCCTGGGGCGCCTGGATCATCAGGTCAAGGTGCGGGGGCTGCGCATCGAGCTGGGGGAGATCGAGGCGGCGCTCCTCCGGCTGCCCTGCGTGCGCGAGGCCGTCGTCCTGACACGGAAGGACGCCTTTGGGGACCTGCGCCTGGTGGCCTGGGTCGTCCCCGCGGGAGAGGAGCCGCCGGCGGCGCCGGGCGAGTTGCGCCGGGATCTCCTGGTCAGCCTGCCGGAATACATGGTCCCCTCCGCCTTCGTGGTACTCACCGAATTGCCGTTGACGCCCAACTGCAAGCTCGACCGCCAGGCGCTGCCGGCCCCCGAGCCGGACCGGGCGGGCCTCGACGGCTCCTTCGTGAGGCCCCGCGGGCCGGTGGAGGAGCTGGTGGCGGGCATCTGGTGCGAGGTGCTCGGCTGCGACCGGGTGGGGGCGGACGCCCCATTCTTCGACCTGGGCGGACACTCACTGCTGGCTATCCAGGTGGTGTCGCGGCTGCGCGGCGCGTTCGGCGTCGACCTGCCGGTGCGCGCCCTGTTCGAGGCCACCACCGTGAGCCGCCTGGCGGAGCGGATCGCCGCCGCGCGGTCCGGTCCCGCGGGAATCGAGACGCCGGCCCTCCGCCCCATGCCGCGCGATGACCAGTCCCACGGCCTGCCCCTCTCCTTCGCCCAGGGCCGGCTCTGGCTGCTCGACCGCCTCGCGCCCGGCACGGCGATCTTCAACGTCCCCCAGCCTCTGACCCTCCGCGGTCCCCTCGACCGGCCCGCCATGGAGGCGGCGCTGACGGAGATCGTGCGGCGGCACGAGGTGCTGCGCACCATGTTCCGCGAGCACCAGGGGGCGGCCCTCCAGGTGATCCGGCCGGTTGGCCCCGTCGCTCTGCCCGTCTCCGATCTCGAGGAGCTCCCCGCTGCAGCGCGGGAGGCCGAGACCAGGCGCCTTGCCGACCTGGAGGCCCGCCTGCCGTTCGACCTCGCGGCGGGTCCGCTTCTGCGTACAGCCCTGCTACGGCTGTCGTCCGAGGAGCACGTGCTCCTCCTGACCATCCATCACATCGTCACCGACGGCTGGTCGATGGCCATTTTCACCCGCGAGCTGCGGGAGCTCTATGCCGCGTTCGCCGCGGGCCGTCCGTCGCCGCTGCCCGAGCTGCCGCTGCAGTACGCCGACTTCGCAGTCTGGCAGCGCCGCTCCCTGGATGGCCGGGCAACGGCCGCGCTCGTGGATCGGTGGCGGGAGCGATTCGGAACCGAGCTGCCGGTGCTGAGCCTGCCCACCGAACGGCCGCGGCCGCCTGTGCAGACGAACCCCGGCGCTTACCGTGCCCTCGCATTGCCGCCGGAGCTGTCGGCGGAGAGCCGCAGGCTGGCCCGGCGCTCCGGCGCAACGCTCTTCATGACCCTGCTCGCCGCCTTTCAGGCCCTCCTCGCCCGCTACACGGGCCAGGAGCGGATCGTCGTGGGCTCTCCCGTGGCCGGCCGTGACCGCGCCGAGATCGAAGGGCTCATCGGCTTCTTCGTCAACAGCCTGGTGCTGCCGGCAGACCTCACGGGCGATCCCACCTTCGCCCAGATACTCGACCGCGTCCGCGGGATGGCCCTGGACGCCTACGCCTTCCGGGAGCTCCCTTTCGACAAGCTGGTGGAAGCCCTGCAGCCGGAGCGCGACCGCAGCCGCAGCCCACTGTTCCAGGTGATGTTCGCCCTGGAGAGCGACGCCGGCCCGGCCGCGGAGGCGCCGCTCGCCGTCTCACCCTTCCCGGCCAGCACGGCCACGTCGCAGTTCGACCTCACGCTGTACATGACCGACACCTCCACCGGCCTGCGGGCCGTGGTCGAATACAACACCGACCTGTTCGACGCCGTCACCATCGAGCGGCTGCTGGAGCACTACCGGCGTCTGCTCGCCGCGGCGGTGGCCGATCCCGGCATCCGCCTTTCGGCGCTGCCGCCGTGCTCGGAGGAGCTGCCGCGGCCCACTCCCATGCCCGAGCCGGCCGCCCGCACGTCCCGCATGTCCCGGATGCCGGCGGACGATCCCTCCGCGCGCCGCGCCCGCCTGCTCGAGCGCCGCGGTCAGCTCTCCGAGGAGCAGCGGCGGCTGCTGGAGCAGCGCCTGCGCGGCGCCTCTCTCGCCCCTCCCGGAGATCGCGCAGTGCCGGCGGCGGCACGCTGCCTGGTGGAGATCACCCCCGCGGCAGGCAGCTCCCGCCCGCCGTTCTTCTGCATCCACCCGGCCGGCGGCGACGTGCTCTGCTTTTTCCCCCTGGCGCGCCGGATGGGACCGGATCAGCCGTTCTTCGGGTTCCAGGCGCGCGGCCTCGAAGATGACGCCGAGCCCTTCGCCACCCTGGAGGCGATGGCGGCGCACTACGTCTCCGAGATGCGGCGCGTGCAGCCCGCCGGCCCTTACCGCCTGGGCGGCTGGTCGTTCGGCGGCCTCGCCGCCTACGAGATGGCGCGCCAGCTCTCGGAGCAGGGGGAGGAGGTGACCCTGCTCGCCGTGCTCGACACCGCGCCCGGCGTCCCCCCGGAAGAGCCGGCGGAGCCGTCCGTCTTCGAGGACGACGATACGCCCTGGCTGGTCACGATCGCCGAGTATGTCCGCGGCCTGCGCGGAGCCGACCTCAGGATCACCGAGGAGCAGCTCGCGCGCCTGTCGTCCGAGGAGCGCCTTCGCGTCTTCGTGGACCGCCTGCGGGCAGCCGGCATCGTCCACGCCGGCGAAGACGGCCTGGCGCAGCTCCGCCGCCTGCTGCGGGTCTTCAAGACCAACGCTCGCGCCTTCCGGAGCTACCGGCCGCGCCCCTACCCCGGGCCGATCGCCCTGTTCCGGGCCGCCGGCACCGGCTTCGATCCGAGCCTCTGCCATGACCTGGGGTGGGGCAGGTTCACACCCTCGCCGGTGGAGGTCCATGAGTTCCCGGGTGATCACATCAGCATGATGGCCGAGCCCGACGTCGCTGTCCTTGCGGAGCGCCTGCGCGCCTGCCTGGACCCCTGAGATCCCTCAAATCCTGGGAGAGTGCATGAAACGACGGCTTCTCAAGCTTCTCAAGATCGGATTGCTCGCGCTGGTCCTCCTGCTCGTGGCCGGAATCGGTTTCGGCTATTGGAAGATCCGCCGCTCCTGGCCGCAGGCTGAGGGGACGGTCGACATCGCCGGGCTCTCCGGGCCGGTCGAGGTGATCCGCGACCGCTGGGGCGTGCCTCACCTGTTCGCCCGCAACGAGCGCGACCTCTTCGTCGCGCAGGGCTATGTTCACGCGCAGGACCGGCTCTGGCAGATGCACTTCAACCGTATCGTGGGGAGCGGCCGCCTGAGCTCGCTGTTCGGTGCCGGGCCGCTGCCGGCGGACCGCTATCTCCGCACCGTTGGCCTGCGCCGCTCTGCGGAGAGGGACCTTGCGATCCTTTCCCCGGACACGCGAGCCATGCTCCAGGCCTACGCCGATGGGGTGAACGCGTTCCTGCAGACGCACGAGGGCAGGCTGCCGATCGAGTTCACGATCCTCGACCCGCACCCCGCTCCCTGGACGCCGCTCGACAGCCTCGCCTGGAGCCGGGCGATGAGCCTCAACCTCAGCCTCAATGCGTTCATCGAGCTCATACGCTGGCAGCTGGCCGAAAAGGTCGGGCAGGCGGGCGCGCAACGGCTCCTCCCGTCATACCCGAAGGAGGGCCCGTTCATCGTGCCTTCGCCCATGCTGCCGGTGCCGCTCCTCGGCAATCTGCCACGGGGCGGAAACGAGCGCGCCCGGATCGCTGCCCTCCTGCCGGCACTGGTGCGCTCGGACCGTATCTGGGGAAGCAACGCCTGGGTCGTCCACGGGAGCCGCACTGCCACGGGCAAGCCGCTGCTGGCCAACGACACGCACCTCGGGTTGGGCACGCCGTCGGTCTGGTACGAGATCGGCCTTCACGGCGGCCGCTTCGACACGGTGGGCTTCTCGATGCCCGGGCTGCCGCTCGTCATCCTGGGACAGAGCCGGCGCATCGCCTGGGGAGTGACGAACCTCAACGCGGATGTACAGGACCTCTATCTGGAGAAGCTGGACGACGCGAAGAATCCGAAGAGAGCGCTGTTCCAAGGGAGCTGGGAGGACTTGCGCGTGCTCACGGAGAAGATCCTGGTCAAGGGCGGTGAGCCCGAGACGCTGACAGTGCGCTCCACCCGCCATGGGCCGCTGGTCCAGAACGCGCTGCCCGACTGGAAGGACCCGCGGCCCCTTGCCCTGCGCTGGGCCGCGAGCGACGGCAGCCGGCTCCTCGACGCGATCTCGGCGATCAACCGCGCGCAGAACTGGCAGGAGTTCCATCGCGGCCTGTCGATGTGGGACACGCCGAGCCTCAACTTCGTCTATGCGGACGTGGACGGCAACATCGCCTACCAGTCCACGGCCAAGGTCCCGCTCCGGCCCGCGAGCAATCCGGGGAAGGCGCCAGTCCCGGGCTGGACCGGCGAGTTCGAGTGGCAAGGCTTCATCGATTACGAGGAGATGCCGCGCGTGGTCAACCCCGGATCGGGGTTTCTCGTTACGGCCAACAACAAGGTCGTTTCGGACGCCTACCCTTACCTGTTGACCACGGACTGGCCCTACCCGGAGCGGGCGCGGCGGATCACGGAGCTGCTCGCCGCGGACCGCAGCGTGACTCTCGACGATATGCGCGCATTCCAGGCGGACACGTTCTCGGAGGTGGCCCGGGAGCTCCGCCCGTATCTACTGGATATGGTCCCGTCCGACGAGCTCGAGCGGGAGGCCCTGGCGCATGTCCGGAGCTGGAACCTCCGCTTCGAGCGCGACGCGGTCGGCGCGACCGTGTTCCGGGCGTGGCTCCATTTCCTGGTGGCGAACACTGTCAAGGACGAGTTGGGCGACGAGCTGTTCAAGTCGGCTCAGCCGCTCGTCTCGGCGCAGACCGGAATGCTCTACGACCTCCTGGCCCGCGCCCGCGATCCCTGGTTCGATGACCGCCGGACCCCGGCCGTGGAGACGCGCGACGACATCGTCCATCGCAGCTTCACGGACGCGGTGGCGTGGCTCTCCGAGAGCCATGGGAGAGACGTGGGGGAGTGGCAATGGGGCAGGCTCCACCAGACGCCGCTCGCGCACCAGCCGCTTGGCGCCGGGGGGATCGCGCCGCTCGACTGGATCTTCAACGCCGGGCGGCTCCCCCTGGCCGGTGACATGACCACAGTCAACGCGATGTCGGGCGATCCCGATCAGGGCTTCCGCGTCGACTTCGGCGTTTCCCAGCGTTTCATCGCCGACCTGTCCGGCCTCAGCCGCTCGATCGCGGTCAACAGCACCGGGCAGGCGGCGCTCCCATTCCATCCTCACCGCGGCGATCAGGCCCGGATGTGGGCGGCGGGGGAGTACCACTCCGTGCTCACCACCCGCGAGGCCGCGCGTGCCCAGGCCGAGGCCGTGCTGACCTTGGTTCCAGGAAGCTCACACACTCTCCCCGCCCAAGCTGATGACGTCATCCGCGTGCACCCCGTGAGGGCACTCACTCCTCCCGCAACGCCAGAGCTGGTGAAGTTCTCGCCATCTTCCAGGCCGGATAGATCCCCGCGAGCAGCGCCGCACCCAGCGCCAGTGCCATCGCTCCCAGCAGGATCATCGGATCGACCTCCATCCGGATCGTCCACCCGAACGAGCGGCGGTTGATCACGAAGATCATGATCGCGGCGAGAGCCAGGCCCACGGGAATCGAGAGCAGGCCCGCGGCAAGGCCCATCAGCCCGGTCTGCGACGTGACCAGATGCCAGACCTGCCCGGGAGTGAGACCGTTTGCCCGCAGCACTCCCAGCTCCCTTGCCCGCTCGAGCTGCAGCGCCATGAGCGCCGAGAGCACGCCGATGAACGCCACCAGCCCCGAGACCAGCCGGAGCACGCTGGTGATCCGGAAGGTCCGGTCGAAGATCTCCATGGAAATCTTCTTGAGCGCCTGGTTCGACTGGATGGACAGCCCCTCGCCGCCCACCGCCGAGCGCAGCCGGCGAATCGTCCCCTCCAGGTCCGCGCCTGGCTGGAGATCGACCGAGAACCCGGTCAACGGCCGGTCGCGCCAGTGGCGGAGATAGGTCTTGCGGCTCATCAGCACGAGCCCTTGGTCCGACGCGTAATCGTAGTAGACCCCGGCAACGGAGAAATCCCGCTCTCCCCTGGAAGTGCGCAGGCGGAAGACGTCCCCCGCGCCCATCCCGTGCCGGTGGGCGAAGGGCTCGGAGACCACCACGGCGTCCCGCTCCTGGAATGCCGGCCATGCCTCGCCAGGCCGCCCCTCCTTGAGCTCGTAACCGGACAAGCCTTCGAGGTCTGTCCCCAGGACCACCATCCTTACCGGACCGTCAGGGGAGGGCACCTCGGTCCGCCGCAGCAGGTTCACGCGCTCGACTCCCGGCAACCGCGCGGCCCGCAGCGCCACCTCCGGGTCGAGATCCCCTCCGCTGAACCCTCCTGAGCGGCCCGGCCTGCCGAGATAGACGTCCGAGCGCAGGGTCGATTCCAGCCAGCTCACCACCGTTCCCCGGAAGCTGTCGATCATCACCCCGATGCCGATCGTCGCCGACACGGCGATGACCAGCGCGGCGATGGCCACGGCAGTGCGCGAGAGCGAAGCCACGACGCCGCCCACCGCCATCCGGCCCAGGATGCCGAACATCGCGCCCATGACCGGCCGCAGCAGGTTCATGAAAAAGACCGTGGCCCCCGGAGCGAGCAGCGCCGAGCCCAGGATCACGGCGAACAGGCCGGCGAAGCTCACCACCAGGCCAGGGAAGGCGAGGAGCCCGGCGCCGATGGCGAGCAAGGCCGCGCCGGCCAGCGTGACTCGCGGCAGCACGCGGCGCAGCCGCGCCTCCAGGGCCGAGCGGATCTGCGCGGCCCGGGGCGCCGCCTGCGTGGCTTCAATGGCCGGAGCGAGCGCCGCGGCCAGCGTGGCCCCGATCCCAATCACGCTCCCCTTGATCAGCAACCCGGCCGGCACGGCCAGCTCCCGCACCGAGAGGACGAAGTAGAGGTCGTTGATCGTCTGGGTGACCAGGCGGACCAGCTCGCGGGCGAGGAGCACACCCGCGCCCAGGCCGGCGGCAGTCCCCAGCAGTGCGACGATCGCGGCCTCTCCCAATACCAGGGCGAACACCTGTCCGCGCGTGACCCCGAGCGCCCGTAGCGTGCCGATCAGGGTCCGGCGCTGCACCACGGAAAAGACCATGGTGTTGTAGATGAGGAAGACCCCGCAGACCAGGGCCAGGAGAGACAGGGCGGTCAGATTGAGCCGGAACGCCTTGGTCATCTCCTCGGACGTCTCCGTCCGCGCGCTGGAACGGAGGATCTGGGCGCCGGCCGGCAGCACCGCCCGCGCCCGCGCCAGCTGACCTTCGGAGGCAATCAGGTCGATGTGGTCGATCCGGCCCACGCGGCCGAGGATCTCCTGGGCGGCGGCGATGTCCATCACCAGGAGATCGCTCAAGGCGCTCCGGGTGCTCTCGTCCCCGGGCTCCAGGACGCCGACCAGCTCGATCGTCCGCACTCCGCCGCCGACGCGGACAGGGAACGAGCTGCCGGTCTTCAGCCCCATCTCCCTGGCGGTCGTGGCAGATAGCACTCCCGCCGCCGGCCGGGTGAGCAGGGGAGCGAGATCGATCGAGCTGCCCTCCCGGCTCCCTCCGGTACCGCCGCTCAGGTAGGGACGGAACGGGCGCTCCGAGAATGGATCGATCCCCAGCAGGTGGAGCATCCGTCCGGTTTTGCCGGGCACGCGCACGTAGCCTTCGACCGCCGGCGCAACGGGGAGGTCGGTCTCCAGGGCGAGCCGCTGGAATGCCTCGTCCGTGATCCCTTCAGGTCCGCCGATCACCTGGTGCGTGGCGCGGCCCGTGACCGCCTCGCTGGACAGGCTGAAAGCGCGGGTGGCGCTGGCGTTCGCCAAATCGATCGAGACGATCACCGCGACCCCAAGGGCTACGCCGAGCACGGCGAGCCCGAACTGCCACGGATGGCGGAGCAGGTGCCGCAGGCTGGAGCGTAGAAGCGGCTTCATGCGTCCTCGACCAGCTTGCAATCCTCCATGCGGAACACCCGGTCGGCGATCCCGACCACCTCGCGGCTGTGGGTCACCATGACCATGGTCTTGCCTGCCCGCCGTGTGAGCCGGTCGAGGATCTCCAGCACCTGGAGGCCGGTATCGAGGTCCAGGTTGCCTGTCGGCTCGTCCGCGAGGACGAGGAGCGGATCATGAGCGAGCGCCCTTGCCACCGCGACCCGCTGCTGCTCGCCGCCCGAGAGCCGGTCCGGAAAGCTCCCGGCGCGGTCGGCGAGGCCAATCTCCTCCAGGAGACCGAGAGCCGCCCGCCGCTGCTCCGGCCGCACGCGTCCCTTGAGCTCCAGGGGGAGGAGGAGGTTCTCCTCGACCGTCAGCGTCGGGATCAGATTGAAGAACTGGAAGATGAAGCCGATCTTGTCGCGGCGAAACAGCGTCCGTTCCCGCTCGGCGAGCTTGGACAGAGAGATTCCGTCGACGAAAACCTCACCCGCGTCGGGCAGGTCGATCCCGCTCAGCAGATTGAGGAGGGTCGACTTCCCCGACCCGCTGCGTCCCACGAGCACCGCCAGCTCGCCGCGCTCGATGACCGCGTTCGCGTTCCGCAGCACCGTCCGCTGCCGCCCGCCCTCCTCATACGCTTTGGTGAGGTCGCGGATCTCGACGAGCGGCGGCATCCAGCGGATTATAGTGTCTTCCTTTTCGGCTCTCGCGACACTATAGTCCTGACGCAACGAAGCCATTCGTCTGGTCGCGTCCCTATTTGAGGTGTCAATTGACCTCGCGGTCGCCACGTGTGTGGCGTCTGCCTGGTC
>DATLNC010000057.1:0-40065 GCA_035536935.1 Thermoanaerobaculia bacterium
CTGTAGGTCGAGGGAGTAGCTGTTTCCGGCGGCTTTCGCCATAGTGCCGGTGCCTCAGTCTCGACCCTGGCTCCGTCTCCCGCCGCCGCTCATCGAACCGGACTTGCGGATCTCCCGCATCCGGCTCTCGGACGGGCTTCATGAGAGGGCATGCGCGGCCAGGGAAGCGAGGGAGGGGACCCGTGCTGGCTTAGGCGGCTCCGGGAAAGCCCTGAAAGAGCTCCAAGGACACCAGATCCTTCAAGGTAAGGAGATCCGGCGGTCTGCGGAGGAGGTGCCAGACGTTCCAAGAGAAGGAAGGCGTAACCTCGGCGGCAGACAGACCGAACGGGCTTGGAGTGCGGCATATCCATCCTTTTAAGACGGTTCGACTCGGCAAATCACCTGCTTGCCGCCCTTGAACGGCCCCGAAGGAGGTGCCTGACGTTTCAAGAGAAGGAAGGCGTAACCTCGGCGGCAGATAGACCGAAGCGGGCTTGGAGCCCGGCTATCCATCCTTTTAAGACGGTTCGACTCGGCAAATCACCTGCTTGTCGCCGTGAAACAGTCTCGGAAGATGCCGTGGCCCCTCAGGATGCACGTTTCTCCTGCCCTCAGGACAGTCCTCCTCCTTCCCCGCCTCGATCAGAGCTCGAACCAGGTCGCAATGGGAAGGCTGTGTGGTCGGATGGCCTGCCCCCGACTACGGAGGCAAGGCAGGGTACGGACTTATGAACGGCAAGCCAGGCGGGAACGACCCTAGAGGGAACCTGACGGGCCACTCTCCCGCCTTGAGCTTCTCCGCGGCCTCCCGAAAGGCGGCCACGAAGGCGGAGTAGGCCTCCCAGAATCTCTTCCGGGCTTCCTTGCTTGCCGCGTGGCAGGCAGGCGCCGGCGACTTCTTGGTCTGGTTCGGACGGGTGTGAGGATCCTGCCGGAGGATCGCCTCGACCCCGAGCGGCTCGATCCCCCTTGCCTGCCGGTCGGCCCGGGCTTCCGCCTCGATCTCTTCCACCAAACCCGCGATCCGCTCCCGGTACTCCTCCGGCGTCACGTCCGCCCAGCAGGGAAGCTGCGAGAGCTTCAGCTCTTCTTCCTCGGCGTACTTGAGACGGCCGAAGTCCTCTCCCCGGTTCCTGGCGGCATACTCCTGCGTGCGGTCGAACCACAATCCCTTGAGGGGCTTGCCCCCGAGTATCGACCTGGCGAAGTGGACGCCGGGCCAGCGTTGCATCTGGTCCACCAGCCCTTCCTTGACCCCGTGCGCCAGGTGGTAACGGAGCCTCTCGATCTGCGCCGCAGGCTCGTCGCTGACCACGATCGCCTGATAGCGCCGCGACCACATCGTGTGCGGCCAATCGTGGATCTCCTTGCGACCGATCTCCGAGGAGAGGTTGCCATCCACGTGCTGCATGAAGCGGGCGAGCTGAAGAGCGTCGTCGACCTGGAGCAGGGCGTGCCAGTGGTTGGACATGAAGACGACACTGCAACATCTCACCGGGTAGAGCCGCTGGGCCCGGCCAAGTACGCCGAGGATGATCTCGTTGACGGCAGGACCCGGACGCAGGAGCAGCCGGGACTGGAAGGTACGGACCGTCACCTCCACCAGGGCTTTACCTTCGGACACGAAGCGTAGACCTCTTCCCATTTCAAAAAGACAAGGAACGGAAAACGCCTCGGAAATGTCATTCGCTTGAATTTCGAAGAAGCGCCGGAGGCCGGCGGGACGCCGGCGGTCCCAGGGACAGCCAGAGAAGAATGTCAGGCGGGTTAGGCAAGGAGGGAGCGCCCACTCGCCTTGCCAGAAGTCCCCTTCTCCTTGCTTGTTGCGGATGTTCCAAGTTAAATTCCAGAGCGAGGAGGACGGCTGATGGAGACTTCTGTGACCAAGAAAGGGCAGACCAACATCCCGGCTGCCATTCGCAAGCGCCATCACATCCACGAGGGAGACCGGCTGGTCTGGCTCGATGATGGAGAGGTCATCCGGATCGTCCCGGTTCCCAAGGATCCGCTGAAGGCATTGAGGGGCGCGGGACAAGGAGAAGGGCTCCTGGATCGTTTGCTTGAGAGCCGTCGAGAGGATCGTAAGCGTGGAACCTAAGAGCTACGTCCTCGACTCCTCGGCACTGCTGGCATTCATCGAAAACGAGGAGGGTGCCGGCCGGGTCGAGAGCATCCTCCAGACAGAAAAGGTCTTTCTGCCATGCCTGGTCCTCCTGGAGGTGCACTACATCACACGCCAGGAACGTGGACAGGGAGAGGCAGACCGCAGGTACGCGCTCCTCAAGCAACTCCCCTGCGAGATCCTGTGGCAGTTGGACGAGCCGACACTTCTGACCGCCTCGCGATTCAAGGCAAGCCATCGGCTCTCCCTGGCGGACTCGATGATCGCCGCGTTCGCGCAACGACAGCAGGCAGCGCTCGTCCATAAGGATCCTGAATACGATGCTCTGGCTGAGGAAGTGGAACTGGAAGCGCTGCCCTATCAAGCCAGGTGAGCTTCCTCTTGGGGGATCGGCATGCGAGCGGCGGTGGTCGAGGGCTATGGCGGAGTGGAGCGGTTGCAGGTCAGGGAGTTGGAGCCGCCGCGGGAGCCCGGCACGGGGGAGGTGCTGGTGCGGGTGCGCGCGTCCAGCGTCAATCCGCTCGATTCGAAGATCCGGATGGGGCAGCTCCGGTTTGTCAGTCCCGCGAAGTTCCCCCTGATTCCGGGCTTCGATCTCGCCGGCGAGGTGGAGGCCGTCGGGCCCGAGGTCACCCGCTTCGCTCCGGGCGACACGGTCTTCGGCCAGACCGGCGGCCGGCATGGCGGCGCCTGCGCCGAGCTTGCCCTGGTCCCCGAGTCGGCCCTGGCCGACAAGCCCGAGACGCTTTCCTTTGAAGACGCGGCGGCGGTCCCCATGGGCGGGCTCACGGCCCTTCAGGCTCTCCGCGACCAGGGCGAGCTCGCTGCCGGCGAGTGGGTGCTGATCAATGGCGCCTCCGGAGGCGTCGGTCACTTCGCGGTCCAGATCGCCAGCATCGTGGGAGCCCGGATCACGGCCGTGGCCAGCGGCCGCAATCAGGAGCTCCTCCGGGAGCTGGGGGCCGAACGGACGATCGACTACCAGACGCAGAGCTTCCTCGACGACGAGGGGACCTATCAGGTCATCTTCGATGCGGCGGGCAAGAGCTCCTATGACCTCTGCGCACCCCTGCTCGCCGACAAGGGGGTCTATGTCACCACGGAGGTCGGCCCGGGGACGTTCTTCTCGGTCGTGACGTCCCGCACCCGCAATCTCTTCGGCGAGGACCGCCGGGCGCGCATGGTCAATGTCCACCCCCGCGCTGCCGACCTGGAGCTTCTCGGCCGCTGGATCCGGGAAGGGCGGCTGAGTCCCGAGATCGATCAGATTTTCTCTCTCGGGGAGATCCGCCTGGCCTTCGAGGCGCTCGAATCCGGTCACACCCGCGGCAAGATCGTGGTGCGGATCGCCTGAAGGGGGTGCGATACCTGGCCCTCTCGTCCCACTGCCGGGACGAAAGACGTTCAGGTACCGCAATCCAGCGGTACTCCAGGCACAGGAGAGAGGTTATGAGAATCTCGCGTTTGGCGGTTTTCGGGCTGTTCCTTCTCGCGGCCGGCGGCGCCCAAGCCGACAGCCAGAACATCTGCGGAAAATTGACCCTCAGCGGCTTCAACAACAGCAGCATCATCGCTGGATACCGGGTCACGGACGTCAGCGCCGCCTTCCACCAGTGCTCGGCGGAAAGCTCCAGCCATTGCTCCGCCTGCGCCGGCGCCACCTTCTATCCGAAGAACGTCGGGAACTACCTGTGCATCCCGAGCACCTTCATCTATTCCATCACCTCCGGCTGCCAGAGCCTGCTGAGCTCGGGCTCCTCCAACTGCAGCAAGAACAACGTTCCGAGCACTGTGTGCGGGAGCCAGGCCACGGTCAGGCCCACCTGCAACTGGCGGACGAACGACAACAAGAACGAGGCGGACTGGAACTGGACCGTGACGGCGAACGGCTCGGCCCTCGTGGTGGACTGCTCGACCAACAACTACCAGGGCTACTCGCAGTAGGCCGCGATATCTCAGGGCAGCTCCGGGCAGCTCTGGCCCAGGGGCTGCCCGAAAGCTTTCCCCGCCTCCCCTCACTTTGAAGCAAGGTGAGGGATGCCTGTTTCTGGTGTAGCCTATCCCTCGCTATCTCTACCTGACAGGAGCGTCATATCCCAATGGATACCCCCCCGCCGGTTCGGGAACGGACCCCGTCTCGCCTCCGTGCCGCCTTCGCCCGCAAGTGGGGCGCCAAGGACGTCGTCCTCATCGTCCTGGCTCTGCTGCTGGTCTCGGTTTCGGCCTATGCGTTCAAGAACCCCCTGGCCGCGGCGTTCGCGAAGCTCAAGGCGGGGGCCGACGCCGAGACGGTCTCGGTGTTCGACGTGGTGGTGGACCGCGAGAACCGGCAGTATTTCGACATCGTCTTTGACAAGGCCCTGGGCACGGACAAAGTAGGGACCGTCCTCGAACCGGCTCCCGCCTCCCTCGATCCCGGGCTCGGCGGCGCGTGGACGTGGCGCGACACCAACGCGCTCCGGTTCCAGCCCAGCGGCGGATTGCCCATCGCTTCCGAGTACACCGTTACCTTGAAGCCGGAGACGTTCCTCCCCGAGGGCATGGTCTTCACCGGCGACGAGGAGATCACCGTCCGCACCGACCAGTTCCTCGTCGAAAACGTCGAGCTGACCGAGGAGCCGGCCCTCGAAGGCAAGGCCCGCGTGGTGTTCCGCGGCAACATCACGTTCAACTACCCCGTCGATCCCAAGGTGCTCATCGCCAAGATGCGCCTGCACGATCCCGCTGGCGGCGAACCTATCGCCCTGGAGCTGGAGACGGACTGGAACGCGCCGGTCATCGCCTTTCGCACTCCCACGATCCAGAAGCAGCGCGACGAGCGCAAGCTGCGGCTCGTCATCGCCCAGGACCTCACTCCCGTCGGCGGCAATGTTCCATTGAAGGAAGAGTTCGTCCACGAGATCCCCCTGGGGTCCAGCACCAAGCTCGCCATCTGGGGCTTCGAGGTCCAGCCCGGCCCCCGCGAATCGACCGTGGTCGTGAGGTTCTCCTCCCCCATCTCCGCCGCCGTGGCCGAGAAGTATTTGAAGATCGAGCCGCAGGTGCAGACCCGGCTGTCCGCCAACCGCAACGAGCTCGTCATCACCGGCGGCATGCGGCCGGGCTCGTCCTACAAGCTCACGGTCGGCAAGGGGATGCCCGCCACGGATGAAGCGGTGCTGTCCGAGGATTGGACGGCGGACGTCCCGATCCCCGACCTGGAGCCGACCGCCGCCTTCCAGAGCGAGGGGATGTTCCTGGCTGCCTCCGGCAACCGCACGATCAACCTGGACAGTGTCAACGTCCCCAAGGTGCGGATGACGATCGACCGGGTCTACCGCAACAACCTGTTCTTCCTCTTCAATTACGGCGGCTTCTTCGACGAGGACTACGGCTACTTCGGCGAGCTCCCCCACGCGCTCGGCGACCGGCTGCGGGAAGAGACGCTCGATGTCGGAAGCGCGCGGAATCAGCGGCGCATTACTCCCATCACCCTCGACCGCTGGGTGGACCTGAAGGACCCCGGCCTCTACCGCATCTCCGTGGGCAAGCCGGACGATTATGAGGCCGAGCAGCGCTGGCTCCTCTTGACCGACATGGGCATCGTCGCCAAGCAGAACCGGGGCGAGCTGATGGTCTGGGTGTCGTCCGTCCGCGACCTTTCCGCCGTGTCGGACGCCAAGGTCACCCTGATCTCGGACCAGAACCAGCCGATGGGCGAGGGGCGGACGGACGGCTCCGGCCTCTTCCGCGTGGGCGACCTCCCCGACCCCGCCACGCGCCGGCCTTACCTGATCACCGTCGAGAAGGGGGACGACTTCACGTTCCTCCTCCTCGACCGGATGTCGATCGACACCACCGGCCTGGACACGGGAGGCGACGAGGTCCCGACCGGCGGCTACACGGCCTTCTTGTACGGCGAGCGCGACCTCTACCGGCCCGGCGAGACGGCCGAGGGCATGGCGGTCGTGCGCGACGCCAGCCTCGGAGTGCCGTCCGCGATGCCGGCTCTGCTTCGCCACCGCGATCCGCAGGGCAAGGAGCTGGAGACGGAGCGCCTTCAGATCGACGGCCGGGGGCTCGCGGAATGGAAGCTCAACCTGCCTGCCTACTCGCTGACCGGCCATCACACGCTGGAGCTGGAGATCGCCGAGACGATCATCGGCACCTATAGCTTCCAGGTGGAGGAGTTCGTCCCCGACCGCATTTCAGTCGAAATTCAGCCGCCAAAAGAGAAAGTCGGGCCCGGGCAGGAGCTGGTCTACAACGTGGCCTCGAGCTATCTGTTCGGCGCGCCGGCGGCGAATCTGCCGGTCGAGACCCGCGTCCGCCTCGTGGATTCGACCTTCACGGCCAAGGGCTTCGAGGCGTTCTCGTTCCGCAACAACGAGCGCAAGATGGAAGCCAACCAGGTGCTTGAAACCACGGGCAAGCTGGACGAGGAGGGGCGGAGCGAGTTCAAGGTCACCATGCCCGAGAAGTCGCCCGTGCCCTCCTCGCTCGAAGCCGTGCTCACGGCCCGCGTCCAGGAGCAGGGCGGCCGCGGCGTCGCGGCGCTCACCCGGCTGCAGGTCCATCCCTATCCTTATTACATAGGGCTGCGCCAGCTCGGCAACGAGGAGGGCTGGCCCGAGCCGAAGAAGCCGGTGCAGATCGAGTACGTGGCCGTGTCTCCCGATGGGAAAGGAGTCCCCTCGGCCTACCTGCGCGCCGATTTCTTCGAAGACCGTTACAACACGGTGCTGCGGCGCATCCCCGGCGGCGGGTATCGCTATGAATCAACCCGGGAGGCCGTGCTCCTGGAGAGCAAGCCGATCCCGGCGGGCAAGCCGCGCGGCACGTTCCAGGTCACCCCGACCCGCTACGGCAGCTACCGGGTGGTCGTGGTCGATCCGGACTCGGAGGCGTCGTCCCAGGTGGAGTTCTATGCCGCGGGCTGGGGCATGTCGCCCTGGGCGATCAAGAACCCGGCCCGGCTGGAGCTCGACCTGGACAAGGAGGAGTACGCGCCGGGTGAAACGGCGGTGGTCCAGGTGCGCGCCCCGTTCGCGGGCAAGCTGCTGATCACGGTCGAGCGCGACCGGGTGCTCGACACGCAGATCCATCAGCTCACGGGCAATACGGCCACGATCGAAGTGCCGATCCGCGGCGAGTACCGGCCGAACTCGTTCATCACGGCCACGCTCGTCCGCAGGGCGCAGGACCTGGAGCCCGGCTCCGCCGGCCGCGCCTTTGGAGCCGTCCCGCTGCCCGTCGACCGGGTGGCGAACAAGCTCACTCCGCAGATCACGCAGCCCAAGGAGATCCGGCCCAATTCGAAGCTGGAGATCGGGGTGAAGACCGCTCCGGGCGCCATCGTCACGGTCGCCGCGGTCGACGAGGGCATCCTGCAGCTCATCGCTCAGAAAACTCCGCAGCCGTTCGACTGGTTCTACCGGCGGCTCGGCCTGTCCGTGACCTCCTTCGATACGTTCAGCCTGCTCCTGCCCGAGGTCAAGCCCCAAGGGAAAGCCCCGGCGGGCGGCGGCGAGGGCGAGGAGGGAATGGCGCAGTACGTCCGCACCGAGGGCATCCGGCGAGTGGAGCCGGTGGCGTTCTGGTCCGGCCCGCTCACGGCGGACGGCGACGGCAATGTAAAGGTCACCTTCCAGGTGCCGGAGTTCCAGGGCGCTCTGCGGGTGATGGTCGTGGCCATCGATGACCGGCGGTTCGGATCATCCGAGGGCAAGACCCGGGTGCGCAACCCGCTGGTCCTCCTGCCCACGCTGCCGCGCATTCTCTCCTTCGACGAGTCGCTGCAGGTGCCGATCACGGTCCGCAACGACACGGCAAAGCCGGGTCAGATCCAGGTCGGGCTCAACGTCCAGGGTCAACCGCAGGGACTCGTCAAGATCGAGGGCTCGGCTACCCAGGCGGTCGAGATCCCCGTGGGCCGGGAGCGCACCGTCTACTTCACGGTGAAGACCGGGACCACGGAAGGCAACGTCCGCTTCACGGCCACGGCCTCGGGCAACGGGGAGAAGAGCCAGTCCACGACGAACGTGGGGATCCGGGCCGACCTGCCCGAGATTTCAGTGGAAGACGCGGGCGGGGTCGCCAGGTCGGAGATGGATCTCGCCAGTCCGGAGGCAAGCTTCCGGCCGGAGACGGTGCGGCGGAAGCTCCGCGTCGGTCCGCTGCCCCTGATCCAGTTCGCGGGCAAGCTGGAGCACCTGCTCCAATATCCTTATGGTTGCCTGGAGCAGACGGTGTCCGGCGCCTTCCCGCTGATCTACATGGGCGAGCTGGCCAAGGCGTTCGAGCCCGAGCTGTTCGATCCCAAGAAGGGGCACGGCGATCCGGCCGACATGGTGCAGGCGGGCCTGCGGCGGATGTCCCTGATGCAGCTTTCGGGCGGCGGGTTCTCCCTCTGGCCCGGCGGCACGGAGGTCCACCCCTGGGCCAGCACCTATGCCGCGCACTTCCTGGTGGAGGCGCGCAAGGCCGGCCATCCGGTCGATGAAAACCTTTATCGCGGCGGCATCGAGTGGGTGGCGGCCACGACCAAGGCCAAGTCGGCCTACGGCTACGACGACTTGCAGCGGACGGTCTACGGCCTCTACGTGCTGGCCCGCGCCGGCCGGCCGGACCAGGGGACCATGGATCACATCCGCACGAAGCACGGCAAGGATCTCCATGCCGAAACCCGCGCCCTGCTCGCCGCGGCCTATGCGTCGGCGGGCAATCCGCGCGCCGTGCAGGAGCTGGTCTCCCGGATCGGCGAGCTCGATCAGGTGGAGCGGCAGACCGGCGGCAACTTCAACTCGACGATCCGCAACCGGGCGCTGCTCCTGCTCGCGCTGATGGATGCCGCGCCGGCCGACTCGCGCATCCCGGCCCTGGCCGACCGCCTGGGCCGCGACGCCAGGGAGGTCGGCTGGTGGACGACGCAGGAGGAGAGCTTCACCCTGCTCGCCCTCGGGCAGCTCGCCCAGCGGCAGGCGAAGTTCCCGCCCTACTCGGGCAGCGTGATCGTCGGAGGCAAGAAGGTCGGCACGTTCACGAACAAGACGGCGACCTTCACCATCCGCGGCACGGAGCCGATCCGCCTCCAGATGGATTCGGGCTTCCAGACCGGCGCCGCCTTCTTCAGCCTTCTCACCCGCGGCATTCCCACGGACGAGGGCTTCAAGGCGGCCAACAACGGGATGGAGATCGAGCGGCAGTTCCTGAACCGGGACGGCCAGCCGGTCAACCTGAACGACGTCAAGCAGGGGGACCTGATCGTGATCAAGACCCGTCTGCGGAGCGTCTCGGGTCCGATCAACAACGTGGCGGTGGTGAGCCTGCTGCCCTCGGGGCTGGAGGTGGAGAACCCCCGCCTGCAGACCACGGAGCAGCTCCCCTGGGTGAACGACGCGAACTTCCAGCTCGCCTACCTGGATCTCCGGGACGATCGCATCCTGGTCTTCACCGACCTGCTGCCGCCGGATTCCTGGCAGACGTACTACACGCTGGTGAGGGCGGTCGCGCCCGGAGCCTTCCGGCTGCCGCCGGTGCATGCGGAGGCGATGTACAGCCCGGCGTTGCAGGCGGTCGGGGAGCGGGGGCGGATGGAGGTCAAGGCCCTGAATTGATCCCGTCCTCCCTCTCCCCGGCCCTCTCCCTCACCTGCGTGAGGGAGAGGGAGGCTTGCCTGGTTACCTGGCGGGCGGGGGTCTCCCTCTCCCGCGCAGCGGGGGAGGGCTGGGGAGGGGGCTCCTCCGGCCTCCGCGCACGCTCCAGCGCGCGCGTCCGAGGGTGGGCGGATGCCGCTCGGGGTCGGGCCGCTGCCGCGCAGGTTCGCGCAGGTGCCGTCCGGGCTCGAGCGGTTGCCGCCGAGCCACGGGCGGATTCGCTCGAGGGTGAGCCGCATCTGCCGAAGGTCGGGCGGCACTCGCTGGAGGCCGGGCGCGGCGCGGCGGAGGCCGAGCGCAACGCGCTGGAGCTTGAGCGGCGGCGCCGGAGGCTGAGCGGAACGAGCTGGAGGTCGAGTAGCAGGCGCGCAGGGTCGAGCGGATGCTGAAAGAGCCCCCTCCCCAGCCCTCCCCCGCTGCGCGGGAGAGGGAGACCGGAAGGTCGTATGGAAGCAAACGAAGAGGTTCCGATGACGACAGACTCCCCAGCAAGTCTCCCCCTCTCCCGGGGCGGGCGTGCTCGGGGGACCGGGAGAGGGGGCCGGGGGGTGAGGGCCCGCGCCGCCCTGGCTGTCGCCCTGACCCTCGTCCTAGCCCCGTGGCTCTGGTTCTTCTTCTTGAACCTGGTCTTCCCCTTCCCCTGGGAAAACCTGGAGCGCCCCCCCGCCGTCGTGGTCATGGACCGCACGGGCGCCCCCCTCCGCTTCTTCCTGCCGGCGGATGAGCGCTGGCGCTTTCCGGTGAAGCTGTCCGAGCTCCCTCCGGAGCTGCCCCGCGCTCTCGTGGCTTCCGAGGACCGCTGGTTCTACCGCCATCCCGGGGTGAACCCCATCGCCATCGCGCGGGCGGCGTGGTCGAACCTGCTGGCTGGCGAGGTGGTCTCGGGGGCTTCCACGATCCCCATGCAGATCGCGCGGATGGCGGTGCCCGGGCCGCGGACGATCTCTTCCAAGCTCCGGGAGAGCTTCCGGGCGATCCAGCTCGAGCGGCGGTTCTCCAAGGACGAGCTGCTGGAGATCTACCTCAACCTCACCCCCTACGGCGGCAACGTCGAGGGGATCGGCACGGCGGCCTGGTTCTACTTCGGCAAGGAACCGGACCAGCTCTCGCTCGGCGAGATCGCGCTGCTCACCGCCCTGCCCCGCTCGCCGGGACGCTATGACCCCACGCTCCATCCCAAGGCGGCACAGGAGGCGCGCGACCGGGTCCTCGCTCAGCTCACGGACCGCGGCGTCTTCCCCCGGGAGGAGATCGAGAACGCCCGGCAGGTTCCCGTCCCCCGGACGCGGCGCAAGCCTCCGATCGCCGCTCCCCACCTCTCCGAGCAGGTCAAGGCGCTGCTCCCGGGCGAGCCGCGCATCCGGACCACCATCGACCGGCGGCTCCAGACCATCGCCGAGGAGCAGGTGGTCCACCGCATCCGAGAGCTGCGCGATCAGGGGATCGGCAACGCGGCTGTCGTGGTGATCGAAAACGGGACGCACGCGGTCCGCGCCCTCGTCGGCTCGGCCGGGTTCCGGGAGACGTACTTCAAGGGTCAGGTCAACGGCGCCCTGGCCCGCCGCTCCCCGGGCTCGACCCTGAAGCCGTTCCTCTACGCCCTCGCTTTGGATCAAGGGCGCGTGCTGCCGGATTCCTATCTGTTGGATATCCCCACCGACTTCTCCGGGTACGTGGCCGAGAACTACGACGACCAGTACCGGGGGCGGGTGACGGTCCGCGAGGCGCTCATTCAGTCGCTCAACGCTTGCGCGGTCCGGCTGCTGTCCGAAGTAGGCCTCAAGGACTACCACCGGCTCCTCAAGGACGGCGGGCTGGCGACGCTCGACCGGCCTTACCAGCAGTACGGGCTGCCGCTGGTGCTCGGGGCGGGCGAGGTCACGCTGCTGGATCTGACGAATCTGTATGCGTCGTTGGCGGGCGGGGGGGAGCATCGCGCCTACCGGACCAGCGAAGGGGAGGGGTCATCCTCTGCCGCGCAGCTCTTCTCCCCGGAGGCGGCCCACCTCATCACCGAGATCCTCACCGACGTCCGCCGCCCCGACCTCCCCGAATCCTGGGACCTGTCGGTGGGAGCTCCGGGCGTGGCCTGGAAGACCGGAACCTCCTATGGCCACCGGGATGCCTGGGCGGTCGGGTTTTCGCAGCGGTTCACGATCGGGGTCTGGGTGGGGAACTTCGACGGCCGGCCGCGCAAGGGGATCTCGGGGAGCCAGCACGCCGGGCCGCTGCTGTTCGACCTGTTCCGGGCCGTCGATCCCGGCGGAGGGAGCCCTGGAAAATCAACGGATTGGACGAAAAGAATCCAAGATCTTGATCAGATCGAGCTTTGCGCCGAGAGCCACGAGCTGCCGGGGCCGTTCTGCCCCGTGCGGATGAAGGCGACCTATCTGCCCGGCCGGTCCCGCCTGGTCCAGTGCACCTACCACCGCCGGGCGCTGGTGGATGCCGAGACCGGCGAGCTGCTCTCCGGCGACTGTGTTCGGGGACGTCCGCACGAGCTGCGCAGCTTCACGGTCTTCCCGGCGGAGCTGGTGGCATGGTGGCGGGCCCAGGGCAGCAATCAGATACTCGGGACGCCGCGGTTCGCCTCCGCCTGCCGGGGGATTCCGGCGGGGGATCCCCCCCGGATCGTGTCGCCGGCCGCCGCGACTCCCTACCGCGTGCGGCGGGACACTCCGCCCGAATATCAGCGCATCCCGCTGGTCGCCCAGGCCAGCGCCGAGGCCTCGCGGCTCTTCTGGTATCAGGACGGCATGCTGGTTGCTTCTACCTCTCCCGGGGAGAACCATTTCCTCCCCAGCCTTCCGGGCGAGCACCGGCTGGTCGTCACCGACGACCTGGGGCGTTCCGATGGAGTGGTCTATAAGGTAGAGTAGGGAGCACGGCAGTCTTTTACGGGGGAGCCGGACTTGAGTCCGGCTTGGAATGCGCTCAGTCGGGGGGCAGGTTTCCACCGGGTAGGGCTCTGTCTATTTGACAGGGTTTGACCCGGAGGCGTAAAGTTGCATGTCCGTGGGGGAAGGCCTATGACGAGCGTAAACAAAGCTGCCCCATTCATCCTGGCGCTGGCCCTTCTGGGCGGCGTTTCCAGTGCGCGGGCCAACGAGCCGAACGCCCGGCCGCAAGGCGTCGGCGGACGTGTGCTCGGCGAGGCCAACCCGTTGGGCGCCGCCGGGGTCTACGCCTACCAGCTCGCCGACCTCAGCCTCCGCAAGGTGCAGACGGACGCGCAGGGCAACTTCCTGTTCCAGAACCTCCCGGCCGGCCTCTACAAGGTCATCGCACACAAGCCCGGATTCACCCCGGTCGTGGTCATGCTGACCCGCACCGCGGCCAACGCATACCAGTTCCTCGACCTCCAGCTCGCGCCCCAGCCCAGGACTGCAAAGGGCAAGGGCGGCGACGATTTCTGGGCGATCCGCGACCGCGTCCCGGCCGACGTGCTGCATAGGATCGAGATCGACCAGGAGGAGAGGGACGCGCTGACCTTCCGGATCGCGCCTGCGCAGATGCCGCAGGACCTGTCGCTCACCGGCTTGGGCTTGAAGACCAACTTCGAGGCCATGACCGGCGTCGACCAGATCTCCGAGGCCGGCGAGGGTCTGGTCTCCAGCGGCGGCCTCGGCTTTGCCGGGCAGGTCGGACCCATGCAGGTCGACGTGCGCGGCCACTTCCGCCAGTTCAACTCCGGCGACTTCGCCCCGGGCGGGCACATCGGGACCGGCGGCGAGGCCAGCACCCTGTCGCTGAACCTGGAGGGCCAGGAGAGCCGCATCAGCGTGATGTCGCTCTCGAACCGGCTGGTCACCCACGACGGCGGACGGGAGAATCCCGTTGCCTTCGACCACTACCAGGTCAACTGGACCCAGGGCGTGGGCGCCAACGGCCGCTCCGATTTCGCCGCCCAGTACACCGAAGAGAACAACTTCCACCGCCATGGCCCGATCGATCCGCTGAACATCCCCGAGGCTTCGCGCTCGTGGCGGGTCGAGGGCGCGTACACAGCTTCGCTCGGCGAGGGCAACACGCTCCAGACGGGCCTCCGGTACCGCGAGCGCCAGTTCGGGCTCAGCGCCCTGAACCGCCGCGAGGACCTCCCCGGCGAGGCGAGCGTCGATCTCTTCGGCCGCGGCGGGATGCGGGTCCGGCCGGCCGTCCTTGTCGAGTACGGGCTCTACAGCACGCTCTCGGACGGTTCCGTCTCGCTGACTCCCAAGGGCGGCATCGTCCTCCAGCTCAACAACAACTGGCAGGTCGAGGCCAACGCCAGCCAGCGGGTCTACGAGAACGCCCCGTTCAATCCGATGTTCTTCCCCTCCCTCTTCGAGGAGGGGGACCTCTGCGAGCAGGGCACCGAGTCGTGCTACCAGCTCCACTTCATCCGCAAGAGCGGGGACGACAACCTGATCTCGCTCGGCGCAGTCCAGAAGACGGTCGGCGAGACCCTGCGGGTCTACTTCAGCGACGATTTCTTCGACCGGCTGGAGAGCCTCTACCTGGTGCCGGGCGACGAGCTGCCCGAGGTGAAGTTCGCCGTCAGCCGCCGTCTGACCCCGCAGATCCTGACCAGCCTGCAGTCGAGCGTCGCCGTCGGCGGCGGCGGCACTTTCGTGGCGGCCGACCGCAAGCCGTACGAGAACCAGGTCCACTACATGGTGACCTCGCTCGACACCCAGTTCCAGAGCACCGCGACCGGCGTGTTCGTGGCGCTCCACCATCTCTCCCAGGAGCTGGAGCCGCTCAACGGACCGGAGCGCAGCTCCCCGCAGATGGAGTTCGACCGCCTTCGCCTGGAGCTGACCCAGGACCTGAACATCCTCTTCGACCTCGCCGCCCAGTGGGCCGTCCAGCTCAACATGGAGGTCAGCCGCGGGCCGATCTCCAGCGATGAGCTGAGGCGCCGGCTGATGGGCGGAATCGCCGTCAAGTTCTAGAAGGACCTCAAGGACAGCAGGGACCTCAAGGACCCGGAAGGGTCCTTTTCTGTTTTGGGCGTCAACAGCTTGAATCCATTAAAATGAATTCTGTCCGGAAGCTTGGACGGCAACGCCGAAACTCCCTTAAAAACGAGAGGTTACAGGCGGTTCAAACTTCCGTTTGAGTGGCATGGTTAGTGCTATTCCGGGGTGGGACCGGGGTCTCTCTCGCAATGACTCGTATACGCGCTCTTCGACTGATCTTCGCTCTGACGCTGGCGCTGGTTGCCGTCTCGTTGGGAGGCATCAGCGTTCTCCGCAAGGTGCAGTCGTTCCAGCCGCTGGGCTTCCAGGTGGAACGGACGGGCCGGGCGAGCGGAGTCGTGAGCGTTGCCGTGGTGGACGACCCTGCGACCGGACTGAAGCAGGGCGACCAGATCCTGCTGGCCAACGGCGCCGAGGTCGGCGGCCCGGCCAGCCTCGCCGAGCATCTCCGGAAGGAGACACAGACCGAGCTGCTCGTCCTGCGCGGAGGACTGCCCGTCCAGGTCGTCTATGACCGGCCGGCCCTCGACGTCGACGTCCCGTACCTGATCCTTGCCCTGATCGGCGTCGTCTACCTGCTGATCGGCCTCTATACCCTGCTCCGCCAGGCCGGAGGGCAGGGGCTCCTGTTCTTCCTCTGGTGCCTGGCCTCGGCCACCACGTACCTGCTGTCCGCGGTGCCGCCGATCGACTATGCCTACGCCCTGGTCTACATCGGGGACACGGTCGCCCGCATTCTGCTGCCGGTCCTGACGCTCCATCTGTTCCTGATCTTCCCGGCTCCGGTGGCTCCGGAAGGCAACCGCCTGCGGCGCGTTCTCCCGTTCCTCTACCTCCCCGCCGCCGCGATGCTCGCCCTGCAGCTCGACCTGGCGCTGACCGGCGGTCAATGGATCTTCGGCACGCCCACGGAAGCGCGCCTCCGGACCCTGGACCGGGTCGAGATGGCTCACCTCGTGGTGTACGCCGCGGTATCCGTGGCCCTCCTGGTCTGGCGGCTGGTGCGGCGGCATGGCTGGGAGCAGCGGCGGCAGACCCAGTGGATCGCGTTCGGCATGGCCGGCGGCTACGTCCCCTTCCTGCTCCTGCATGGAATTCCGGTCGTGGCAGGGTTCCAGGGGCCCGAGCTGCTGAGAGCGGTCGCGGTCCTCCCCCTGGCGCTGGTGCCGCTGGCCTTCGCCTACGCCATCCTGCGCTACAAGCTGTGGGACATGGAGGTCATCGTCCGCGACACGATCTCCATGACGATGACGCTGCTGCTCGGCATCATCGGCTTCTCGATCATCAACCTGGCGATCGACCGCGGAATCTCGCAGGAGCTGACGCTGGCGCGCAATCTCCTCTCGTTCGCCGCGGGCCTCGGCATCGCCGGCCTGCTGGTGCCGACGCGGGCGGGGCTCTCGGCCGTGCTCGAGCGGATGCAGTACCGGGGGACGTTCGGCAAGCGCCGCGCCCTGTCCGAGCTCGGCCGCGAGCTGCTGCACGAGCGCGACCTCGGCCGCCTCTGCACCGCGCTCCTGCAGCAGATCCAGGAGGGGGTGGAGGTCGAGCGCACCAACCTCTACCTCGCGCAGGGCTCCCCGCTGGCCCCCGCGTTGGGAATCGTCCGCCGGGAAGTTGGAATGCCGGAGCGGATCGACTTCGACGCGCTGGGCGAAGACTTCTGGGGCAAGGACGTGCTCGGCCTCTCCGGGCTGGCGCTCCCGATGGAGGAGCTCTCCCCCGCCCAGGAGATCTTCATCGGCGGCTACCGCTACGCCTTCCCGCTCACCGTGCGGGGACGGGGCGTCGGCATCGTCGTCACCGGCTTCCGCCTGGACCAGACGCCGCTCAACAGCGACGACACGGAGCTGATCCGCCACCTGCTGAACCAGGCGGCGCTGGCGATCGAGAACGCCCAGCTCCTGGGCCAGCTCCACATCCAGCTCGAGGAGGTGCAGAGCCTCCAGCGCTACAGCGCCGGCATCTTCGAGTCCTCGCCCGCGGGCATCGCGGTGCTCGATGCGGACAATCGGATCGTTTCGGCCAACGCCGCCTTCTCGAAGATCGCCGGCATCCCCGCCATCCCCGCCATCCCCGCCATCCCCGCCAATACCGCGAAGAACCTGGTCGGCCGCGATCTGTCCGAGGTGCTGGCGGTCGAGCCGCTGCCCGAGACAGGCAAGGGTCCGGTCGAGGTGAGCTGGTGCGATGCAACCGGCCTGGAGCGCCATCTCCAGGTCAGCCTGGCTGTCTTTGATACGGATGAAGCCCGGAGGAACGGCCAGCCGTTGCGCGTTCTGGTGGTGCACGACGTCTCCGAGCGCGTCGCGATGGAGATCGCGATGAAGGAGCAGGACCGGCTGGCCGCGCTCGGCATGCTCGCCGCCGGCGTCGCGCACGAGGTCAACACGCCGATCACCGGCATCTCCAGCTATGCCCAGATGCTCCTCTCGGACACTCCCGAGGGCCATCCGCACCACGAGATCCTGAAGAAGGTGGAGCGCCAGACGTTCCGCGCCGCGCGGATCGTCAACAACCTCCTCGAGTTCGCGCGCGACCGCCAGAAAGAGCAGCGGCAGATCGCCCTCGCCCCGCTGATCAAAGAGTGCGTGGACCTCCTGGGCGAGCGGCTGGAGAAGCGGCGCATCGAGATGGTCTGGGAGCTTCCGGAAGAGGGGGTTGTGGTTCTTGGCTGCGACGGAGAGCTGCAGCAGGTGTTCACCAATCTGATCGTCAACGCGATCGATGCCATGGCTCCGACCGCCGGGGCGCCGGGATTCCCGGGCTCCTGCAACCGGCCGACGGGCTGCCGGCTCACGATCCGCCTGGAAGCGGCAGGCGACCGGGCGCGCGTTCACGTCCAGGACACCGGCCCGGGCATTCCGCCCGAGAAGCTCGAGGCGATCTTCCAGCCGTTCTACTCGACCAAGCTCAACCGCGGCGGTACCGGGCTCGGCCTCTCGATCAGCAACGAGATCGTGCGCCGGCACGGCGGCAAGCTGGAAGCGGTGAGCCGGCCCGGTCATCCGGGTGAAGAAACTGGCGCCTGCTTCATCGTCGAGCTGCCCCGCATATCGACCCCATGAATGTACTGATCATCGACGACGAGGAGGTCCTGCAGGACGTCCTCACCGTGCTTCTCCGGAAAGAAGGCCACGTCACCCACTCCGCGTTCTCCGGCGAGGAGGGGCTGGAAGTCCTGGACCGCGAGGACATCGACCTCGTCCTCCTCGATCTCATGCTGCCCGGCATGCACGGCATGCAGGTGCTCAAGGAGATGCGCCGGCGCCACGCGGACGTGGTCGTGGTGGTGATCACCGCCTTCTCCTCGATCGAGACTGCCATCGAAGCCATGCGCGAGGGGGCTTTCCACTACATCGCCAAGCCGTTCAAGAACGAGGAGGTCCTGCTCACGCTCCGCAAGGGGCTGGAGCAGCGGCGCCTCGCGACGGAGAACAAGTCCCTCCGCGAGCAGCTCCGGCAGCGCTTCGGCTTCGACAACATCATCGGCAAGGGCAAGCCGATGCAGCAGGTCTACGAGCTGATCCAGCTCGCCGCGCCGTCCAAGAGCAACATCCTGGTCCTCGGCGAGAGCGGCACGGGCAAGGAGCTGGTGGCCAAGGCGATCCACCACCACTCGCGCCGGGCCCATGGGCCGTTCGTCACGGTCAACTCGGGCTCCATGCCGGCCGACCTGCTGGAGAGCAACCTCTTCGGCCATCTGCGCGGCGCGTTCACCGGCGCCGTGGCCAACAAAAAGGGGCTGTTCGAGATGGCCACCGGCGGCTCGATCTTCTTCGACGAGATCGGCAACATCCCGATCGACACGCAATCGAAGCTGCTGCGCGTCATCCAGGAGAAGGAATTCATGCGCCTGGGCAGCGTCGAGACGATCCGGGTGGACGTGCGGATCATCGCCGCGACCAACGCCGACCTGGACACCGCGGTGCAGCAGGGCCAGTTCCGCGAGGATCTTTTCTACCGTTTGAACGTGATCACGATCACCCTGCCGCCGCTGCGCAAGCGCACGGAGGACATCCCGCTCCTCGCCCAGCACTTCCTCGCCTACTACGCGCGGGAGAACGAGAAGCAGATCCGCGAAATCTCCCCCCAGGCCATGGAGGCGATGCTCGACTATCACTGGCCGGGCAACGTCCGCGAGCTGGAGAACGTGATCGAGCGGGCGGTGGTGCTCTCCACGGGCGAGGTGCTCGGGGTCGACCTGCTGGCGGCGTCCGTGCGCAATCCCGAGTCGGTGGGGCTGCCGCCGCCGGCGCTGCCAGCCAACGGGATCGCGTTCAAGGAAGCGGTCAGCGAGTACGAGCGCCAGATCATCATCAAGGCGCTCCAGGCTTCGAACGGGGTCCAGAAGCGGGCTGCCGAGCTTCTGCAGGTCAAGCCAACCACTCTCCATGAGATGATGAAGAGGCTCAACATCTCCTCGGAGAGCGTCGTCGCTTCTTGAGCGCGGTCTGTGATGTGATTTTCCCCGCAGATTTGCGGGTCGGGCTCGGCTGTCGCCGGTCGGTCCCGGAAAGAGGGCTACGAGTGATGCTTCGCAAGTCTTCCGTCCCAGCCTTGATGCTGGCTCTGGTCTTCCCCATTGCCGTCCTGGCCCAGGCTCCGTCAGCCAATCGCCCCGGAGCGGCCACGGGTATCATCGCGCCGCTCTCCGCCGGGGAGACGCTCGATTTCCCCGCCGTGGACGAGCGGGTCCCCCGTCCCGACGCGTTCCTGGGCTACCCTCTGGGGACGCGCTTCACCCATTGGGAACGGATCGTCTCCTACCTGGAGCAGGTGGCCGCGGCCTCGCCGCGCGTGAAGATGTGGGAGTACGGCCGCACCTACGAAGGCCGGCCGCTGATGCTCGTGGCCATCGGCAGCCCGGCGAACATCCAGCGCCTCGACGAGATCCGGCAGGAGCATCAGCGCCTGGCCGACACGACCAACCTCCCCGAGCCCGAGCGCGACCGGATCACGAGCCGCGCGCCGCTGGTGGTCTGGCTGGCGTATGGCGTCCATGGCAACGAGGCTTCCTCGGCCGAGGCGGCGATGGGGGTCGCGTACCTCCTCGCCGCGGGCCAGGGAGACGGTAGCGGCAGTATTGGCCGCATGCTGGAGAACATGGTCGTCCTCATCGATCCGCTCTCGAACCCCGACGGCCGGGAGCGCTACGTGAGCGGCTTCGAGCAGCGGCGCGGCGCCGAGCCCAACCCGAGCCGGTCCGCGGCCGAGCACTGGGAGGCGTGGCCGGGCGGTCGCCAGAACCACTACCTGATCGACCTCAACCGCGACTGGGCCTGGGCCTCGCAGCAGGAGACCCGCAGCCGGATCGCCGCCTACCGCGCCCTGGAGCCGCAGGTCTACGTCGACTTCCACGAGATGGGGAGCGAATCGAGCTACTTCTTCCCCCCCGCGGCCGAGCCGATCCATCCGCAGATCGACCGCCGGGTCGTCTCCTGGCTGGAGACCTTCGGCCGCGGCAACGCCGAGGTCTTCGACGAGCTCGGCTGGGTCTACTTCAAGGGGGAGAACTACGACCTCTTCTACCCCGGGTACGGCGACTCCTACCCGAGCCTGCGCGGCGCCGTGGGCATGACCTACGAGATGGCGGGCGGCGGACGGGGCGGGCTGGCGCTGGCCCTGCCGGACGGCACGACGCTCACGCTCGCCGACCGGGTGGCGCGCCACCTGACGACCTCCATGACCACGCTGCACACGGCCTCCGCCAACGGCCGCCGGCTGCTGGAAGACTTCGTCGCCAACCGGCTCAAGGCCGCCTCCGAGCCGCGCGCCTATCTCTGGGCCGCGGACCAGCCCGAGTCGCGGGCGCTCGCGGACCTGCTCGCCCTGCACGGCATCCGGGTCCAGCAGACCACCCATGCCACCGAGATCGCGGCGCGCAGCCTGACCGACGACGACAGCCGCCTCGAGGATGGTGAATTGGGCGGCGATTCGGTCAAGCGCTTCCCCCCCGGCACCTACGTGGTCTCGACCACCCAGCCGCTGGGCAACCTGGTCGAAGCGCTGCTCGAGCGCGAGTCGCCGATGAGCGAGGCCTTCGTCGAGCGCCAGCGCCAGCGGCTGGAGCAGAACCTGAACGCCCAGTTCTATGACATCACCGCCTGGTCGCTCCCCTATGCCTTCAACGTGGACACCTGGGTGGCCCCGAGCGCGCCCGCGGGCCTGCGCTCGCTGACCGAAGTCGCAGGCGGGATCGAGGGAGGGAAGGACGAGGCCGGCCTGGGGTTCCTGGTGCCGCCGCAGGGGCTCGCCACCTATCGCTTCGCGGCCGAGCTCCAGAAGCGCGACATCCGCCACCGGGTAGCAATGGGCAGCCTGGGCAGCCTCTCCGGCGCCGGAGGCGATCTGCCGGCGGGCACGCTGTTCATCCCGCGCCGGGGCAATCCCGAAAACGTGGGCGATGTCCTGCAGAAGCTCCTGGCGGACGGCGGCCTCACGGCCCGGGCGATCAACTCCTCCTTCGAGATGAAGGGGATCTCGCTCGGCTCCAACGAGGTCGAAGGGGTGAAGCCGGTGCGGGCGGGTCTCGTGAGCGGGATGGGGGTCGATCCCACCTCGTTCGGATTCCTCTGGCACCTGCTCGACGAGCAGATCCGGGTGCCGTACGACCGCCTGGACCTGGCGCAGCTCGCCCAGGTGGACCTCTCGGAGCTGGACGTCCTGATCCTGCCCAGCGGCAACTACGAAGACGCGCTCGGCACCCGCGGACGGGAGGCAGTGGACACCTGGGTAAAAGCCGGGGGCGTGCTGATCGCGATCGGCGACTCGATCGAGTGGCTGCAGAAGCACGAGATGACCGGGATCAAGAGCTGGGAGCCGGAGAAGAAGGCCGAGGGCGGTGAGCACGAGGACCCGGAAGGCGGCCAGACCGAGGCCGAAAAGAGCCTGGAGAGCCGTCCGATCTTTACGCCGGGCGCGATCCTGGCCACGCAGATGCGGCCCAACCATCCCCTGACCATGGGACTGCGCACGTCGCCGAAGGTTCTGTACGAGGGCACGGTCGTGCTCAAGACCACGGGCGATCCGCGCAAGGACGTGCTGATCGCGGAAGGCGATCCGGTGGTGGCCGGCTTCGCCTGGCCCGAGGCCGAAGAGCGCCTCTCCGGCTCGCTGCTGGTGGGGATGGAAACCCGCGGCAAGGGAGGCGTCGTCCTCTTCGCCCAGGACCCCGCCTTCCGTCTCTTCTGGAGGGCCACGACCCCGCTCCTGCTCAATGCCATCCTCTACGGCCCGAGCACGGGCGTGGGAGGGCGGTTTTAGGCGACCCGCCCCCTCCGCAGGAAAACGATCGAAGCCGTCCCCAGGGCTATGACGAGGAGCGCGAGGCCGGGCAAGGAGATCGCCGGCACTGGCAGCGCTGCAGCTCCTGCAGCACGCAGCTCGAAAGGCGGTTGAAAGGGCGGGGTCAAATCCTGGAGAAAAGCGGCTGGGATTGCGCTGCCGCGAAGCCCCGCCTCGACCGCGCACGGAGTGCCCGGTCGCAGAACGCTGTTGTAGCTGATTGCCTGCGTGGAAGAGAGATTCCCGACATAAACCGAGTTGTTCGGGCCGACAATGGCCTGTGGCTCCCAGATCGAGCTCGCGGTCCAATTGCCGATATAAGCCTGGCCAGTGCAGTTGCTGCTCGTGAAGTAGACGGCTCCTGCATCCACAAGCCCGGAAGAAGCAGGAGTGAACATCTGGCCCGACTTCTGAACGGCGGCGGCAATGGCATGGCCGGCTACTGTGAAAGTGACAACCGGCGCATCCGGAAAGTTCCAATCGACAACATCCGTTACAGGGCCAAGGGTTGCCCCCGTCGAATCCACAACCTCAATCGCCGTGGGTACCACTTGGGCAAGAGCGATTCCTGTAACGAAGATAGACGACACATACGAAAGAACCATGATTCTACGCATAGCCATCCTCCAGGAAGAAATTGGCGACGTTGTCCCTAGGCTCTCGCCGTGCCATCCTCAGCCGTTCTTCGTGTCCGCCGTTGGTCCGTAGACCGGCGGGACCGTGCCGCCCATCGGACGAAGGTAGGCGGTGAGCTGGCCGCGGTGGTGGATGGCGTCGAACCAGAAGTCCCAGATCGAGTCGCCGATCGGCGCCGTCTTCATGAGCTTTCCGCCGAAATACATCTTGCCCTCCTGCTCCCACTTCGCATCGTCGGCCGATGACAGTGCCTTCTCCATGTCGTCCGCCGCGGACTCGTACTTCGCGGCGATCTCGTCGAGGGAGCCCGGAGTCGGAACCTGTTCCCAGCGGATCTCGCCCGTCTCCAGCATCTGTACCAGCGCGCGCAGCTCCTGAGCCAGGAACCACGCGATGTCCCCTGCCGAGCTGTTGCGCTCGTGCGGCTTGTAATCGAGCCTCTCGCTGGGAAGGGCGCGGATGACCTTCACGAAAGCGGGACGCTCGATCTTGAACCGGCTGATGAAAAACTCACGTGTCGACATCGGAACCTCCTAGTGAAGTTACTGGGAATCGAGGAACTCCTCGATCAGGCGCGCGGTCAGCTCGGGATAGCCGGTGTCCTTCTGCGTCATGACAACTTCGCCAAGATAATCCCCGTGTCCAGCGGGCAGGATCAGCAGGCGCGCACCCGCAATCAGGCGAGTCAGCTCGACGGCGTGCTCGACTTTTACGATGTCTTGATCGCCAAGGACGATCAGCGTCGGCGCGCGGACCGACCGCACCAGATCGTCCGGCACATCCTTGAAGCTCTGCATTCTCGCGGCGTCCTTGTCGTGCATGGTCTTGAGCTTCTGCGGGTCCGGATTCACCCGCAAGAACGCGTCCTTGAGAGGCTGCGGCATGTTCGAGAAGTCCGCCCGCTTCATGAACTCCCAGAACTGCGGCTGCGCGCCGTCCCGCCTGGTCATCGACGAAGCGAAGATCAGCTTTCGCACGAGCTGGGGATGCCGTATGGCGACCTGGAGCGCGACGCTGGCCCCGTTGCTGAACCCAAAGATGTCCGCCTTGTCGACCTTGAGGTGCCGAAGAAGAGCCGCGACGTCGTCTGCCGAAGATTCGAATGCGACGGGCTGATCGCGGCCGGTTGTACGGCCGTGCCCTTGCTCCTCCACTGCGATGACCCTGCGGCTGCTGGCGAAGACCGGGAGCACTCTGCTGAAAGTCACATCTATGGTGGACCCGCCGCCATGAAGCAGGACGAGCGGAACGCCGTCTCCGCGGCCATGCACTTCGTAGTACATCTCGATGCCGTTGACTGGAGCATGGCCACTCTCGAGCGGCTTCGATTGAAGGGTTGACATCGCTAACAGCATCGCAATCACAAACACAGAACGACCTCCGCGTGCAGCAAGTCTATGTTATCGACGAGCAGGAAGACTACCCCGCCCGGGAGCCCGCAAGGGGCGGCTGGCACTCACTTCCGAAGGGTCGTCACTCAGGGACCCACATGCTCAGCCTCTTGCCGAAGCGCGAGGAACCGGCGCACCAACGGATGCTCTTCCGGGCCGAGCTCCAGCGCCCTCAACCTGCGCTTTCCGAGACGGGCGTCGAGCATGCCGAGCGCACGGTGAAGGAAGTTTTCCGAGCGCAGCGCGTCTTCGATCGAAAGCGACAGGAAGTCTTGAAGGCTGTCCTCGTACCAGCTTTGAGTGACCACCCCGCGCTTCTCGAGGATTGCGTCGGCCTGGTCTCCGCCTTCGTAGTAGCCTGCACGTTGATCCGGGTCTCTCCAGTCCGTCGCGCTGTTCGCCTCGCGGATGTCGCTGGCCAGGATGCTGTGCTCGACGCAATATTTGAGAGTGCAGAAGTTGTGTACTTCCCTCTTGTCGACCGTGATCCACCCGCGGCCCGCGGAGTCATGGGCGTGCCTGTAGCTCGTGGTCCGCAGCTCGACCCTTCCCGCCACGCTAGGCGCGAACCGCTGTTCGACCTGCTTCTTGAGCTTCGTCCATTGCATACCCATCGCACCAGGAATTGTAGCATCGCGGCCCGGCCGGTTGACCGCCACTCCCGGTGAGTACATGATCCGCGCATGGCTCCGACTCTACCCCTGATCGGCTGCGCGGGATGGAGCCTGCCGGGCCCCGAGCGCGTGCACTTCCCGGAAGCGGGAAGCCTGCTGGAACGCTATGCCTCCCGCTTCCCCGCCGCCGAGATCAACTCTTCCTTTCATCGCCCGCACCGGCCGGCGACGTACGCCCGCTGGAGCGCGAGCGTCCCTGCGGACTTCCGCTTTTCCGTCAAGATTCCGAAGACCATCACGCACGGCCTTCGCCTCCAGGGCGCCGACATCCTCCTGGAAACATTTCTCGAGGAATCGGCCGGCCTGGGGGACCGCCTGGGCTGCCTGCTGGTCCAGCTTCCGCCCAGCCTGAGCTTCGAGCCCGGCGTGGCATCGGCTTTCTTCGCGGCGCTCCGCTCCCGGTCGCCGGTCCCCGTGGCTTGCGAGCCCCGCCATGCAAGCTGGTTCACTGCCGAAGCGGACGAAACCTTGATCAAGCACGAGGTGGCGCGCGTGGCCGCGGATCCGGCGCGAGTCCCCGCGGCCGGGGAGCCGGGCGGATGGCCGGGGTTCGTTTACTTCCGGCTGCATGGATCACCGAGGATCTACTACTCGGCTTATGAGGAAGAGTATTTGGACGCCTTGGCCTCCCGGCTGAAGGAGCACGCCGCGGCGGGACGCCAGGCCTGGTGCATCTTCGACAACACCGTCCTTGGCGCTGCGACGAGGAACGCGCTGGATCTGCTCTTGAAAACGGGGACGGCCAGGCGGTGAGCCTGGCCGTCCGTTCGAACTACTGGTAGGTGACGATCAGTTGCGGACGGTTCGCCTGGGTCGCGTTCTCGCCAGGGAAGAAGCCGATGTAGTCGAAGCCCAAGTCGTCGTTGTCTCCGAGCGTGCAGTAGGGACGGAGCTGCGTGGTGCCGGTCTTGCTGATCGCGGCCAGGCCGGCGGCGCTCAGGGTGCCCGACGAAGCCGAGCCGTTGCTGGCCGGGCTCGACAGGGTCACGACGCTGGTGGCCGTCGCCGCCGCTTCCCAATCCGTGAAGGCGAAGGCCGCCGAGCCGCCGAAGCCGCCGTTCGAAATGTCGGCGACGCAGGGGCCGTGGGTGCTGAAGGGAGTGGTTCCCGAGATGGTGCCGCGCACCAGGCGCAGTGTCGCCGCCGTGATCGTGGCGCCGTCCGGAATCGACGAGGTGTCGAAGGAGACGATGTTCTTGTACTGCTCGTCCGCATCGGTATCGCCGACGCGGATGGCGGTCGTGAGGTTGTCGGTCGAGTTGCCGCCGCCGCCCACGTTCGTGTTCTCGCCCGATTCCCAGACGCGGCCGTCCTGCGAAGCCACCGAGAAAAACGTCACGGTCACGGGAACCGGGCCGCCGGTCACCGTCAAAGTGATCGCTGCCGAGCCCGGGGCGCCGGCGCTGTCGGTTACTGAAGCAGTGATCGTGTGGGTTCCGGCCGACAGCGCCGCGGTGCTGAAGGAGGCGCCGCTGCCGATGTTGCCGTTGATACTCGAAGTCCAGGTGAGGCTGCCGGAGATCGTGCCGTCCTCCGGATCGGTCGCCGTGCCGCTGAACGTAACCGAGGTGCCTTGCGCCACCGACGAGCCGTTGGCCGGCGCGGTGATCGTCACCGTCGGCGGCGTATTGCCCGGACCGCCGCCGATCGTGATTCCCGAGGCGTAGACGTCGATCGAGTCGGCCGCGCCGCCGCCTTCGTTGCGGTTGTCGGTGAAGATCGAGATGAGCTGCGTGCCCACCACGTCCAGGCCGTTGTAGTCGCCCCACTCGAAGCTGTCGTCGGTCTGCGGCGACATCACGCCGGTCAGGCGGACGGGCGTCGCCCAGGTGTCGCCGCCGTCGGAGGAGACGGAATAGAAGACGTCCACTCCGACGCGCGTCGCGCTGCGCCGGGTGTCGTAGAACATCACGTAAACCTTTCCATCCGGCGCGACTCCCAGCCAGGGATGGAAGCGGTCGACGGTGTTGGCGTCGGCCGTCTCGTGCGGAGTGCGGACGGCCCAGGTGGCGCCGCCGTCGCGCGAGAAGGCCACCCGGATGCGGCCATGGTTGCTCGCGGGCGTCGTCGTGTTTTCCGGGGCCGTGGTGTCCGTCCAGGCGACGTAGACCGAGCTCGCGAACGCGCCGTTCGAAAGGTCCGCATCGGCGGACGAATAGATGAATGCGCGCCGGGTTTCCATCGCCGGAATGGCGAAGTCGTAGCCGTCCTGCGTGGTGGCCACGGTCACCGCCGTGTTGAAGCTCGTGCCGCCGTTGGTGGATTTGCGCGTCAGGATGGTCTTGCCGTTCGTCGCCGGCCAGAAGTAATGAACGTTGCCGCTCTTGTCGGTCGTCAGATCACAGCCGATACCCGATTGTGTCGTGCCGCTCGACATCGTCAAGGGAGCGCTCCAGGTATTGGCGAAGTCGGTCGAGCGGGAAAACTTGAGCGTGTTGTTGTCGTGCCAGCACTGATAGATGTTGTCCTTGAATGACGACGCCGCGAACTTGTCGACGTGGATGTACTGCTTGTCGCTGGTGCTCGCGGAAGTGACCTCGCGCCGGCCGTCGCCGGGAGTGATCGTCGCCAGGTCGTTCCAGGTGGCGCCGCCATCGGAGGAGCGGTACACCCAGACGTTGCACACGGCGCCGCAACCGCCGAGGGTCGAGGTATAGACGAACTGGCCGTTCGAGGACCAGTCGACCGTGGGGTCGCAGCAGGTGCCGCCCAGCGGCAGGGCGGCGGCCTGGGTCCAGGTGGAGCCGCCATTCGTCGAGTACCACATGATCTGGCCCGAGCCCGGGCCGTTCGAGCCGGCGACCACCTTGTTGACGTCAGTGGGATGGATCTTCACCGCGGACTCGGCGGCGCCGGTCGGCGAGGTGACCTTGACGTCCGAGGTCAGGGCCGCCGCGGTCTGCAGCCGGAAGTCCTCCTCGGTGAACCCCTTCTCCTGCACCACCACGAACCGGCCGTTCCTGACCACCACGTTGTGATAGAGCAGGCCGCTGACCAGATAGCCGCCGTATTTCATCTTGAAGACGTTCAGCGCGCTGCGCGGGTACTGGGGGATTCCGGTCCGCGGCATGCCGGGATTGGCCTTGCGCAGCTCGATGCGGAAGAAGACCGGGATGGGGTCCTTCAGCTCGTGCTCGTTGGGGGCGAGAACGGCGAGATCCTCTTTGGTGACCCTGTAGTTGCGGTCGTCCCAGGGGCCGAGATTGGCCATCCCCGGGTAATCGACCCGGGGGTCCACTCCCTTGCCCTGATTGACCGGTTGCGCTTTGGCCGCCACGCCGAGCCCGGCGGCCATGAGAATCCCGGCCACCAGAAAAGCCCGCCAGCGGCGGGAAGCTCCGTTGCTTCTCATTCAATGTCTCCCTAAAAAATCAGGCCGCAGCACCTTGCTGCAAGCCGGAAAGCCTCCCGAAGCACTTCGAGCCGTGAAGCGGGTCCTTTAACAGGTCTGGTGCTCGCCGGGGTATTTAGGGAGCCGGAGAGGTGGCATCTCCTATGCAAAGGCTCCGCAAAGGGAGAGGAGCGTGGGGAGGAAGGAGGAAACATGAAATTTTCGGATCTTGGCGTTCTGCTGATGGTGGGAGCGCTCGCGGGATGCGCTTCGTCTGGAGGTCCCCCTGTTGCCACGGAAGAGGTGATCGAGGCGGAGTCGGCTCTCCGGAGCGCCGAAGAAGCCGGCGCGGAAGAGCGCGCTCCCGAGCTTTTCGAGGAGGCGCGGATCGCTCTGGATGCAGCGCGGCGGGCTTCCGGCGACGAGGCACGGCGGCGCCTGCTCGAAGCGCGGGACTACGCCTCCGCCGCTGAGGCCATGGCCAAGGCGGAGAGGCTCCGGCGCGAGGCCAACCGCGTGCGCCGCGAGGCCGATGATCTGGATCAGCAAGCCGAGCGGATCCGGGATGAAGCAGGGAGACCACCCCAATGAAAATCAAGTTGAAAGCAGCAGCAACCTTCGCATTGGCTCTGGCGTTCGTCTCCTGCTCGGCCGGACCGCCGCCCGCCCAGATCGCGGAAGCGAGAATCGCCATCCAGGAGGCAGAGCGCGCGCGGGCGAGCCAGCTTGCCGCGCGAGAGTATGACGAGGCCGTCCGCCACCTTAGCGTCGCGGAGAGCACCTGGAACGAGAAGCACGACGCCGCTACCGCCGCGCACTACGCCCGCCGGGCGGAGGCTTCGGCACGCCAGGCGCAGTATGAGGCGGAGGCGAGGTCGGCCGAGGAGGAGATCCGCCTGCAGACCGAGCGGCGCAACCGCGCCGAGCTCTCCATCCGCGATGCCGAGATCGCCCGTCTGCACTCCGAGGCGCGCACCGAGGCGGAGCAGCGCGCGGCCGAGGCCGAGGAGCGGGAGCGGGACGAGCGGGAGCGCAGGCAGCTCGCCGCCGAGCGGGCGCGGAGGGAGGCCGAGGCACGCCAGTCTGCCGAGGAGCGGGCGCGGGAGTCCGAGCAGATGCGGGACGAAGCCGAGGCGCGGGCGGCCGAGGAGCGGATGCGCCGCGAAAACGATGAAGAGACACGCCGGGCCGAGGAGGCACGGCGATCCGAAGAGGCCGCGGAGATCGCCCGCCTGAGAGAGGAGCAGGAGCGGACCCGGGCAGAGCTGCGGGCCACCCTCTCCCGCCTCGCCGAAGTGCGTCAGGAAGCCCGGGGGCTCGTCCTGACGCTGCCCGGCAGCGTGTATTTCGAGGTGAACAAATCGATCGTCCAGCCGGCCATGCGCTCCAGGCTGACCGAGATCGCCCGCGCGCTGTCCGCCGCGGGGGAAGATGCCCATTTCCTGATCGAAGGCCACACGGACGCCGACGGCTCGAACGAGTACAACCTGGAGCTCTCCCGTCTGCGGGCCGAGGCCGTGCGCTCGGTGCTCGTCGCCGGCGGCGTCCCGGCCGGCAGTATCGAGACCCAGGGCTACGGCGAAACGAGGCCGATCGCCTCGAACAGCTCCTCTACCGGCAAGGCACAGAACCGCCGTGTAGAGATCGTCCTGCAGGGCTCGGCTCTCGCGCCGGCCCGCTGAGCCGGTTGCAATTCTGCGGCTCTGCGGCGCCGCGCATCGGCGGCGCCGCGCAGAGCGGCAAGGAGCGCCCGACGGATTCGAGAAGCGCGGAGCGGCTCCAAAATCCTCGGATCGCCCCTGGGCTTCCTGGAACCGCCCAAAACTTTTTTGGACGGCCCGAAGCTTCTTGGATCCGTCCTGGGCTTTTCAGATCCGCCCGGGAAAGTTTTAGATCGGCCCGAAGATCCTTAGATCCGTCCAAAAACTTTTCCGGGCCGATCCAAGACTTTCAGACCCGTCCAGAAAGTTTCCGGGCCGATCTGAGACTCTCAGACCCGTCCAAAAAAAGTTCCGGCCCGATCCGGGCTTCTCAGATCCGTCCAAGAAGGTTCCGAGCCGTCCGGAGATTTCTGGAGCCGTCCAGGAAGATTTGGCAGGATGCCGGCGAGACGCCAGCGGTCCAGGGAAATCCCGCCGCGCACCCGTCGATATAGACTCCCCCGGTGCCATTCAGAGCCGCGCTTGTTCTTCTCCTTCTGCTCGCCGCCTGCGTCCCGAAGTACGCGGGGCTGGCGGAGCGCCCTCCATCCACGCCGCCCTCGGTTCCCGTGGTGTTCGTTCCCGGAGTGACTGGAGTCGTCCTCCGGGATTCAAGGACGGGCGAGGTGGTCTGGGGAGAAGGGCGGAACCTGTTCGGCCCCGATGACGACGGCTCCCGGCTCGCTCTCGGCCCTCAGGATTTCATCGAGCCCGCCGGCCCCATCGATCAGATCCGCGTATTCGGCATCCAGAAGCCGATCTATGGCCCTCTCCGCGAGCTGCTCATCCGGGCAGGCTATGTTCCGGAGGAGACGCTTTTCTTCTTCGGCTACGACTGGCGGCGGGACCTGATGGAGAGCGCCGGACAGCTCCGCCAGCAGTTGGAGGAGGTACGGCGGAAGCAAGGCCGCGAAACGCTCGAGGTGGATCTGGTATGCCAGTCGAGCGGCGCCCATCTGTGCCGGTATCTGGCGAAGTACGATCTGCCTCCGGGTCTCGCGGTTCGCCGGCTGGTGCTCGTGGGAGCTTCGAACGGCGGGAGCCTGCGCATCCTCCGCGAGCTCGACCGCGGCCGGCGCTATGTCCCGCTGGTGGGCCGCTTCATGAGCCCCGAGGTTCTGTTCACGTTTCCGTCCCTCTTCCAGGACCTCCCCGTCTACCGCAGCGACTTGTTCCTGGACGACAAGGGACGGCCGATGAATGCCGACCTGTGGGATCCCGAAAGCTGGCGCGAGTACGGCTGGTCCATCCAGGGCCGGGATGCGGAGCTCCGCCGCATTCTTTCCGACGCGCGGCGTTTCCAGGAGTTGCTGCACGCGGACTCTCCCCGCTTCGGCAAGACCCGGGTTTATGTCGTGGGTAGCACGGACCAGCCGACGCCGGACCGCGCCGTCCTGGTGCGCGACGGAAAGGAATGGAAAACCTTTTTTACCGGCGACGCCTGGCTGCACCGGCGTCCCGCGCTCGAAGCGCTGGCTACGGCAGAGGGCGACGAGCACGCGGCCGTGGCGAGCCAGGATTGGCTGTCACCCCAGGAGAGGGCCGCGCTCGCGCTGCCGCCCCGCCGTGTCAAAGGCGGCCACTTCGAAGCCCTGCTGACCGTCGAGGCCGGGCGGTTCCTCCTGGAAGCGCTGAGCCCGTGAAGTGGCGGACGATCCATCGCTGGTGGGTCCGGATCGGCAGCGTCGTGCTGGTCGTGTTCCTCGCCTGGAATCTGATCGCTTTCCAGGCATGGGGAGTGCCGGGCTCGGCTCTGCGCAGCGGCGGCTGCATCACGGTCGAGGAAAATACGGAGCTTTTCCGCTTCGAGCCGTGCCGCGCGCGCAAGATGGGCCTCGTGTTCTTCCCGGGGAGCCTGGTCGCCCCGAAAGCGTACGTTCCATTCCTGAGGTCGGTCGCGGAGGCGGGCCATCCCACCGTGCTCGTGAAGCTGCCGTTGCGGGGCTACTCCACGGAGGCCGCCTACACCGAGGGCGCGTACCGGGCGCGGAAGGTTCTCGAATCAGGAAGCTGGATGGTCGGCGGACATTCGAAGGGCGGCTTCTACGCCGCGGAGTACGCGGGCCGGAATCCCGAGGCCGGCGGGGCCAGGGGCCTGATCCTCGTCGGCACCACGCATCCGCGCGACCGCGACCTTTCGGGGCTCGCGATCCCGGTCACGAAAATCCTTGCTACACAGGACTGGCTGGCGAGCCCGGAGAGGGCGAAAGAGAATGCCGCGCGACTTCCACCGGGCACCAGGTGGGTGCTGATCCGCGGCGGCAACCACTCACAGTTCGGATATTACGGTTTTCAGTTCGGCGATCGGTTCGCGGCGATCTCCCGCGACCAGCAGCAGAGAGAGCTGGTCGCGGCAGTCATTGCAGCGCTACGGTCAGGCGATCTCTCTGGCGACGCGGCCGAGCAGGCTGGCCGGCACTGAGATCTCGAAGCTGTCCTTGCCGTCCTTGATGTAGATCTCCAGATTGCGGCCGTCCTTCTCGATGCGGACGGTCTCGCGGTCGTTCTGGATGTCCACCAGCACGGCGTCGGGCGCATCTTCCACGGCCCGGAGGGCCTCGGCCGCGACCGGACCCCACTCGCCGAGATTGGTGCGCGCCTCCGCCCAGACATCTCTTTCGATCAGAGCGGGGAGCACGCTCAGCCCCGCATGGACGAGCGCCGCCGGCACCGGCAGGTAGAGATTCTTTCCGTCCGGGCCGGATTCGTGGACCTCGACCGTCACCAATCCGGTCTGGACGATGCTCGCGGCGAGAAGGAATCCGGACCCCATGAGGAGGATTCCGAACGCCGCCACGAGGACCAGCAGGACCTTCACTACGGGTTTCATCAGCGGGCCTGGCTTTCGGAGCTTGCATCGATCCAGATGCGCACGGTCTCGCCATCGCCGGTGACCGTCACGATCTCTCCCTCGCCCTCACGGGCCAGGGCCTTCATGGCGGCGCCCACGTTGAACTGCTCGCCCGGAGCCGAGAGCAGCGCGTCCACGACCGTTCCCGGGATCTTCATCTCGACGTTTTCGTCGCGGCCGGCACCCTTGTCCTGCGCCCGCACGACCAGGTTGCCGGCGATCTTGGCGACGCGGACCTTGGAGTCGACCTCGTCGACCGTGATGAACGTGGCATCCGGGTGCCTCCGGAGATCGTTCCAGATCGCCCGCAGGTCGGACACGGTGATGTCCTCGTCGTTGAAGCGGAGCCGCCCGCCCCCCTTCTCCGAGGAATCCGAGGGCAGGACGTTGCCCATCCTCTCGACCACGGAGATGGGGAGGTTGATCGAAACGCGGCCGTCCTTCGAGTCGAGGACGCGGATGTGAATCCAGAGGCCGTCGGTATCAGCAGCGTGAGCTTGAAGGGCTCCAAGGCCCAGGGTCAGCAATGCGATCGGCAGGTACTTCCTGATCATCGTCGTCTCCTCCTTCACTAGACAGGACGAGGGGGAGCCAAAAAAGGTTTCACCCTCGCTCCAGCTCGGCCAGCAGCCGCTTCGGGGCGACCACCCGCCAGGCGGCGGTGACCAGGTCGGCGACCTCGTCCCAGTCGACCGGAACGTCCAGGTAGACCCCCAGCCAGCCGCGGTGTCCGACGTAAGGGGGGCGGAAGAAGCGCTCCGGGTCCTGGGCGACGAGCACCTCCTGGGCGCCGTCCGGTGCGGCGCACCAGAACGCCAGCCGGTCGTCATGGTGATGGTTGGCGTAGTTCGCGAAGGTCTTCTTGCCCCGGATGAACCAGGCCGGCTCGCCGTGGCTGAGCCGCTCGGTCGTCTCGGGCAGGGCGAGGCAGAGCTTCCGCAGCTTTTCCAGGGGGTCCGGTTTGGCCATGAAGGGATTCTGGCATAGGCTGACCGGCCCATGAGGACATGCGCCTTTCTGACCACGGACGACCTCGCTGGCTATGTCACCGACGACAAGCTCGCCGAGGGCCCCATGGCCGAGCTCGGCTGGGCCGTGGAGCATGTCCCCTGGCGCCAGCGCGACGGGTGGGAGCGCTACGAGGCCGTGGTCATCCGTTCGACCTGGGACTATCACAAGCACCCGGAGGAGTTCCTCGCCGTCCTCGAAGAGATCGGCCGGTCGGGCACCCGCCTCGCCAATCCTCTGGAGCTGGTCCGCTGGAATGCGCGCAAGACCTATCTTCGGGATCTCGAGGCTCGCGGCCTCCCGGTCGTTCCCACCGTCTGGGACCGGAGCCTCTTCGGAGAGCTTGATGCGGACGAGATCGTGATCAAGCCGGTGATCAGCGCAAGCGCGTTCCACACCTACCGCCTGCGGCGGGGCGACCGGTGGAGCGACGAGATGGAGGCGGCCTTCGCAGGGCGCGAGGTCATGGCGCAGCCCTTCCTGCGGAGCATCGTCGAGGAGGGCGAGTACTCGCTGTTTTATTTTGGCGGCGGGCTCAGCCACGCCGTTTTGAAGTCGCCCAAGGAAGCGGACTTCCGGGTGCAGGAGGAGCATGGCGGGCTGATCGAGCCGATTGGGCCGCCAGGATTTCTGGCCGAGCTGGGGCAGCGGATCGTGGAATCCCTGCCCGTCCCGCCGCTCTACGCCCGGGTCGATCTCGCCCGCCTGGACTCGGGCGGCTACGCTCTCATGGAGCTGGAGCTGATCGAGCCGTCCCTCTACTTCCGCACCGATCCCGAATCGCCCCGGCGGTTCGCGCGGGCTTTCGACAATTGGATGCAATCAGGAGAAGCTCATATCCTTCAGCCACCGTGATTCGACGAACTTGATATCGTTGTACAAGCTTTTCAACTTGCTCTTTGACACGGGGGTGTCCAGAGCTGCGCCCGCGAAAACCTGATCTCCGTCTCCCTCTATCCAAGCGCTTTGCCACAGCTCCGCCAGACAAAGAGCGCCGTCGACCATGCAATCCACCGTCTCGTCGGCGAGGGCCTCCCAAAGATCCCTGGTATGATTCGGTCCCTTCGTCTCGACCCAGGTTTCGACGACGACCTCGGGCGGCAACCGTGCGATCGTATCCTGCATCAGGCGCACAACCCGGTTAGCCGCTGCGGCGCCTCCCTGGATCAGCTTGCCATCGGCCACTTCGAGGTTCTTGACCTTCTCGTTGATACGGGTCACGAGCTCCGGCGCAAAACGGTCCAGCATCCGGGTTTCAAAGAAGCTATGCACGTCGCTTTCTTCCGGATGCCCGGGGCGGCCATGATGGAGGCGTGAGACGTGCAGAGGCTGGCAGGCATCTCCGACATAGTGAGCCAGGGCCCCTGCCGCGCAGACGAAACTCGGCAGATCGCCGCCGGTGACAAATCCAACCATGGCTTCGTAGAGCTCTCTTACCCGGAAGGGCAGTGCTCCTCGATGTTTGTCCTGAGGAGGAGTGGGCAGGCTGTCGTAGAACTGCGTCCACTTATCAGGCGTGCGGTTGGCTGGCTTGTTCCATAGCTCCATCAACGTCTTGCTCCCGACGGCGGCACCACCAGGCTCATCCATGTCGGCAAAATGGTTGGCTTCATCCCGCTTGCGGATATTCCGCCATACGAGGTCGGCGACATCGGCGAGCGCGATGAAGGAGGTGCTTCCGCCCGCGGGCAGATTTCCCGTGATGATGTCTTGATCGCTCACAGCGATCCGGGTGGCGTTGGCCCTCAACACCTGATCGAGATTTGGATTGCTCGCGAGCAGGCAGGCCGTGAATGCGATCTTGTAGTGGCCGACCTTTCCCCAATATAGACTGTGGCCGAGACTCCAGTCGCGCAGAAGCTCGACGTCCAGGAGCCGGCACACCGTAGACAGGCTGCTCGCCAGGGCAAACTGAACGGTCCCTTGTCCTCCAGGCTCGAGAAAGGAATGCCCGCCCCATTGAAGGCCGAGCGGCCGCAGCGTTGGAACAGCCGTGCGGGCACCGGGCTCTTCGGAGACGTCGGCAGGCTCGTGCGGAGCCGTTGCCGTCTGTTCCGCCTCCAGTTTCTCTGGCCGCCGTCGATCCGGCAGCGGTGGCTCGGCATCGGCATCCCAGAACCAGACCGTTCCCGAGTCCCCGGGCCGGGTCTCAACGGACCCTTCACTTTCACGCGGACCGATCAGGAGCTCGGCGACATAGTCAAAGCCGCCGACGGCCCGGTAGCGATAAAAGAGACCCTGGATCTCGCCGCGGAGCTGCCCCGACGCCGCCCCATTCGCCCGCACGGGGCAGCCGACCAGATCGAGGTTCAGCGTGTCCACGCCCAAATCGATCAGGTCGCCGATCGGGCCGATCCCGTACACCTGGGAGGTCCAATCCGGAAGGGCATTGAGGCGCAAGAGGCCTGCGTCCACATTGACCAGGGTACGGACGCCGGGAAAGCCTGGATAGGCTTGCTCGAGCGCCACCTTTTCTTCGGCACGTGTGTGCGCAGTGGCTACCACTCGGCGCTCGCCACGCTCGATGACATAGGCAGGCGTGCCCGGGCTCCCGACCACGTGTTTGCTCGTCAGCGCATACGTGTAGTACCCGTCAGTAACCAGGCAGCCAATCGAGCCCACGCGCTGCTGCTCCTGATCATCGGTGAGGATCGGAAAGCCACCGCCGATCAGTCCCGTTGGAAACGTGAGGTTCTGCAGAGGCGGCGGTCCAGCCAATTGACGCGGCGCATAGACGACGCACGTTGGAATGACGCGCCCATCGGGCAGATACAGCCGCGGCGGCACCATCTGCGCCGGCTTGTCTCCAAGTCGCTCACGGGATTCCCATTGGTTGACGAAAACCAGGACACAGGGCCAGGACCATGGCTTCACACCGCTGTTCGCGAGCGTTCGAGGTCCCGCGTCCGACGTGGCCCCGGGTTTCAATGGATTCTCGTAATCCGGGTCGGAGCGGCGGATCCGATACCGGCCAACCGCCGTCCCCACCACATGCTCCAGGTTGGCTAGGTGTACGTGGTACACGTCACGGGCTTCGAGAAGATCCTTCAGGCCGAGCGAGCTGAAGTCGATGTTCCTGACAAAACGACTCATCGGCGGTACCCTCCCCCGCTCTATAGACGGACGCCCCTCCCAAGTTCCGGCGCCTGGATGCTCAGCTCGCCGCCAGGCGCGCGGTAAATCTGAGCAGTTGCTCCGCGACTTCGGGCGCGCGGCGGCCGATGCCGCAGGAGCTGGCCACGTCCACCGTCCCCCCTCTCGCTTCTTCGATGCTGCGGAGGATCCCCTCGTTCTCGTCATACGAGAGCCCTTCGTGCACGAAGCCGGCGACGAAATGGGTGCTTTCCGGCAGGCGGATGTCCACGAGCGGCTGATAGAGACTCGGGTCGGTCGAGGGCGGCACGTTGCCCGCGGCGAACGGATAGTGCATGTAGACCAGCTCACGATCCTTCGGCCATTTCTCGACCAGGCGGTTCGAAAGCTCGACCAGCGGCTGGACGCGGTTCAGTTGCATCAGCGGCAGGTTGTGAAGGTCGCCGAGGCAGAGATGCAGGCCGATCCGGGCACCGGGCTTGATCCGTCCCACCAGGTCGAGGATCGAACCGATAGAGATGACTTCCATCATCTGGGGATACTGGTAGGCTGCGTAGACTTCCGGCGGGGCTTCGATCTGGATCACCACGTCGTCCCCCGCCATTTCCAGCATCGCGTTCACCTCACGGGCGATGACCGCGTTGAACGCTCCCTGGTAGCGCATCCGGTCTTCCGGGTTGGCGATGACGAACCCGAGGCCGAGACCGGTGGGCACTCCCATCTGGAACTTGAGGCCGTTCCAGCCGCCCTCTTCCCGCAGGCGGCGGAAGATCGGGTAGTAGCGCGCGAGCTCCGCGTCGTAGCCGAAGGCGAGGCGGTCCGCCACTTCTTCGGGCGAGCGCAGGGGCTCCATCTGGTGGAGGCCTTCGTAGCTCGACGGAACGCCGTTGCGGGCCCGCACCGGCTCCTTCACCACGCGCCAGCTCTCCCGGTCCTTGTAGAGGATCTCGACGGCCCGGATGATCCAGCAGGCTCGGGTGCCGTCGGGAAACTCGACGGTGCGCTCGCCCACCTCCCCATCCGGCAGGGAGAACAGGTAGGGACCGAGCTCGGCGAGGGCGCGACGCATGCAATCTTCTTCGTCGCGGAACGGCATGCTGCCAACCAGCAGGGCGTGACGCATTCTCTTCTCCCTTATCTGTTAAGTACTGCCACAAAGAGATTCTACCGAATTTTCGTCAGCTCTGGCGGGTTCTGCTCGCGTTGCCGTACCTCTAGGCGGAGTCACATGAGTCAACCCCAAGGAGAACGGAAATGAAAACCTTCATAAAAAATACCGGTGTCGCCCTGGCTCTCTTTCTGATATTCGTTTTTGGGGGCGGCGCTGCCATGGCTCAGGAAGCCGCGCGCACGCCGGTCGTGCTGTTTACCGGCTTCCATTTCACCAAGCTTTTGGTGACGGTGGAGAATCAGACCGCGTTCCCGAACTGCCCCGCGTCGGGCACGTTCGAGGACTGGTACGGGGCCGACAACACGGGCACGGCGTTCAGCCAGACCTGCCAGGATCAACTGGAGACGCTGGTGTACGATGCAGACCCTTCCAAGCCCATGCCGGAGCGGTTTTCCGAGCAGCCCGGCGTCACCGTCGCCGTCAAGGATTACGGTACGACGGAGAGCGCGCCTTTCTATGAGGATATGTATGTCTTCCTGGAAGGGGCGGGCTACGTCCGCAACCAGGACATCCGCGTCGCCGGCTACGATGCACGCCTGACGCCTGACATGGGCAGTTTTCTGGAGCGCACCATCGCGCTGATCGAGGACACGTACCAGGACAACGGCAACACGCCCGTGCACCTGGTCGGCCACTCGAACGGCCCGCTCTACGCGCAGTACCTGCTCACCCATACCACTCAGGAGTGGAAGAACAAGTACATCCACGGCTTCACGCCGTTCGCCGGCAACTGGCCCGGGCAGGGATTCTTCTACATGGTGTTCTTCTCGGGCTTCAACGTCAGCAACTTCTCCTTCCCGGCGAACCACGCCAACGCGGCCAGCAGCGCGATGATGTACGAAACTCATCCGTCCAGCTACATGAGCTCCGCCGACCCGGCGGTCTTCGGCAACCAGGAGGTCGTGGTCCAGAGTCAGGGCACGTCCTACACGCCGCAGGACAACCTTCAGCTCTTCGCGGACGCCGGCCTCACGATCGCTCAGGCCGTCGCTCCGTACTACACGGGCTTTGTGAAGTTCGCCGACCCCGCCAACTTCCCGAACGTGGACGTCTATGCCGAGAAGGGCTCCGGATTCGCTACCGCCGTGGGTGCGAAGCTCCCGGGCCTGCTGGTGGGCAAGGTGCTCAACATCAAGAATCCCACGACCTTCTTCTTCCGCGATGGCGACAGCAACCAGGAGGACATCACGAATGACTCCATTATTGGGGTGTGGAGCAACATGGCCTGTCATCGCTTCTCGCTGACGGACAATCCCGGAGTGGATCACTTCTCGATCGTCAGCAACCCCGCGGCACTGCAGCGCCTTCTGACCAACCTGCAGCGGACGAAGTCCGTCTGCCCGTAAGCTGAAAACCTTTCCGAAGGGAAGAGGCGGCTAGGTAGCCGCCTCTTCTGCTTTTTGCAACACCCGCAGAAAATTCTCTCCCAGGATCAGCTTGACGCCGGCCTTGTCTACGCCGCGCTCCAGCAGGGCGGCAGTGAGATCGGGAAAGCGCGAGACGTCCTCGAAACCGGAGACGACATCGGGGATGCCGTCGAAGTCGGTTCCGATCCCCACATGTTCCTCGCCTGCCATATCGATCAGATGGATCAGGTGGTCCACGTAGACGGAGAGGGGGACCTCGGGCAACGGACGGTCGGCGAACAGGCGCGCGCGGACTTCCGAATGGGTTTTCGGTTCGGCCATGTAGGCTTCTTCCATGGCCTGGAGCTCCTCGCGGACTTCCTGTCCCCGATTCCGGTCGGCCTGGCTCGCCTGCGCGCAGATGAAGGCCGGGTAGGAGTTGGCCATCACTACGCCGTCCCTCCGGGCGATCTCACGTATCAGGCTGTCCGGCAGGTTGCGCGGGTGGTCGCAGAGAGCGCGGGCCGAGCTGTGGCTCGCCACGATCGGGATGCGCGAGACTTCCAGGACGTGGAGCACGGCAGCGTCCGAAACATGGGAGACGTCCGGCACGATGCCCCGGCGGGTCATGTCCCAGATGATCGCCTCCCCCTCCCCCGAGAGACCGCCGTGCCGCGCCTCGTCCGTGGAGGCATCGCACCACTCGTGCGTGGCCATATGGGTGAGGGTGACGTAGCGGATCCCCATCTTGACGCAGGCGTCGATCGTCCCCGGGATCGTCAGCGGTCGGCCGTTCTCCAGCCCGAAGAGCACCGCGACCACGCTGCGGCGCCAGGCTCGCCGCACGTCCTCGGCGCTGACGGCGATTTCCATCC
>DATLNC010000058.1:0-88545 GCA_035536935.1 Thermoanaerobaculia bacterium
CCGGGGTCAGGTTGGGCGGCGGTTGCCCGGTGTCGGTGCGGCGCACGTCGACCGTGACAGTGCTGCCGGTGCCGGTCACGACCTACGCCATCACCGTGACCCCGAGCCCCGGGCAGCTCACGGCCGGTGTCGGCAGCGGCAGCACCATCACGGTCGACGTGCGCCGCACCGACAACGGGCAGCCGCCGCCCAACCTGACGCCGGTGACGGTCACGACGAACATCGGCAGCTTCGGCGCCTTCGGCAGCGGCACGAAGGAAGTCACGCTCCAGCTGGTCAACGGCAGGGCGCAGACCGTGCTCTTCGCCGATGACCAGGTGGGGACCGCCACGGTCCGGGCGGTCGTGGGCCCCAGCGCCGGCGCGGCCAACGTCGCGATCGGCCAGGCCGGGACCTTCTACATCTCGGCGGTGACCCCGTCGGTCGGCACTCCCCAGGGAGGCGAGGAGGTCTCGATCCTCGGCGGCGGTTTCGACAACCCTGTGCGGGTGACGTTCAACGGCGCCGCGGCGCAGGTGCGCTCGGTGACGCCGACCCGCATCCGGGTCCTGGTGCCGCCGGCCGCCGCCGCGGGAGTCGACGTCCCCGTCGGCCAGTCGGTGCCGGTGACCGTCGCGGTGACGATCAACTACAACGAGGCGACGGGCACGGCCACGGACTCGCTGCCCGCCGGCTTCACCTACTCGCTCGGCGGCACGGTGCAGCAGCCGGCGGTCCTGTCGGTGACGCCCAATGCCGGCACCAACGACGGCGGCACCCGCGTCACGATCGTGGGCGAGGGCTTCCAGGCGCCGGTGCAGGTGCTCTTCGGCTCCGGCGACAGGAACAGCTTCAACGGCATCGAAGCCACGGTCCTGGAGACGTCGCCCAACCGGCTCGTCGTGCTCTCCCCGACCGCTTCGGGGTTCGGGCAGAACAACGTCAACCAGCTCGTGAACATCCTGGTGAGGAACCTGAACACCGGCTTCGCCACGGTGACCACCAACGCCTTCAAGTACGGCAACAAGGTCATCATCACCTCCATGGGTCCGGGCTCCGGTCCGTACACCGGCGGCACGCGGGTGACCATCTTCGGCCAGGGCTTCGACGAGCCGGTCGCGGTCGCCCTGGGCGGCGTCGGGCAGACGCCGGTCTCGGTGACCGGCACCGAGATCGTCTTCATCACTAGCGGCGTCCCGCTCTCGACCTGCCCGGCCAACGGCATCGTCGTGGCCAACGGCATCGCGGTGACCAACATCGACACGGGCGACGGCGCCACCGCCAACCTGAGCTTCAACTACTCCGTGCCGCTGCCTCAGGTCTTCGGGGTCAGCCCGCAGAGCGGCAGCATCGGTTCGAACGTCACCTTGACGGGGCAGAACTTCAGCTCCAACGTCCAGGTGCTGTTCGGCGACCCGAGCACCGGCTCCGCGGCCGCGATCGTCAGCAAGTCGTCGACGGCGATCACGGTCAAGGTGCCCACGCCGTCGAACACCTTCACCTTCAACACCGAGCCGTGCGACGGCAACGGCGACGGCATCGCGGGGGGCACGCGCAACACGGCCACCGCGATCTCGGTGACCGTGCGCAACCTGGACGGCACCGGCTGCGTGGCGACGCTCAGCAATGCCTTCACGGTGAGCCCGCAGAACACGACCTGCACCGGCGATACGTCGACGCCCCCGCCGCCGCCGACGGTGCAGTGCAACGACGGCTTCGACAACGACGGCGACACGTTCATCGACGGAGCGGACCCGCAGTGCACCGGTCCGACGGACAACAGCGAGTCGTCGTAGTCCGCCAGGCTGGTTCCTGAAGAGGCGGCTGCCTGAATGGGCAGCCGCCTTTTCGTTTAGGCGACAACGGATCGTCCTCTGCGACATCGAAAAGATGTACGCGACATTAAACTATCCGATGTCGCCAAACGAAAAAGTCTGCGGCATTCAACTATAGGTTGTCGCCAAAAAAAGTCCTGCGCGACACTAAGGGTTTTCTTGTCGCCTACAGGTCTGTTTTGCGACAACGAAACTTGAAATGTCGCCAACAGTCTCGATACGCGACAAGAAATCTGTTATTGTCGCCGAATGAACGTTGCCGAGATGATCGCCCGCCTGGAGACGAAGATCGCCTTTCACAGGGAGCGCGAGGAGGCGCACGCGAGGGAGGAGGCCGCGCACGCGCAGCAGCGGGTTCTGCACGAGGCCGAGCACCGGAAGGCAGCCGGGCAGCTCGAGGCGCTGAAGGCGGTCTCGACGGCGGTGACGGAGCTGATTGCGGACGTCAAGCCGGGGCCGCCCCTGCCCTCGGCCGCGCTGCCGGAGAAGGTCACGCGCGGCAAGGGTCACTGGATCGCCGATCTGCTGGAGCGGATGATCGAGGCGAAGGAGCCCGGCGAGGCCTTCGGCGCCACGTCGCTGATCGCCGAGATCGAAGGGCTCTGGGGACCGCGGCTGCGCCAGGAGATCGATCCGCGGAGCGCCGCCACCACCCTGCGCCGCTGGGCCGCCGACGGTCTGCTCGAAGTCGTCCGCAAGGGCCGTTCCCACCACGAGGGCCTGTACGCGAAGCCGAAGTAGGCTGGTTGCCTGGACGGGCAGCCGTCCCGGTTCGTATACTCCATTGCTATGAAACATGCAGTCCTCCCCCTAGCCCTTCTCTGTCTCCTCGCCGCGGCCCTGGGCTGCGATAAAGCCTCGCCGGTCGCGCCGGCGGGTTCGGTCCTGAGCCTCAGCGCCAATCCTTCCAAGATTGGCTTGAACGGCACCTCCACCATCACCGTGATCGGCCGCAAGCCGGACGGCAACCCGCTCAACCCGGGGACGGAGATCCGGCTGACCACGGACCGGGGCACGCTCTCGCCGTCCATCGTGGAGGTCGACAGCACCGGCAAGGCCACCGCCACCCTGCGCGGCGACGGGCGCTCGGGAGCCGCCAAGATCACGGCTGCCACGGCCGATGCCACCGTGGAGACCACGATCCAGATCGGCGAGTCCGCCGAGACCAAGCCGCTCGTCCTGGTGTCGGTGAACCCGAGCACGATCCCGGTGGAGGGCACCGCCACCGTGACGGTGATCGCGCGCAACTCGGACGGCTCCCCGGTGGCCGCGGGCCAGCCCGTGATCCTCACCTCCTCCCTGGGGACGCTCTCGCCGAACCGGCCGACCACCCGCGCCGACGGCACCGCCACCGCGACGCTCAACGCCGGGAGCCAGTCCGGGACCGCCACGGTCACCGCCATCGTCGGAGCGAGCGACGCGGCGACCTCCACCGTGACCATCCGCGAGGCCGCGACGGACATCAGCGTCCAGGCCAACCCGGGGACCCTGCCGCGGGCTGGCGGCGAGGTCACGCTCACGGCGTTCGTGACGAACTCCCAGGGCCAGCCGCTGCAGGGCGCGCCGGTCACCTTCGAGGCCACGCGGGGCGACCTGGAGTTCACCGGCGTCGTCTTCACCGACACCTCGGGGGTGGCCACGAACACGCTGACGCTGGAGCCGCAGGACCTGCCGGCCGGCGTCGACGAGGTCACTGTCGAGGTGAGCACCCCGGCCGGCGACGGCACGCTGATCTTCGACGAGACCACGATCGACATCCAGTGATCTCCCTTGGCAAGCCCCCCGCGGCCAAAGTTTGGCCGCGGGGGGCCCGCTGCTATAATGCAGCCGCTTTGACCAACGATCCCAAAACCTACCGCTCCGCCCCGGGTGCGAACGCATGACGGACGGTTCGATGCCCGACCGGCTCGCCCAGCTCAAGGCGCGCTGGGAGTCCGATCCGAGCTCCCGCATCTTCCTCCAGCTCGCGGAGGAGTACCGCCACCAGGGCCGCATGCAGGAGGCGCTCGCCGTGCTCGACCGGGGGCTCCAGGAGCACCCGGGCTACCTCTCTGCCCTCGTGGCCAAGGGGCGCTGCCATCTCGAGCTGGGCGAGGCCGACGCCTCGCGCTCGGTGCTGGAGCGGGTGGTCAAGCAGGACGCCACCCAGATGGTGGCCAACAAGCTGCTGGTGCGCGCCTACCTGGAGACGGGCGACCCTGCCCGCGCCCGCGAGCGCCTCGATCTCTACAGCCTGCTCAACGACGGCGACCCCGAGATCGGCGACCTGCGCCGGCAGATCAAGCTGATGGACCGTCCCAAGGAAAGGGAAAGGGTTCCCGAGAACGACATCTTCGACCTCGGCGAAGTCCGCCGGCAGCCGGCCGGGGACGTCTTCGCTCTGGAAGCTTCGGCGCCAGCCCCCGAACCGGAAGAGGTGGTTGAGGAAGAGGTGGTTGAAGAGTCCGAGGGCGACCTCTTCCCGGGCCTCGTCTCCCACTCCAGCCGCGAGCGCTACCTGACGAGCCTGGCTTCCGAGGGCATCTTCGAGGTTGGCGTGACGCCGATGCTCCCGTCGGAGGTCCCGTTCCCGACCGAGCCCCCGGGGCTGGCCGCCTTCGCGCCGCCGACCGCGATGCCCGAGGAGCCGCCGCTCCCGGCCGAGTCCGATTTCACGGTGATGCGCTTCGAGGAGCCGGGGATCTCCGAACCCGTCGAGGACGCTTCCTGGTTGGAAGACATCCCGGTGGTGCCGGAAGCCGAGGCGTACGAGCCGGCTCCCGTCTTCGAGGATCTGGCGCCCCTTCCGCCTCCCGCCGCTCCGGTGGAGGAGCCGGTCGAGGATCTCTGGGCCGATGAGCCGGAGCCGGCTCCGGTCCAGGCGGCAGAGCCGGCCGCCACTGCCACGCTCGGCGAGATCTACCTCCGCCAGGGGCACGCCGACGAGGCGGAGCGGATCTTCCGCGAGGTCCTGGAGAGAGAGCCGGAGCATGGAGCGGCCCTCGCCGGCCTCGAACGGATCGAGGAGACGCGCCAATCCGTACCCCAAGCCGTCGCGCTGGACGCGAACAGCCTGCTCGCGGGCTTCCGGCCCGGAGGCATGACTGGCGGAACAACCGCGCGCAAGGTCTTCCTGCTGAGCCGTTATCTGGAACGCATCCGGGGGAGCCGCCTCCGGGGGAGTAGCAATGTTTCATGAGCTGCTGAGCCAGATCAGCGGCCGGATCGACGGCGCGCTCGCCCTCTCGCTCGTGGCCCGTGACGGCATGCCGGTCGAGTCGGTGACCTCCGACCGGGAGATCGACCTGGAGGCGCTCGGCGCCGAGATGGTCTCCCAGGCGCGCGCCATTTCGGCCAACCACCGCGAGCTGGAGGCCGGGGACGTCCAGCAGCTCTCCGTGACTACCGAGAGGGTGACCCTGATGGTCAGCACCGTCACCCCGGATTATTATCTGCTCCTCGTCCTGGGCCCGGAGGGAAACTACGGCCGCGCCCGGTTCGAGCTCCGGCGAGCGCGTCTGCTCCTGGAGGAAGAGCTTTCCTGAGGGGGGCTGGGTCTTGCTGACGTTTGAACAGATCAAGGAGCTCATCGAGCTGGTCGCGCAGCGCCGGCTTCAGGGGCTGGAAATCGAGCGCTCGGGCTTTCGCCTGAAGGTGGAAGGCCAACCCCAGGCGCAACCGGCCGTCCAGGCCGCTCCGGCCGCCGAGGCGTCCTTCGCCTCGCCGGCGGCGTCCGTGCCTGCCACCCCCGTTGCGGCGCCGGCGCCGGAAGCGCCGGCTGCCGCCGACGCCGGAGCGCACATCGTCACCTCGCCCATCGTCGGCACCTTCTACCGCGCGGCCTCGCCGGACTCCGATCCATTCGTCGAGGTCGGCTCCCGGGTCAAGAAGGGGCAGGTCCTCTGCATCATCGAAGCGATGAAGCTGATGAACGAGATCGAGTCGGACACGGACGGCGTAGTCGCGCAGGTCTACCCGCAGAACGCCCAGGCCGTCGAATATGGCGAGCCGCTCTTCGCCATCCGGGCCGACTAGAGCCCCGATGTTCAAGAAGATTCTGATCGCCAACCGGGGCGAGATCGCGCTCCGCATCATCCAGGCCTGCCGCGAGCTCGGCATCCAGACGGTGGCCGTGCACAGCACGGCGGACCGCGACAGCCTGCACGTCACCTACGCCGACGAGGACATCTGCATCGGCCCGCCGCCGTCGAAGCTGAGCTACCTGAACATCTCGGCCATCCTCTCGGCGGCCGAGATCACGGGCGCCGACGCGATCCATCCCGGCTACGGCTTCCTGGCCGAGAACGCCCACTTCGCCGAGGTGCTCGAGGAGTGCCGGATCGGCTGGATCGGGCCGCGGCCCGAGGTCATCCGCCTGATGGGCGACAAGGCCAAGGCGCGGCAGACCGCGGCCGCGGCGGGCGTGCCCGTGCTGCCCGGCAGCGAGGAGCCGCTCCAGGATGCCGACGACGCCCGCCGCTTCGCCGCCGAGGTCGGCTACCCGGTGATCCTCAAGGCCTCGGCCGGGGGCGGCGGACGCGGCATGCGGATCGTCTACTCCGAGGGGGAGATCGCCAGCCAGTTCTCTACCGCCCACAATGAGGCGGAGAAGGCGTTCGGCGACGGCTCGATCTACCTGGAGAAGTACCTGGTCGAGCCGCGGCACATCGAGTTCCAGGTCTTCGGCGACCATCACGGCAAGGTCATCCACCTGGGCGAGCGCGAGTGCTCGATCCAGCGCCGCCACCAGAAGCTGATCGAGGAGGCGCCGTCGCCCGCCCTCACCCCCGAGCTGCGGGAGCAGATGGGCGCCGCCGCCGTGGCGCTCTGCGCGGCGGTGCGCTACGAGAACGCCGGCACCATCGAGTTCCTGCTCGACAGCGACGGCCGCTTCTACTTCATGGAGATGAACACCCGCATCCAGGTCGAGCACCCGGTGACCGAGATGGTGACCGGCATCGACCTGGTGAAGCTGCAGATCCAGGTGGCGGCGGGGGAGCACCTCGGGATCCCCAGCGGGCTCAAGCCGCGCGGCCACGCCATCGAGTGCCGGGTCAACGCCGAGAACCCCGACACCTTCGCGCCGAGCCCGGGCAAGCTCAAGACCTTCCATCTCCCCGGCGGACCCGGCACGCGGGTCGACACCCACGGCTACGAGGACTACGTCATCCCGCCGTACTACGATTCGCTGGTGGCCAAGCTGATCGTCCACGACCGCACGCGGGAGGAGGCCATCGCCCGCATGTCGCGGGCGCTCGACTTCTTCGTGGTCGAGGGCATCCAGACGTCGATCCCGCTCCACCGGCGCATCCTGCGCGACCCGGAGTTCGCGGCGGGCCGGTTCTCCACCCGCTTCATGGAGCGCTTCCTTCAGCGGAGCAAATGAGAGCCCCCGCCGGGCCTTCGGGTAGAATCTACGCGATCGCCGACGTCGAGGCCCTGCACCCGACTCCGCTCCCCGCGGCCGTCCGCGGCATGGCGGAGGCTGGCATCCAGTGGATCCAGGTGCGGGCCAAGCAGCTCTCCGGCGGCGAGCTTTGCCGGCAGATGGAGCTGTGCTGCCGTGCCCTCGAAGGAAGCAGCGTCCGGCTCTGGGTGGATGACCGGGCCGATGTCGCGGCCCTCTTTCCGGTGGCCGGCCTGCACGTCGGGCAGACGGACCTGCCTCCCGAAGCCGCCCGGCGGGTGGTGGGCGACGAAATGTGGATCGGTCTTTCCACACATGATGAGGAGCAGCTCCTCGCCGCGGACGCCGATCCCGAGGTGGATGTGATCGCGGTCGGGCCGGTCTTCTCCACGACGGGCAAGGCGAGCCCCGACCCGGTGGTGGGATTGGACTTTCTGCGCCGGGCGCGCGAGTTGACCGCCAAGCCGCTGGTGGCGATCGGCGGGATCGATGCAGGCAATGTAGCCGAGGTGATCGCCGCCGGGGCTGATACCGCGGCCGTGATCGGGGCGGTCTGCCGCGGAGATGTCGGGGCGAACTGCCGGCGGCTCAGGGCCCGGATACTGGCGTGCGCGTCTATCTGACCGGTTTCATGGGGTCGGGCAAGACCGCGGCCGGACGCAAGCTGGCGGAGCGGCTCGGAGTGCCGTTCGTGGACCTCGACTCGGAGGTCGAGCAGCGGGCGGGGATGACGGTGCGGGAGATCTTCGAGCGCCTGGGCGAGCCGGCGTTCCGCAGCCTGGAGCAGGAGGCGCTCCGGGGGACCGGAGAGCTGCCGGACGCGGTGGTGGCGACCGGCGGCGGCACGGTGACGTTCGAGGCGAATGCCCGCTGGATTGCGGCGAATGGCGTCTCGGTCTGGCTGAACCCGCCGTTCGCCACGATCGTCTCGCGGATCGGGGCGCTGGGGAAGCGGGACCGGCCGCTCTTCCGGGACGAGATCCAGGCCCTGGCCCTCTACCGCGAGCGGCTGCCGGCCTACCGGCAGGCGGACTTGGCGGTGGATGTGGGCCCGGCCGAGCAGGCCGAAGAGATCGCCGCGAGGATTGACCTTCTGTTGAAGATAGTTTGATTGGGGGAGGACGTTGCGTTACCTGATCCTGTCGGACATGCACGCCAACTGGGACGCCTTCGAGGTCGTCCTGCGCCGGGCCCGGCGCAAGCGCTTCGACGCGGTGCTGGTGTTGGGGGACCTGGTCGGCTACGGCGGCGCGCCGAACCAGGTGGTGGAGGCGGTGCGCGAGCTGGGTCCCCGGCTGCACACGGTCCGGGGCAACCACGACAAGGTCGTGACGGGGATCGACAGCGGTTCCAATTTCAACCAGACCGCGCTGACCGCGGCGCAGTGGACGACCACCCGCCTCACCCCGGCCAACATGCGCTATGTCCGCGACCTGCCCCAGGGGCCGATCCGGATCGAAGAGGGCCTGGCGATCTGCCACGGCTCGCCGCTCGACGAGGACACCTACGTGTTTTCCGATGTGGACGCCTGGGAGATCTTCTCCTCGTTCCCGGTGCCGGTGACCTTCTTCGGCCACACCCACATCCCCTCGGTCTTCTCGCTGGAGGGGAGGGCGCTCGGGGTGAGGGCGCTGCGCGGCACCACGGGCACGCTGCATCTGCACCCGGAAGGCCGTTACCTGGTCAACCCGGGCTCCATCGGTCAGCCGCGGGACCGCGATCCCCGGGCCTCGTACATGACCTACGACAGCGAGCGCCGGATCGTCCGCTGGCACCGGATCGACTACCCGATCGCCGAAGCCCAGCGGCGCATCCGCAAGGCGGGGCTGCCGGGGTCGCTGGCGGATCGGTTGGCGGTGGGGGCGTAAGAGGCCCCCTCCCCAGCCCTCCCCCGCTGCGCGGGAGAGGGAGCCGGATGCGATCTTCTGGGTGGGTGGGGGACCCCCTCTCCCGCGTAGCGGGGGAGGGTTGGGGAGGGGGTCTTCCTTACTCCTGCACCTGCGCCAGTACCGCTTCCCGCCGCCGCACCTGCCACAGGCGGTTGAACGTGGCCACGGCGCCGCCGAGCAGCACGATATAGAGGCCGTACCAGACGAGCTGGATCAGCGGCTTGCGGGTCACGTCGATGGACAGCTTCGCCGGGTTCGAGATCCCGGTCACCTGGAACTGCACCGCGCCGTCCGACGCGTTGATCCCCGAAACGAAGATCGCGCCGCCGCCGGGCAGCTCCATGGGCGGCGTGTCCACCGCTCCGTTCGCCGGGTTCAGCCGGTAGATCGGCTTGAGCGTGGTCGGCTTGCCGTTGCGGGTGACTTCGATCTCCGTGCCGATCGTCACCATCCCGCCGGCCGCCATCTGCGCCATGGCGTTCCCCTGCGCGTTCAGGTCGAAGCCTACGAAGCGGATGTCCATGCCGCCGATCTGGCCGCTCTCCCCCTTGGCGAGCTGCACCTGCGGCTGGCCGGGATCGAAGTCGATGGGCGACACGTACAGGTCCTGGAACGGGGTGCTCCGGATGTCCGGGTTCGCCATGACCTGCCGGGTGCGGTCGTTCATGAACAGCTTCGGGTAGACGAAGAACGGCTTGCGGCCGGGCTGCGTCACCAGGATCTCCATCTTCTCCTTCTCACGCCCGACGCGCGGGATGAACTTGGTGAAGGTGAGAGTCGTGTCGCCCAGCTTCTTGGGCGTGCCCATCTGCAGCGTGATCTTGGTGCTCTCGTCGTAGGCCGACGAAGCCAGGAAGCCCAGCAGGATCACCCCTACGCCCACGTGCGCCAGGTAACCGCCGGCCGCCGCGACCCCCGCGGCGCGCGCGCGGGTCACGGTCTTGTGGATGTTCGTGGCCAGGGCCAGCGAGGCCAGGAACACGAACAGCAGATGGAAGGGATCGCGCACCTGCCAGGCGGCCGCGGCCGCCGTCACCGCCAGGGCGAAGAGCCCCGGCACGATCAGCTTGCGCAGCATCGCCTTGGGATCGTCGCCGCGCCAGGTCAGGTATGGAACCAGGGCAAGCAGCAGCGCGATCAGCAGGGCGATCGGCAGGTTCACCTTGTTGTACCAGGTAGGTCCCACCTGGGCCGGGTTCTCCAGGAACCAGCGGGTGATGAGCGGCGCGGACGTGCCGAAGGTGATGACCACGGCACAGACCAGCACCGTGATCGTCGACAGCACCATGAACGTGCCGCGGGAGAGGAGCGGGTCCTCGTTCGGCTTCGTCGGGACCTGGCGCAGCCGGGTGGCCAGCAGCCAGACCGCGAGAGCGACGAAGGTGCCCATCAGCGCGATCAGCCAGCCCGAGATGCCGAGATCCACGAAGCTGTGCACCGAGAAATCGGCGAGCACGCCCGAGCGGGTCAGGAAAGTGCCGTAGAGCACCGACAGGTAGACCAGCGCGGCCAGCACGTAGTTGGCCCGGCGGTATCTCCCCTTGGTGCGCTCCATGTGCAGGCCGTGGATCAGCACCGTGCCGAAAAGCCAGGGGATGAGCGAGGCGTTCTCCACCGGGTCCCAGCCCCAGTAGCCGCCCCAGCCCAGGGTCTTGTAGGCCCAGTAGCCGCCCATCAGGATCGCGCAGCCCAGCACCAGGAAGCCGCCCAGCGCCCAGGGGAACGCGCGCGCCGCCCAGTCGTCGTAGTCCCGGCGGAAGAGCGACGCCATGGCGAAGGCGAACGGGATCGCGCTCGCGGCGTAGCCGATGAACATGATCGGCGGATGGATGACCATCCAGTCGTCCTGGAGGAGCGGGTTGAGCCCCTGGCCGTCCAGCGGGGTCTCCTTCAGCATGACGAAGGGGTTCTCCCGCACCAGAATGAAGAGCAGGCCGATCAGGGTCAGGGTGTAGATGCCCATGATCGCCGGCTCGTTGCGGCCGGCGCTCTTGCGCACCAGCACGCCGAGCAGCGTGCCCCAGAGCAGCCAGATGAGGAAGCTCCCCTTCTGGCCCGCCCAGAACGCGGCGAGCTGATAGTGGCCGGGGAGGTCCATGCCCGAGTACTGGTGGACGTACTCGATGCGGAAGTCCCGCATCATCAGCAGCAGCCCCAGGATCAGCGCGGAAAGCGTGATCGCCACGGCGAAGAAGTCATAGGACCGCCGCGCGAAGCGCAGCGCGCTGCCGTCCCCGGCTCCGACCCAGATGTAGCCCACGATGGACATGACGGAGAAGAACAGCGCGGTCCAGAGAGCGACGGCGCCGGGGAGGTAGTACTGCGACAACATATCCATCTAGCTGTACTCCTTGACCTCTGCACCCTGGTACTTGCTCGGGCACTTCACCAGCAGCTTGTTCGCCTCGAACTCCTTGTCGCCCTCGTCGAAGTGGCCGATGGCCACGATGCTGATGGCATCCTCGAAGTTGGCCGGCTTGAGACCCTTGTAGCGCACCCGGATGGTGTCCTTGCCCTCGGGCTCCTTGATCGTGAAGTAGAGGAAGTCCTCGGTGTCGACGTACTTCGAGCTCCCCTTCTCCAGAGCGCCCATCACCTGGACGACCCGGTCGGCCGCGCGCGCCTCCTGGTAGGAGACATACGGCGTCATGGTCTCCTTGAACGCGGAGAGCGAGAACCCTGCGAAGGCGAGGAGGAGCACGGCGCCGAGCAGGTAGTAGCGATGGGTCTTTTTCATGGCTCTTTCTCCGTACTTTTCTCAATTACCCGCACCCGCCAGCTCAGGCGGAGCAGCCAGAGGAAGATTCCCGTCCAGATGATCAGGTTGACGAGGACGACGACATTGTCTCCGCTAAGTTCCATAACCTTGTTCCCTTGCCGCGGATTTCCGCTCCGCGAGCGCCTGGATCCGGATCTGCAGATCCTGCAGCCAGAAGAAGAGGGCCGTGAAGCCGACGCCGCTCGCCAAGAGGACCTGCAGGATCTCGGACTGCATCTGCGGCTTGCCCTCGGCGTTGACCACCGGCTCGGGATGGAGCGAGTCGAGCGCCCGCGGCATGACCCAATAGAGGTAGGGCGTCACGACCAGTCCGAGGATGGCGTAGACGGCCGCCAGCCGGGCCCGCTTTTCCTGGTCCTCGACCGCGCCGCGCAGCGCCAGGTAGGCGCCGTAGAAGAGCAGCGAGATCAGGATCGAGGTCTGGCGCGGGTCCCAGTTCCAGTAGATGCCCCACTCGATCCGCGCCCAGATGGCGCCGGTGACCGTGGCGAGCGTGCCGAACAGAATCCCGAGCTGGACCGACACCTGGGCCGACCGGTCGTGCCGCAGGTCGCGCCGGCGCAGGTAGAGGAAGCTCGAGACCGCGGCGGAGATGAAGCCGGCGAAGGAGGCCCAGGCCATCGGGACGTGAAAGAACAGGATCCGGTACGACTTGGGCGCCTGGAAACCCTCCGCCGCCCCCGGGGCGTAGAAGAACGCCGCCAGGATCACCAGGGAGATCCAGAGCCAGAGCAGCCAGGCAGAGATTGTCTTCATGGGTTCCACACCATCGGGAAGAGCATCAGGCCAACGACGGTGACCGAAGCATCATATAGAAGTAGCTGGGGCAGGGCCACGCCGCCCCCGCCGCCATCCACTGCCTTGAACGTCAGCTCGACCGCGAGCAGCAACAGGGGCAGCAGGACCGGGAAGGCCAGCACCGAGAACAGCGTCCCCTTGGTCCGCGCCTGGGCGATGATCGCCGCCACCAGAGTGCTCCCCACGGCCAGCCCGTACCCGCCCGCGGCGAGCGTGCCCACGAACAGGGCCGGGCTCGCGATTTCCAGGTTCATCAGGGTGGCGAACACCGGCGTGACCAGCAGCTCGAGCGCCCCGACCAGAGTTAGACAGTAGAGGAGCTTGCCGCAGAACAGGGCCGACGGCGTGGCGGAGAGGCGCAGGGCCGTGGCCGTCTGGCTCTCCTCCTCCTGCACGAAGGCGCGCGGCAGGCCGGCGGACACCGAGAAGAGCAGGATGACCCAGAGCAGCACCGGCAGCACCTTGGACCCGCGGGCCCGCTCGATCCCGATCGGGCCGAGGCTGATGCTCATCACGACCATGGTAGTGAAGGCGAACAGGGCGAGCGTGTTCAAGGCATAACGGGTGCGGAACTCGCAGCGCCAATCCTTGGCGAACACGGCCACTACCTCCGACATCCAGGAGAAGCGGAGCGGCAGCAGCGTTTCAGCGCCCGAGGTCGAGGTGCCCTGCAAAGCGGTCGATCTCCAGGGAAACAGGGTTTGCCACGACGGCGAGGCCGCCCAGGTCCAAGTGCTCGATAAGCAATTCGCGCGTGCCCTGCTCGCCGGCAGCGTCCAGGTTCTGGAACGGCTCGTCGAGCAGGAGCAGGCGGGGCCGGTGGAGCAGGGCCCAGGCCCAGCGCAGCCGCTGCCGCATGCCGGAAGACAGCGCTCCGCCCATGCGGTCGGTGGGCAGGCCGAGACGCTCGAGCACCTCGAAGCCCCAAGCCGGGCTCGTGCGCCGGATGCGCGCGAAGAACTCCAGGTTCTCCGCGACGGTCAGCTCCGAGTAGAGCGCCAGGTCGGGGGCCACGTAGCCGACCCGCCGCCGCCGCTCCTCCGTTTCGAGCACCTTTTCGTCCTCCCTATACTCAATGGTGCCCTTCTCGGGCAAAAGGAGCCCTGCCAGGCAGCGGAGCAGCGTGCTCTTGCCCGAGCCGTTCGGCCCGGTGACCAGCAAAGCCTGCCCGGGCGCGACTTCTCCGGACACCCCCTCCAGCACGGAAAGGCGCCCGAAGCGGCGGCGGAGGTTCTGGAATCGGAGCACGGTCAGACTATAGCGCCCGGAAGGACTTAAAGGACCTCAAGGACCCCAGGGACACCAAGGACTTGCTACCATCTACCGAAATGCGCTGCCCATCCCGCTCTGTCCTTGATGTCCTTGGGGTCCTTGTCGTCCTTGGAGTCCTTTCCGGGTGCGCCACCGCTCCTCCCGCCGAGCTGGCGCCCGTGCCGGACCTCAACACCCGCGCCCTGCTCCTCTACCTGGTCGACCGGCAGCAGTACGAGCCCGTGGTCATCCAGCAGGCGCTCGCCGGGGGGCCGGAATTGCGGGAAGCCCTCGCCGACGCACTCGGGCGGATCCCCGACAAGCAGGGCCGCTCCCCCCTCGTGGGGCTTCTTCTGGACGACGCGCCCGCCGTCCGCCGGTCCGCCGCGTTCGGGCTCGGAGAGCTGGAAGACGCCGAGGCCGTGCCAGCCCTGCTCTCCGCCGTGGTGGACGACGACCGCGAGACGGGCATCCTCGCCGTGGAGGCCCTGGGCAAGCTCAAGGCGCCGGTGCTCGACGTCGCGCAGGCCCTCCTGCCCCTTCCCGAGCAGGAGCGCTGGGCTCGCCTCTTCCCTCCGCTCTTCCGCTTCAAGGAGGGCGCGACCGTCCGGATCGCGGAGCGCGGGCTCGCCCTGCCCGACCCCGAGCTCCATGCCCGGGCCGCCTACGCCCTGGCCCGCGATCCGCTCCCCGAGGGCCTCCCCCCGCTGCGCGGCTTACTCGCCGATCCCAACCCCCAGGTGCGCGCCTGGGCCGCCCGCGGTATTGGCATCGTGGGAGAGTCCGCCGACCTCGCGGCACTCCGGCCGCTCCTCGACGATCCCGCGCCCGGACCGCTCGTCCAGGCCCTCCGCTCGGCCGCCAGGCTCATCGGCGAAGGCAAGGCGCCGGCTCCGTCCGAGTGGCGTGCCCGCCTCCGGGCTCTGATGGAAGATCCCCACTCCGGAGTGCGCCTGACCGTCCTCGAAGCGGTCGCGGCCTGGCCCATGGATACGGCCGATCCCCTCTCCGAAGCGGTCGTTTCGCGGGCAACCGAGGGGAGCGGGCGCGAGCGGGGCCTGGCCGTTCTCGCCCTGGCCGCGGGCAAGCACCCCCGCGCCCTGGAACTGGCGACCGCCGCCCTGACCTCCCAGGAGATCGACGTGCGTGCCCACGCCGCCCAGGCCGCCGGACGGGTCGGCTTCCCGGCCGCCGCGGACCTCGTCGCGCGGCTGACCTCCGATCCCTCCCCCCAGGTCCGGGGAGCGGCGGCCGAAGCGGCCCTGGCCGGAGACGGATCGGCGGAAATCGCGACAAGGCTCCTCTCCGACCCGGACGCCGGAGTCCGCGCCAGCGTCTTCGGCTGGCTCGCCGAGCACCCGGTCCTGCCGCTCGACCGGCTGCAGGCGGGCTTCGCCGCGTCGGTCCGGGGCGGGGTGGAAGAGGAGGCCCTGGCTGCGCTCGGCGCGCTGACCGCGCGGGCCAAAGGCGAACCGCTGGAGCGGGGCGCTATCGTGGCGTTCCTCGAAAAGGCCGCGGCCGGGGAGGCGGGCGGCGGGTACGCCCTGAGAAGAGAGGCGGGCGCCGCCCTCGGAGAGCTGGAGCGCCCCATCCCGCCGCTCGGCCCGCTCAATACGGGAAAGACTCCGGAGGTCTACCAGGAGATCATCGAGCGCACCTGGCAGCCGCGGACCGTGGAGATCCGGACCTCCAAGGGTGCGATCGGAGTCCGCCTGGCCTGCCGGCAGGCGCCGCTCACCTGCCTCAACTTCCTCAACCTCGCGGAACAGGGCTTCTACGACGGCCTGGTCTTCCACCGGGTGGTCGCCGACTTCGTGATCCAGGGGGGAGACCCCCGCGGCGACGGCTCCGGCGGCCCCGGCTACGACATCCGGGACGAGATCAACCGCCTGCGCTACCGCCGCGGCGTGGTTGGCATGGCCCTGTCGGGTCCGGACACGGGAGGGAGCCAGTTCTTCATCACCCTCTCCGAGCAGCCCCACCTCGACGGCGGCTACACCGCCTTCGGAGAGGTCGTCTCGGGCGACGAAGTGCTCGACCGCATCGTGCCCGGGGACCGGATCGAGAGCGTGAGGTAGACTTGTGAAACCATGAAACCTCCGGCCCTGCTCGCCGTACTTGCTTCCATCCTCAGCCTTGCCACCTCCTGTGCTACCTCTACGACAGCCTCAACTGCGCAGGCCAAGCCGGAAGAGAAGCCTGTGATCGTGGGCGAGACGACCCGGGAAAAGATCGAGGCGGCCCCCGAATGGGCAAAGGCCGAAGCCGAGTCCACTCCAGATGCAGAGGCCTCCAAGGCGCTGGCCTCCGTGCCGCCCGGCGCGGAAGTGGCCATCTTCCTCGGGACCTGGTGCGGCGACAGCCGGCGCGAAGTGCCCCGGTTCTGGAAGGCTGTCGACCTGGCAGGAACAAATGTGCCATTCGCGGTCCACTACATCGCCGTGGACCGGCAGAAGAAAGAGCCGTCCGCCCCGGTGACCAACAACGACATCCGCTATGTGCCGACCTTCATCGTCTCCAGAGAAGGCCGGGAAGTGGGGCGGATCGTGGAAGAGTCGCCGCACGGAATCGAAAAAGACCTCCTGGCGTTGCTGACCGGCCAGGCGCAGGGTCTGATCACCACCCGGACCGACTTGGTGTCCTCCCCCTAGGTCAAATGCTCACGAGCCTCGCGTGGGTCCTGCAATTCCTCGCGCTCGTCCTGGTGGGCAGCGGTCTGCTCATCGGGCTGGTCTACAACCAGGTCCGTGTCGAGCTCGCCATCTGTGCCGTGGGCGGGGCGCTGTTCCTGCTCGGGCGATGGCTGCAGAGCCGGCACGGCCACCGATGAGACCCGCTGTTTCTCTCTGAAACCTTGGCGGGAACATTGCGTATCCACCCATGACGCGGGGAACGGAGCAGCCGACCGACGAGGATCTGGTTGCAGCGGTTCTCGAAGGAGATCGGGACCGCTTCGGCGACCTGGTCGACCGATACCAGGGCCGCCTCGTCAACTATCTGTTCCGCCTGCTGCGCAACGTGGACGACGCGCACGACCTGGCGCAAGAGGTTCTCGTCAAGGTCTACCAGGTGCTCGATCGTTACGATCCGCAGTACCGGTTCTCGACCTGGCTTTTCCGGGTCGCCCAGAACGCCGCGATCGACCAGATCCGCCGCCGGCGACTGAAGGTGGTTTCGCTGCGGCAGGACGACGATGAAGGCGAAGGTCGTGATTGGGACCTGCCATCCCCGGAGCGCGGACCGTACGGCGATCTGCGTAACCGGGAGAGGGGAGACGCCATTCAGGAGGCCATCGACGCGCTCCCATGGGAATACCGGGAGCTGATCCTCCTGAGGCATTTCGGCGAGCTCCCCTACGAAGAGATCGCCCAGCTCAAAGGCATGCCTCTGGGCACGGTGAAAAACAAGCTCTTCCGGGGACGGCAAATGTTGAAGGATAAATTGCAAGAGTTTTTGAGCGATTGAGCGGGGGCAACATGAAGCCGGATCACGCTACCTACAGAGAATGGCTCAACCTGGAGGCCGACGGCCGCCTGGCGCGCAACGAGCGGGCCCGGCTCGAAGACCACCTCGCCACCTGCTCCGCCTGCCGCTCCGAGCTCGACGAGCTCCGCGGGTTGGAAGGCCTCCTGCTCCAGGCCAGCGTGCCGGTGCGCGAGGGCTTCCGCGACGACATCCTCGCCGCCCTGCCCGTCACGGGCTGGGAGGCGCGTGGCCCGCGTACCTGGGGCTTTCCGGCCGCCATGTTCATCCTGCTCGGCGTGATCGCCACGGCGGTGATCGGCAGCTCGGCGAGCGGCGAACATGCCGGCCTGGGCGCGCTCTCGGCCATCTTCGGCATGTTCCAGGCCACGGTCCTCGCCGGCTCCGGCCTCCTCGGCGCGAGCTGGAAGGGCTTCGGCCTCGTCTTCCAGGAATTGCTCTCCTCCCCGATGAGCCTGGCTATGTTCGGGGTCTTCGTGCTCTGCCTGAACATCCTGCTGGTCTCCATGATCCGCCGCAAGCGCACCGCGGTCGGCGTAAACGAGCCGCGCTCCGATTTACGCCGGCTGCAATAGCCCGCCCCCCTCTGTAATACGGCCTCGCCTTGGCGTAAAGTTCCCGTCGTGAACGCCTTGCTGGTGAGCCTGTTGCTGCTCGCCTCCCCGCCGTCCGCCATGGGCGGGGACGGGGAGGTGGCGCTGCGCCTGGAGAAGGGGAGCCTGACGCGCAACCAGATGGTCGCGATGGGCAAGGACGTGATCGTCGCGGGAGAAGCGCTCTCCGACGTGGCCGCCATGGAAGGCTCGGTGGAGGTCACGGGCCGGGTGGCAGGGGACGTGGTCGTGCTGGGCGGAGATGCGCGGCTCGGTCCCGAGGCGCAGGTGGGAGGCGACATCTTCGTCCTCGGCGGGACGATCCAGGCCGCCCCCGGAGCGCACGCCGCGGGGCGGATGGTCTCCTATCCCACGGCCTCCTCGGCCCTGGTGACATTGGTGGAGGGTCCGAGCTTCGGCCTCGGTTTTACCTCGCCCCTGGTGCTGGGCACGAAGCTCGCGCTCCTCGCCGCCTGGGCGGCGCTCCTCCTGCTCTTCTTCGCCGCGACCGGCCGCCAGCTCCTGGAAACGGCGGACGGCGTCCGCCGCGAGCCCTTCCGCAGCTTCGCCACGGGCCTGACGGGCGTGCTCGCCCTGGTGCTGACTGCCATGTTCTTCAGTGCCTTCACGGGAGGTCTCGTAGGAGTGCCGCTGCTGGTGCTGGTGGTCCTCCTGGCGATGCTCCTCAAGCTCTGGGGGATGGTGGCGGTCTTCTACGCCCTGGGAGACTGGCTGGCCCGCCGCCTCTTCCACCGCCCCCGCATGCGCCCCTTGAACGCCGCGACCATCGGTCTCCTGGTGATGGGAGTGGTGAAATTCCTCCCCTACGTCGGCATCTGGGTCTGGACCGCCGCCACCCTGATCGGCATGGGCGCGGCGCTCTCCACCAAGTTCGGACGCCAGGAACCCTGGTTCGAGCTGGCTTAGGCCGTCGACGGTCCACGATCTGGGCCAGCCAGTAGATTCTTGACACGCCGCCCGCCTTCGCTTACCTTTTTCCTTGGCTGCTGCCTTTGCACGTCTCCGGACCTCGTTGAAATCAACGGGGCCCGTCCATTCACGCTGCAAAGTCCCCATCGAAATTTAGATCGCTGCGACCTGTGCCCGCACTCTGCGGAGCCACGGCGGGTCTTCGTTTCGATGCAGGAGATCTCATGGGCCGCAGACAAAAGCTGGAAGCCGTGGTGCGCCGTATCGACGCGACGCGCATCCGGATCGAAAATCCCCAGGGGGTACCGATCACCCTCTTCGCCAACTCCGACATCCCGATCGAAGCCGGGGCTGTCGAACAACTGCTCGAGCTCGTCTCCCTCCAGGAGACGCTCGATTCTCTCGTCGGGCACGTGTTCTGGGGCGGCGCCGCCGGCCGCCTCGATTCGATTGTCGTAACCCCCGATTTTCACCGGGGGTCCGGAATCCCGATCGGAACCGTCGTCGATGCCCGGGGCTTCGTGATCCCGAAGGCGGTCGGCAACGACATCTGCTGCGGGATGCGCCTCCTCGTGACCGATCTCACGCGCGGGGAGATCGCGTCGAAGCTCGACCGGCTCGCCGCGCCTCTCCGCGCGAGCTTCTTCGAGGGCAAGCGCGACATCCCCATGTCGCCTCGGCAGCGGGAGGCGCTGCTGCGCGACGGGCTCCCAGGCCTGCTCGACACCCATGGCGACAATGCGCGCTCCGGGATCTGGCGGCGATACGAGCCGCGCGAGCAGGCGGCGGACCTCGGTCGCGTTCATTTCGGAGGATCTCTTCCGGCGCGGGAGACGTTCGGGTTCGCAGACTACGTGCGCGGTTCGGGCGTGGTGGACGGGCGCGACTGTCATCTTGGATCGGTCGGCGGCGGCAATCACTTCGTGGAGATCCAGGCCGTCGAGGATGTATTCGACGGCGCGACGGCGCACGCCTGGGGTTTGCGTCCTGAATCGGTCGCGATCATGGCGCATTCGGGATCGGTAGGGATCGGCCACGCCGTGGGCGGCTGGTTCGACGAGCGCGCCCGATCGATCTTCCCGCGGGAGATCCGGCAGCCTTCGCACGGGTTTTACGTGATCCCTGTCGAAGGGCCGCACCAGGCCGCGGCCCGGGCGTATCTCGACGCCATGCGCAATGCCGCGAACTTCGCCTTCGGCAACCGGCTGATGCTCGGATTGATGGCGCTCGGCGCCCTTTCCGAGGTCGCCGGCCGCAGGGTGGAGGCGCAGCTGGTGCACGACGCGCCGCACAATCTCGTGTGGGAGCCCGGGCCGAATTCTGACAGTTACCTTCACCGCAAGGGCGCCTGTCCGGCGCTCGGACCGGAGCCGGAGGGGCTGTTCCGTTACACGGGACAGCCAGTGATCGTCCCCGGGTCCATGGGCTCGTCGAGCTATGTGATGGCGGGGGAGGGGAGCGAGGAGGCGCTCGCGAGTGCCTGCCACGGGGCCGGAAGGCTCCTCGCCCGCGGCAAGGCACGGCAGGTGGACGAGCAGACTTACACGAGCGCAGTTGCATCCCTGCGAGTGGTCACGCCGATCGATCCGGAATCGAACAGCGTCCGCGGGCGACGAGACGTGTTGGAGCAGTATCACGGCAGGCTCAAGGAGGAGGCTCCCTATGCCTACAAGGACATTACGCCGGTGATCGGAACGGTCGAGGAGGCGGGCATAGCGCGCCGCGTGGCCCGGCTCTGGCCGTTGCTCACTGTGAAGGGGTGATCGGAAAAAAATCATTGCTTACCCCCTTGACAGTCGCAATCGATTCCTCTATCTTCCCTCTCCCTGAACGAGGAAACCATCATGAAGCCACAAACGATCTCAACCGCGAACCTGCTCGAAAACTTCTGTCGACCTGACAGCAGGATCGGCGTGCAGGGAGATCGGCCCTAGAAGAGCGGAACCATCCGGCGTCATGCCGGCCTTCCGGGGTCGAACCCCGGAAGGCCTTTTTGCTTTTCCGGGGTTTTAAAACGGGTTTAACGTCCGCCTTTCTCCGGCGGCGCACGCGCCTCACTGGCGTGATCGGTAGCGTGCGTTCCGCATAACGGGTTCTAAGGGGGCAGACTCAACCAGCTCAGCCAGGTAGAGCACCAGACCATTAATCTGGCATTCGGAGGTTCGAATCCTCCGCCTTACGCAAGGTAGCAAGGTTTTCCGGAGGGCGGGTTCCGCAACCCGCCGGCCGCCGCGAAGTCTGCGGCGGCAGCATGCGACGGCGCTCTGCGGCGCCGCCGACCTGGCCGCGACAAAACGCGCTTGTGAAGGCGGAGTCGGCGCGGTCTTGGGCGGCGCCCCGCGCCCGAGGTGCGGCGGAGCGGTGTCTTCGCCCTCCGGAAGCCGCTTACAGAGAAAGGCAGGTGGAGCATGGGTGTGAGACTGATCAAGGTGGAGACGTACGAGCGCGGCCTGGTCTTCGTGGATGGCGCGTTCTCGCGGTTGCTCGCGCCCGGCCGGCATTTCGTGGCGGAGCCGCTGCGCAGCCTGCAGGTGGAAAAGGTTTCCATCCGTCAGCCGTGGCTGTGCCACCGCGACCTGGAAGTGATCGTGAAGTCCGGGGCGCTGGCGGGCCAGGCCCTGGTGCTGGATATCAAGGACCACGAGCGCGCGCTGGTTTGGATCGATGGGCGCCTCGATTCGGTGCTCGGTCCCGGTCTGTACGCGGTCTGGACCCTGTTCCACGAAGTCCGCGTCGAGCTGATCGATGCGCGGCCGGTGCGTTTCGAGCATCCGGAGCTGGCCAAGGTGCTGGCTGCCGAGAACGGGACGCTGCTTCTGGAGTCCGCGACCGTTGCTTCCGGCTGGGTCGGCCTGGTCTTCGTGAACGGCAAGCTGGCCGAGTCGCTGCCGCCGGGGCTGCACGCGTTCTGGCGGGGGGAGGGCGATCTGCGGATCGTTCAGTTCGACCTGCGCGAGCAGTCGGTGGACATCTCCGGCCAGGAGATCATGACGGCCGACAAGGTGACGCTGCGGATGAACGCCGTGGTCACCTATCGGGTTGCGGACCCGGTGAAGGCGATCACGGAGGTCGAGGGCTACGCCCAGGCCCTGTATCGCCAAGCGCAGCTCGCGCTGCGGGCCGTGGTTGGCACCCGCGAGCTCGACGCGCTGCTGTCGGAGAAGGACGGCGTGGTGGCCGAGCTGGAGGGGATGGTCCGTGCCCGGGCCGAGGCGCTGGGCATCGAGGTCCGCACGGTGGGTCTGCGCGACGTGATCCTGCCGGGCGAGATGAGGGAGATCCTGAACCGGGTGACGGAAGCCCGGAAGGCCGCGGAGGCCGCCCTCATCACGCGCAGAGAGGAGACTGCCGCCATCCGCTCGCAGGCCAACACCGCGCGGCTCTATGAGTCGAACCCGACCTTGATGCGGCTGCGCGAGCTGGAGGTGCTGGAGAGGGTTACCGACAAGGCCAACCTGTCGGTTGTTCTGGGCGATGGCGGTTTGGCGGATCGGGTGGTGAAGCTGTTGTAGGGACTAAAAGGACCGAAAGGACGGAAGCCGTGGCTTCTTGTCCTTGAGGTCCTTTTCGTCCTTTGGGTCCTTTCCGCCGGCTCCGTGCTAGCGTCGAGGCATGGTCCGCGTTGCGCTCCTGCTCTTCAGCTCGGGCTTTTGCGCTCTGGTCTACCAGACCGCCTGGCTGCGCATGCTGCGGCTGGTGTTCGGGGCCTCGACCGCGGCGTCGGCAGCGGTGCTCGCGATCTTCATGGGCGGGCTCGGGTTCGGCGGGCTCGTACTGGGCCGGATCGCGGACCGCCGCCGCTCGCCTCTGCGGTTCTACGGTACCCTGGAGGCCGGGATCGCCCTGGCCGCGGGGCTCTCCCCCTGGCTCGTTGCGCTCGTTCAGAAAGTTTATTTCGCTCTTGGCGGTGGTGGGAGCCTCGTGCGGCTGGCCCTGTCCGCCCTCGTCCTCGGCATTCCGACATTCCTGATGGGCGGAACTCTCCCCGCCCTGGCCCGGGCGGTGGAGCAGGCTTCCGACACTGGCCGGCGCAGGACCGGACTGCTCTACGCGTTGAACACGCTCGGCGCGGTGGCCGGCGCTCTCGTCACCACCTTCTGGTCGCTGGAGCACCTCGGCATCCGGACGACGATCTGGGCGGCGGCTCTGCTCAACCTGGCAATCGCCGCCGTAGCCTGGTTTTCCCGGATTTCCGCGGCGGAAGCTCCCGAGGAGACGGCGGAGCTCCGGAAGGGGATCTTCGTTCCGCTCGCGGCCGGCGTGGTGGGCTTCGCGTTTCTCCTTATGGAGCTCGTCTGGTACCGGATGCTGTCTCCGCTCCTGGGCGGCTCTTCCTATACGTTCGGGCTGATCCTCGCCATGGCCCTGCTGGGGATCGGGCTCGGCAGTCTTCTGTATGGCGCGGGGCCTCGCCAGCTTCGCCCCACGCTCGCGGGCTTTGCCGTCACCTGTTCTCTGGAAGCCCTCGCGCTCGCCTTGCCTTTCGCTCTGGGCGACCGGCTGGCGGTTCTGGCCGTGCTCCTGCGGCCTTTGGCGGGCGCCGGCTTCCTGCCCCTCGTCCTCGGTTGGGCCCTGGTGACTGCGATCGTCGTCCTGCCGGCGGCGATCGTGGCGGGCTACCAGTTTCCGCTCCTCATCGCCCTGCTCGGACCCGGCCGGAGCCGGGTCGGCCGGGAGGTCGGCACGACCTACGCGGCGAATACGGTTGGAGCCATTGCCGGCTCGATCGCCGGCGGCTTCGGGCTCCTCCCGCTGCTTTCGGCACCCGGCGTCTGGCGCCTGGTGGTCGGTCTGCTCCTCCTCCTCGCCCTGGCGGCGGCTGGGATCTCTCTCCGGCGGAAGGGCTCCTGGAGGCTGCCTGTAGGCCTTGCCCTGGTCGGCGCGCTCCTAGCTTCAGCCCCGGGTCCGAGCGCATTCTGGCGGCACAGCCCGATCGGCGCGGGCCGGGTCAGCGGCGACTGGAGCGGTCCCAACGAGCTGCGGGATGCCATGAACAGCCAGCGGCGGGGAGTCGTCTGGGAACGGGACGGGGTCGAGAGCAGCGTGGCGATCGACATCACGCGGGAAACGGCCTTCCTGGTCAACGGCAAGGCCGACGGCAGCGCGCGGGCCGATGCGCCCACGCAGGTCATGAGCGGGCTGGTCGGGTCGATGCTCCACCCGGATCCCCGCCGCGCCCTGGTGATCGGGCTGGGGACCGGCAGCACCGCGGGCTGGCTCGCGGCCGTGCCGTCCATGGAGCGGGTGGACGTGGTGGAGATGGAGCCCGCGGTGGTCAGGGTGGCCGAGCTGCTCGCGCCGGTCAACCAGAATGCCTTGAGCAATCCCAAGGTGCGTCTGACGATCGGGGACGGCCGCGAGCTCCTCCTGACCAGCCCGGAAAGGTACGACGTCATCTTCTCCGAGCCGTCCAATCCCTACCGGGCGGGTATCGCCAGCCTCTTCACCCGTGAGCTCTACGAGGCGGCGAGCAACCGGCTGCGCCCCGGCGGGATCTTCCTCCAGTGGCTTCAGGGGTACGAAGTGGACGCGGAGGTCGTGGCCACGGTCTATGCCACCCTGAGCTCCGTGTTTCCCGCGGTCGAGACCTGGGAGATCAACTCGGGCGACCTGCTCCTCGTCGCCACCCGGGAGCCGCTCGTCCATGATGTCGCCAGAGTGCGGACCCGCGCCGGGCAGCCGCCCTACCGGGAGGCTCTCCTCCGGACATGGGGGGTGGGAGGAGTCGAGGGTTTCTACAGTGGCTATATCGCCTCTCCGGAGCTGGCTCGGGCCGTAGCAGCCCGCCCGCGCGCCCGGCTCAACACGGACGACCTGCCCATCCTGGAGTTCGGCTTCGCCCGCAACCTGGGCCGGTCCGGGCTCTTCCACGTGGAAGAGCTGGTGTCGCTGGTGCGCTCCCGTGGAGAGGACCGTCCCCTGGGAGCCTCCCTCGATTGGGGGCTCGTGGGCGAGCTGCGCCAGGCGCGCAGCCTCTTCTGGGGAGATTCCATCCATGGAGAGGGGAGGGATCCGGAGGCGGAATCGAGGCGGCTCGCTCGGGTGGCGTACTCGGACGTCGATCTGAAGTCGGCCTGCGGGCACTGGTTCGCCCAGTCCGCGGCTCCGTTCACCTATCCCGACCTCCTCCTGACCTCCGAATGCCTGGCCGGGACAGGAGATCCCCGCGCGCCGGAGCACGCCGCACGGATGCGCGAAATGAATCCGGTGGATGCCGACCTGATCCTCGCCATCTGGCACGACAAGGCGGATCGCACGCCGGAGGCGGTCCGTCACCTGGTGGCTGCGTTCGAAGGAGCGCGGCGCAATCCCTGGCCTTCGATCCCGTTGCTGGAGCGGGTGCTGGAGTTCGCTTCCGAGATCGCCACCCGCGACCCGGACGCCGCCAGGACGATCTTCAAGGCCCTGGCCGAGCCCTTCGCGGTGGGCATGGCCGATCAGACGCGGCTGCGCCAGCGGCTGGCGCTGACCTGGCTGTTGAGAGATGGTTGCGTCGAGGCCCTGGCGCCTTTCGAGCCGAGCCCTCCCTGGGAAGACCTGTTCCTCGCCCAGCGCGCCCGGTGCTACCGCGAGGCGCACCATCCGCTCGCCGGCCGCGCCCGCTCCGATCTCGAGGAGTACATGAAGAACGCCCCGCCGCGGTTGGAGAGGGCGTTTCCTCCGCCGCTCTCTTCAGCCGACTAGCCTGGCTACGGCCTGCTCGACCTCTTTCATATCCACCTTCCCCAGCCACTGCTGGACGATCCGTCCTTCTGCATCGATGAGAAAGACGGCGGGGATCGCCCGCACGTGGAAGACGGACCAGGCGGGGGTCGCGGTGGCGTCCAGGTAGACGGGGTAGGCGAGCTTCTTCTTCTGGGCGAACTTCCTGGCCTTGGGGTGCTCCTCGTCGATCGAGATGCCCACGACGGAGAAGCCCTTGGCGGCGTGCCGCTGGTGGAGCTTCTGGAGCTCCGGCATGGCACTGACGCAGGGAGCGCACCACGTAGCCCAGAAGTCCAGGAGGACGGGCTTGCCGGAGGCGAAGGACGTGAACGGGACCTCCTTGCCATCCAGCGTCTTGACGGTGAAAGCGGGAACCGGCCGGGGCAGGACAGGGGGGATGTACGCTTCCGGGTAGGAGTCGAATGCCGTCTTGCATTTCTCCGAGCAGAACCCGTAGGTCTGCCCCTTGTAGACGCTGCTCGCCTTGACCGGCTCAGGCTTCGCCTCTCCCTCATGGACTTTGCAAACGGGGCAGAGGCCCTCTTTCGGCGTGTCGGCCGCTTTTTCGGCGGCATGCCCGATAACAGCTAGCAGGGTCAGAATCAGGAACAGAGCGGCTCGCGTTCTCATCTCAAAACCCCATGTTGAAGGAGATGCCCACCTCTTCGAGCCAGGCCCAGATGAGGGACACTCCGTAACGTTCACGGCTGAAGTTGAGCAGCAGGTGCGACCGCTGCCCGTCGTACATCGGCTGCAACGAAAGCCCTTGGCCCAGCTCCACTTGCGCTCCGAAGGGGATATTGAGCGCTCCATCCCACTCCGAGTAGTTCAGGCTCGCATAAGCCGAGACAGGCCACGTGGGATGGTGCTTGGCCGCCGTCAGATAGTACGACTGCGTCCCCTCGGGCGACCCGATCCGGTCCGAGCTCGTGCCCAGGAACAGGGCCGGGCGGCGGTCCGCTTCCGTGAGGAGGAACCAGGTGAGGAGCGGGCCCAATTCCCCGGCATCCGGGTTGTACTCGATCCCCACCTGAAGCCTGGGGGTCACGCTGTAGTTCAGGGTGGACCGCCAGCGCGGACGCTCCAGCTCCGTGTTGACGAAGCGCGCCGAGAAGGTCCACCTGGTATCCAAGCCGCTCCCCCGGAGCGGCGCACCCTCGCCGGGTCAGCCGCTTCACGTCGGCGCCGAGGAGGGTGGGCCCGCCTGGCCCAGGACCGAGACAGGGAGCAGCAGGAAAAGGAGGAGGAGAGAGCCTCTCATGGCTAACAGGATATACGTCATCACCCGCTCCTTGACCCCTACCCGCCGAACTTTATACGCTCAGCCTTCGGCCAGGCTGAGGCCAGGAGAGGATAGGTCTATCAGATGGAGTCCATTCGGACGATTGGAGTGATCGGCGCGGGCACCATGGGGCATGGAATCGCCCAGGTAGCGGCGCAGAGCGGGTATGACGTGCTGCTGGTCGACGTGGCGCCCCAGGCGCTGGAGCGCGGCGTTTCCCAGATCGGCAAGGGATTGGAGCGCTTGGTGAGCAAGGGCAAGCTCGCGGCCGAGGAGCGCGACCAGGCCCTCTCCCGCCTCTCCTCCCATGGCGAGCTCGCCGCTCTCGACCGCGCCGACCTCGTAGTCGAGGCGGTCGTCGAGAAGCTGGAGGTCAAGCGCTCGGTCTTCACCGAGCTCGACCGTATCTGCCCGCCGCACACGATCCTCTCGTCCAACACCAGCTCGATCTCCATCACCAAGATCGCTGCCTCCACTTCGCGGCCCGGCAAGGTGATCGGTATGCACTTCATGAACCCGGTGCCCATGATGCAGCTCGTGGAGATCATCCGCGGCCTCGCCACCGATCAGGAGACCTACGACGCCGTGGAGGCCGCGTCGCGCAGGATGGGCAAGACGCCGGTCGAGGTCCACGACGCGCCGGGGTTCGTCTCCAACCGCGTCCTCATGCCGATGATCAACGAGGCGGTCTATTGCCTCTACGAGGGGGTCGGGAAGGCCGAGGCGATCGACCAGGTTATGAAGCTAGGAATGAACCATCCGATGGGTCCGCTGGCCTTGGCCGACCTGATCGGTCTGGACGTCTGTCTCGATATCCTGCGGGTGCTCTCCGACGGCTTCGGCGATCCGAAGTACCGTCCTTGCCCGCTGCTGGTCAAGATGGTGGACGCCGGCTACTTGGGCCGTAAGTCCGGCCGGGGATTTTATGCGTACGATGGGTCCTGACGCGTTCGCTTCCGGCCACGGGCCGGAAGACCGCAGCATGTACTGCCAGGTCTGCGGCGCTCCCAACCGGGACGACCACGAGTATTGCGTCCGCTGCCATCAGAAGCTGCTGGTGGTCTCGGGGGCTCTGCGCGACGAGGACGAGTACGAGGAGGCCACCGGGGAGGAGAGCTTCTCGTTCGACGAGCATCTCCTGGAGCGGATCTCGATCCTGGAGGAGGCAGTCAAGCGCACCGCCGAAACCGTTCGCCAGGTCCTCGGCGCCCTGCACAAGCAGGAGAAAAACATCCTCATCAACCAGACCGGCCTCTCGGCTCTGCGCGAGCTGCTGGAGCAGAAGCACTACATCGGCTGGGAGGAGTGGAGCGAGCTCTGGGAGTCCAAGATGGACTACCAGCTCCTCGCCCTGGAGAAGCGCGAGCGCTTCCTCTCGATCAAGGAACGGATAGCCGCGCTCCACCACGGCGAGAAGCGCAAGGTGTTCCTCCAGCACCTGGAGGACGCCGAGTACGCCCTGTTCGCCTTCGACATCGAGCGCGCCGTCGGCGCCCTGGAGTCCGCCTTCAAGCTGGACCGGGAGAACTACGAGCTCGCCTACTTCCTCGGCGAGACCCACTTCAACGAGGGGGACACGGCCCAGGCCCTGACCTTCTTCAGCCACGTGCTGGACGTCAAGGCCGATCACTACGAGGGGCTGGTCTACAGCGGGGTCATCTACTACGAGCGCGGCGACCACGACCGCGCCGAGGATTATCTGAAGCGCGCCATCGCGCTCTATCCCGAGAGCTTCCTGCCCCACTTCAGCCTCGGCGCCGTCTACGCCGGCCAGGGGAATCTTGCCAAAGCCGTGCTCTTCCTGGAGCGGGCGGTGCAGGTCGATCCGGTGCCGCAGGCCCTCTACCTGCTCGGGAGCTGCTACTACGAGATGGGCAAGCTCTCGCTCGCCGTCCACTACCTGCAGGAGGCGGTGCGCCACGATCCCGCGTTCGAGGAGGCGCACCACCTGCTCGGGCTGGCCTATCTCGACCGCCACTGGACGCGCAAGGCGCTCGAGTCGTTCCGCCAGGCGCAGCGGCTCAATCCCAAGAAGCTGCAGTATCAGGATCTGGTGCGCTACCTCTCGGGCGCCGCGGGCTCGCCGCTTCCCGGAGTGAGCGGCGAGGCCGAGTCCTGGTTCAAGAAGGGCGAGGAGTTCCTCGCCCGCGAGAACCTGAAGCAGGCGCACGCCTGCTACCGCCGCGCGCTCTCCATCGAACCGGACAACCCGACGCTGCTGATGTCCTACGCGCTCCTCTGCCTGCACCTGAACCGCAACCAGGAGATCGAGGCGGTGACGCGCAAGGTGCTGGACTTGAAGCCGGGCGAGATGCTCATGGCGACCGCCTATGCCACGCTCATCGAGGCGATGCGCAGCCAGGGCAAGTACCGCGAGGGCAACCGTATCGGCAAGCTGCTGCTCGACGAGGGCAATTCCAATTTTGCCAAGTCGATCGCCTACTACGAGATGGCGTACAACCTGGCGGAGATGGAGGAGGACCTGGACGAGGCCCTGGATTTCGCCCGCCAGTCGGTAGAGCTGGCGCCCGACGAGATCAAGCAGTTCCCGCTCGCGGCGCTCGGCTGGGTGCACTACAAGCGCAAGGAGTTCGACAAGGCGGTGGACTTCCTCGCCCGGTCGAGCGAGCTGGGGCCGTCCTCCACGACGCTGACGCACCTGGGCATGGCCCTGCTCGCGTCGGGCCAGGAGGACCGGGCGCGCACCGTGCTCGCCCATGCCCGCAACGTGGGCGAGCGCGGCGAGGCGCTGCAAGAGAAGATGATGGAGTGCATGAAGGATTCGACGCGCCTGATCGAAAGGGCTCGCCGCGGCCAGAGAAAGTAATAGAGAGAGACGGGAGAGCGAATGCGCTGGAGCCAGTATTATCTGTTTACAACCCGCGAAGTGCCGAACGACGCGGAGGTGATCAGCCATCAATTGATGGTTCGCGCCGGAATGATCAAGAAGGTCGCGGCCGGCATCTACGATTACCTGCCGCTCGGCTGGCGGAGCCTCACGAAATTGATGAACATCGTCCGCCGCGAGATGAACGCGGCCGGCGCGATCGAGCTGATGCTGCCGAACATCCAGCCCGCGGAGCTCTGGCAGGAGTCCGGCCGCTGGCAGCGCTATGGCAAGGAATTGCTGCGTATCAAGGACCGTCACGACCGCGAGTTCGTCTTCGGCCCGACCGAGGAGGAAGTGATCACCGACATGGTGCGGCGCGACGTGAAGAGCTACCGCCAGCTCCCGTTCAACCTGTACCAGATCCAGACCAAGTTCCGCGACGAGATCCGTCCGCGCTTCGGATTGATGCGTGGCCGCGAGTTCATCATGAAGGACGCCTATTCCTTTGGCGCGAGCCCCGAGAGCCTGAACATCACCTATGAATCGATGCGGAATGCTTATTGCCGGACCTTCGAGGCGTGCAAGCTCGATTACTCGATGGTGGAGGCGGACGTCGGCACCATCGGCGGCTCGGCTTCCCATGAGTTCATGGTGGTGGCCGACACCGGCGAGAGCGCCGTGGTGCGCTGTCCCGAGTGCGGGTATGCCGCGAACGTGGAGAGGGCCGAGACGCGGAATATCTCTGATGAAAAGGCAGAGGGCCGCGAGCCCCAGGAGCTGAAAGAGGTCGCGACGCCCGGCCAGAAATCGATCGAGGAGGTCTCGAAGTTCCTCGGCATCGAGCCGCGGCAGCTCGTCAAGACCCTGATCTATGAGACGGAAAAAGGTTTCGTGGCGGTCCTGATCCGCGGCGACCGCGAGATCAACGAGGTCAAGCTCACGAACCATCTGGACGTCCAGCATCTGGCCCTGGCGAGCGAGGACAAGGTGCGCGAGGTCACCAAGGCGCCGGTGGGCTTCGCCGGCCCGGTGGGCCTCTCCGGCCTGCGGATCATGGCCGACGAAACGGTCCGCGGCATGGCCAACTTCGCGACCGGAGCCAACAAGGACGACGCGCACTACACGGGCGTCAACTGGGGACGGGACGCCGAGCTTTCCGAGTTCGCCGACCTGCTGCTCGTGAGCGGCGGCGATCCATGCCCGCGCTGCGAAGGGACGCTGGAGCTGTTCCGCGGCATCGAGGTCGGGCACATCTTCAAGCTCGGCACCAAGTATTCGGAGAAGCTCGGCTGCAACTTCACCGACGAGGACGGCCAGGAGCGGCCCATGATCATGGGCTGCTACGGTCTCGGGATCGGCCGCACCGTGGCCGCCGCGATCGAGCAGAACCATGACGCGGACGGCATCATCTGGCCGCGCCCGCTCGCTCCGTTCGAGGTGCTGCTGGCGGCGCTCAACCCGGACGACGGCGAAGTGCGCCGGGTCGCGGAGCAGATCTACGGCCAGCTCCTGGAGAAGGGCATCGAGGTGCTCTACGACGACCGCGACGAGCGGCCGGGCGTGAAGTTCAAGGACGCGGACCTCGTCGGTTTCCCGGTGCGGGTGGTCGTGGGAGCCAAGTCCCTGGCCGACGGCAAGGTCGAGGTCTCGCTACGGCGCGACCGGCAGAAGCAGCTCGTGCCCATTGTGGAGGCGGTGCCGAGAGTGATGGAGCTGCTCGGGGAGTAGCCGGCGTCGAGGGTGTATACTTAGGCGTATGGCCCGCATGCAAGTCTACCTCCCCGACGATTTGTACCAACAGGTGAAGGCCCGTGGTCTACCGGCCTCGGAGCTGCTTCAGAAGGCTGTGCGGGCGGAGCTGCGCCGGCTGGAATTGCTCACCGAAACCGACCGCTACGTTGCGGATCTGGTCACTGAGGTGGGGCCACCCACCGCAGCTCAGCGCACACGCGCCTCCGCCGTCGCGCGGCGGCTTGCGCGACGACCCACCCGTCAGGTGGGTTGATCGCCGTGCTGGTTCTCGATTCGGGTGGAGTCAGCCGTCTGGCAGAGCGATCTCAGCAGACGGCAGCGCTGATCCTGGCGTTTCGCGAAGAGGGTCTGTGGCCGCCCCTTGTACCCTCCATCGTTCTGGTGGAGTGTTTGCAGGGGCATCCTGGTCGCGACGCTCTCCCGAACAGCTTTCTCAAAACGTGCGACATCGTGGAGGAGATCGGCGAACCGCTGGCACGGCGAGCTGCGCTGTTGCGGAGGCTGGCACGACGAGGCTCCGCAGTCGATGCGCTCGTAGTCGCCTTGGCCGAACCGGGGGGAACGGTGCTCACCTCGGACCTTGGCGATCTAGCCGCCCTCGCTCAATACGCACACGATGTCATCGTGGAGAAGGTCTGATTCCGGCCTTCAAAAAGGCAAACCGCGCACGGAAGATCAGTTCGGGTCCAGAGCGCCGGAGGCCTCGCCGGGCGCTTAAGACTCCATCTGGCGCGGCCGAGTCCGGGTACAATCCCGCCCCGTATGTCGCACAAGCTGATCGAAAACGTGTCGGACACGGCCCGTTGGGTGGCGTTCTACCGGGCAATGGAGACCGAGCGGCCCGATGCCCTGTTCCGTGACCCCTGGGCGAAGAAGCTGGCCGGGGAGCGCGGCGAGGCCATCGTGCGCCACATCCCACGCGCTCAGGCCATGGCCTGGGCGCTGATCGTCCGCACCCAGGTCTTCGACGAGCTGATCCTGCAAGCGGTGCAGCGCGGCGGCGCTACCGTGGTGCTGAACCTCGCGGCCGGCTTCGACACCCGCCCCTACCGCCTCCCTCTGCCTCCCGCCCTCCGCTGGATCGAGGTCGACCTTCCCGAGCTTCTCGCGCACAAGGAGCGGGAGCTGGCGGGGGACCGCCCGGTCTGCGAGCTGGAGCGGGTGCGGCTCGATCTGGCCGACGCCGAAGCGCGCCGCGCTCTTTTCGACCGGGTCGGGCGGATGGGGGAGCGGGTGCTGGTCGCCTCGGAGGGGCTGCTGCTCTATCTCACTCCAGAGCAGGTGGCGCCGCTCGCCGAAGACCTCCACAGGCCGGCGAGCTTCCGCTGGTGGATCACGGACCTGCTGTCTCCCGCGCTCCGCAAGCGGCTTCATAGAGTCTGGGGCGAGCACCTGGAGGGCGCGAGCTCGCTCTACGAGTTCGCGCCCGAAGAGGGCCCCGACTTCTTCCGCCCTTACGGCTGGGACGTGGCCGAGTTCCGCCCGGTCTTCGACGAGGCGCGCCGGCTCAAGCGGGAGATGCCCCTGGCCTGGCTCCTCGCCTGGATCGGACGAAAGGGCTTCGGCAAGGGCGCGGGCGTCGCCCTTCTGGAGCGGAAGTGAACATCCCTGCCGCCGTGCAAGCGATTGCCGGCGTGCTTCCGCGCACCCCGGTCCTCCGCTCGGAAGCGCTCGACAATCTGGCGGGTGCCCGCCTCTGGTTCAAGGCCGAGGGGCTCCAGGTCACGGGCTCGTTCAAGGTGCGGGGCGCCTGGAACCGGGTGCGCTCGTTCACTCCCGAGGAGCTGGCGCCCGGCCTGATCACGGTCAGCGCCGGCAACGCGGCCCTGGGTGCCGCCTGGGCGGCTCGGGCCGCGGGGGCCCGCCTGGTGGTGGTCATGCCTGAGAATGCCGTCCCCGAGAAGCTCGTCGCGGTTGCCGCCATGGGAGCCCGCATCGAGAAGGAAGGGGTCACGAATGCCACGCAGGCATTCGAGCGGCTCGCCCGGCTCCGCGCCGAGCACGGCTATACCCTGGTCCATCCGTTCGACGATCCCTTCGTCATCGCCGGAGCCGCCACGGCCACCTGGGAGCTGCTCGAAGAGGTCCCGGACCTCGACGCCGTGGTGGTCCCCACCTCCGGCGGCGGGCTCTTTGCCGGGGCGATCCTGGCGGCCCGGACTGCAATGGTTCATGGCATCCAGCCATTCGGAGCCGACGGCCTGATCCGCTCGCTGGCGGCAGGGGAGCCGACGCCGCCGGAGCGGGTGCAGACCGTGGCCGACGGCCTGACCGCTCCCAAGCCGGGCGTCCTCAACTTCAAGATCATCCGTGAGGCGATCGAACAGAGACGGGCGGACGCATCGACCGTGAGCGACGAGGCGATCCTCGAAGCCATGGGGCTGATCATCCGCCACCTGCGGGTGATCGTGGAGCCGGCCGCCGCCGCCGGGCTGGCTGGGATCCTGGCCGCCGGCGAGGATCACCGCTTCCGGGGGAAGAAGGTCGGCGTGGTCCTCAGCGGCAGCAACGCGGGCATGGAGCGGGTGCGGTCGGTGCTGGCTTAATGGCTCCATCTTCAATGACTCGGATATTGCCGGGGCACCGTGCGCAGGAAGCTCGCCCGGTGGACGAGGATGCGGGCGAGTTGGTCGTGCTCCTTGAGCGCCGCGAACGTCTCGGCAGCCCGGTCGAGCAGGTGGAGGGCCGGCTCCATCTGGCCGAGATCCCGGAGCAGGACCGCTTCCAGCAGGTCGATGCGCGCCGCGAGGTCCGGGTCGGCCCCGCCGCGCTCCTCGTGCAGCCGGCTCTCCGCGAAGGCGCGCAGGGCCTGCTCGGGATCGCCTGAGGCGCGGAGCGCCTCCCCCTCCATGGCGAAGGAGTAGGCCTCGAGGTCGGCGAGCGCGGCCGTGCCGCCGCAGGACCGGGGGTCCACCTGCTCGGTCACGGTACGGGCGAGCCGGGCGAGCGCCCGGCCCTGGTCCGGGTCGCGCAGGATCTCCGTCTCGCAGCACGTCAGAATGTAGGAGGCCAGGGCGTAGCTGTGGAGCCGGCCATCCAGCGCGAGCGCCGTCTCCCTCTCGATCTCGGGCATGGCGAGGAGCTCGGCGAGCAGGTGCGGCGCTGCCGCCTTTTCGGCCTGGACCCTTGGAAGACTGCGGAGCGTGCCCTCGGCTGCCCGGAACAGGGCGGCGCGATAGCCGCCGTCCTCCTCGGCCGCGGCTTCCCGGAGGCGCGACCTGCACTCCGGGCATTCCTCCAGGTGCTGTATCTCGACCGCAAACCTGCGGGCGAGGGCCCTCGTCTGCTCCTCCGTCAGGTGTGCCATGGCCGTAATCCCCTCCCCGACTCTTAGGTCCTCCTTATATAAGTTGCCGCACAGGCGAAAAAAATGACACCGGCTCGGAAAGAGCCGGTGTCAGGGATGCTCGAAAGAGGGGTTGAGAGGCTAGTTCGCCGGGTCTAGTTCGCCGGATCTAGTTCGCCGGATTACCGCGGACCTGGTTCACGCGGACCCGGTCGGCGGCATGGGCGAGGAGCTTGAAGTTGACCGTCTGCCGCTCGGCGGCCTGCTGCACCGCCTTGAGAGCGGCGAGCGCCTCCGGATGGACGTCCCGGGACTGGAACAGGCGCACCAGGTCCGACGCGACGCGGAAGACCTCGGCGGTCTCCCCACGGCGGGCGTAGACCATGACCAGGTCGAGCCCGGCAAGAGCCGCGTCGTAGGCATAGCCGTGCTCGGTCAGCCGGTCCATTGCCTGCGTGAGGAGCTGCTCGGCCCGGGCCAGATCCTCGTCCAGCTCCCGCGCGATGAGCCCCTCCGCCCAGATGCGGCGGCTGATGGTCAGCGGGTCGTTGTACTGGAGGTACAGATCCCTGGAGGACTCAAAGAGGTCCGCCGCCTCGCGCGCGCTCCCGCATTCGGCCAGGGCGAAGATGAGGTTGTGGCGCACCACCAATGCGAGCCAGGGGTCATTGGCCAGGGTCAGGGCCTTGCGCAGGTTCTCGACTACCCGGTCCAGCTCCTTCGTGACCAGGAAGACGTTGGCCCGGTTGATGATCGCCCGTGCCTGCCGGTTGCGGTCGTTGAGGGCCACGAAGCCCCGCTCCGCCCGGTCGAGGAGCTCGAAGGCGGCGGCGAACTGGCGCAGGTCGCGGCGCAGCGAAGCCTCCAGAAGGTCGATGCGGGCCGAGAGGTCGGGGTCCGCTCCTCCCCGGTCCTGCGTGCGGCGCGACAGCAGAAACGTGCTGAACGCCTCCTGCAGGTTGCCTCCGACGCGCGCGGCGTTCGCTTCCATGGCCATGGCGTACGCCTCGAGATCGGCCAGGGCCGCGGCGCCGCCGCACTCCCGGGGGTCGGCCTGCCCGGCGACGGTCCGTGCGAGGCGGGCCAGCTCCCCGGCCATCGCCGGATCGTGGAAGACCACCTTCTCGCAACGTTCCAGAGTGTACGAAGCGAGGGAGTAGGTGTGGAACCGCGCCTGCGTGGCCACGGCCGACTCCCTCTCATGATTGGGCATTGCCAGCAACTCGGCGAGCTGGGCCGGGGCCGAAGCCTTCTCTCCCGAGACCCGGGAGGTCCGGCTCAGGACGGTCCTGAGCACCTGATCCATGGATTCCTCGTCTTCGAGGACCGACCCGCCGGCAACCTGGGGTTCCTCCAGATCTGGCGTGCCTTCTGCCGTGCCTTCCTTCTCCGCATTGAGAGCCCGTGCGAGAACTCGTGCCAAGGCACCCATCCGCTTGTCCGGCGAACGTTCCATGTCTGTCTCCTCGTGCCGAGTCGCTGCTTTCCCTACCATTCTACCTTGAACGCATCACACAGCGAAAAATGAAGGGTCTAGTGCTGTCCGTTTGGATCGATGTAGCCGCCGCCATCTCCGCCACTGGTGCCCTGCGTCGAAGGCGGAGGAGGTTGGACCGTCCCGCCGGCAGCCGCGGTCACTTGGAAGAACGAAACCCGGCCCTCCAGCAGCGAAGCCGCCCACTCCCACACTGCGACCAGCATGCCAGGGCCCCGGTCGGCATTGCGGCCTTCCGAAGGGAGCGCGTGCGCCGCGCCGCTTCCGAGGAAAAGCGTCAGCATCACCAGCGCCAGCATGATTCGCACTTTACGGGACATACAGGTTCTCCTTCGGGATCTGAGATCCGGCCGCTCACCATGAGAGATCCGGGGTCGAATTCTATCGCCTTCTACAAGACATGAGTGCACCATCGAGCCAAAAAGGAGCCAGGATGCCGAAACATTGATAGCCATCAATGCGTGTCGCCAGGTCCGCTGTATTACTGGTACCATACACCCCGAGTGAGCCGGAGCCTGCGCATCGACCCTGCCGATCCCCGGCCGATCTGGCGTCAGATCGAGGAGAACGTGCGCCATCTTGTCGCGTCCGGCGCCCTGGCCACCGGGGCGCCGGTGCCGTCGGTGCGGGATCTCGCGCGCGATCTGCAGGTGAATCCGGCCACGGTCTCCAAGGCCTATCAGCGGCTGACGGATGCCGGGGTGCTCACGGTGAAGCGCGGGGAGGGGACGTACGTGAGCGACTCGCCGCCCGAGCTGTCGTCCCGGGAGCGGGGCAAGCGGCTGCTGCAGGGAGCCGTGAGGTACGCGAGCCTGGCGGTGACCCTCGGTGCCGGCCGCGAGGAGACCCAGGGGACGCTGGAGGACGCTTGGAGCAGCCTTGGCGCGGGCCCACGGGAGGAAGAAGAGGAATGGACCTCGTCGCCATCGAAGAGCTGAGCGTCCGCTATGGCAGGAGGCTCGTGCTCGACCGGGTCTCGCTGTCGGTGCCGGAGGGCTCGGTGTACGTCCTCCTCGGCCGCAACGGCGCGGGCAAGAGCTCCCTCGTGCGCTGCCTGCTGGGCGAGCAGCGTCCGGGCTCGGGGCGCGTCCGCCTGCTGGGCGGAGATGTCTGGCGCGAGCGGGCCGCGCTGCTCCGCGAGGTCGGCGTCGTGCCGGAGGAGCCCGATGCCCCGCCTTCGATGAATGCCCGGCAGCTCGCCCGCTTCTGCTCCGGCATCTACCCCTCCTGGGACGGCGCGGGCTTCGAGGCGCGGCTGGAGCGCTTCGGCGTCCCTCCCGGGCTCCCTTTCGGACAGCTCTCCAAGGGGCAGAAGGGGCAGGTGACCCTCTCCCTGGCCCTGGCGGGCTCCCCGCGGCTGCTCATCCTGGACGATCCCACCCTGGGCCTCGACCCCGTTGCCCGCCGCGCCGTCTTCGACGAGCTGATCGTGGACCTCGCCGACCGGGGCACGACGGTCTTCCTCACCAGCCACGACCTGGCCGGAGTCGAGGGGATCGCGGACCGGGTCGGCGTGCTGCGCGGCGGCCGGCTCCTGGTGGACGAGGAGATGGACACCCTGAAGGAGCGGTTCCGCCGGCTGCGTCTCCCCGCGGGAGACGGGCATGGGTTGGAGGCGCTCGAGCCGGTGTCGGTCACGACCCGGGCCTGGGGCTCGGAGGTGGTGGTCGCCGGCTGGGACGAGTCTTTCGCGAGGGAGGACGTCGAGGTCTCGGCGATGACGCTGGAGGAGATCTTCCTCTCCCTGGTGGGGCAGGAAGGGACGAAATGAGGGCGTTCGCGGCCGTTCTCCGGCGGGAGCTTGCCGAGCGCTGGCTGCTGGCGCTGGCCGCGGCTCTTCTGGGTCTCATCCCCCTGGCCGTGCCGTTCCTGCCGATGGGGATCTCCCAGGCGCCGGATGCGCGCTCCGGCACCGCGATCGCCCTGGCCGTGATCGTCAGCTACGTCCTGGCCCTGGTGCTCGGGAGCACGGTGCTCGCCCGCGATCTGTCCGAGCGGCGCCTGGGGTTCTACTTCTCCCGCCCTCTGCCGGGCTGGGCGATCTGGGCGGGGAAGCTGGCCGGCGCCGCTCTCCTCGCCTTCGGCTCCGGAGTCCTGGTCCTCCTCCCTTCGCTGCTGCTCGGCGACCGCCTGGACCCGTCCGGCTCCTGGGGGTGGGGGTTGGGCCGGGGGGGCGATTCCGCGCTGGCCTTTACCCTCTGGGTCATGACCGTGCTGGCCCTGCTGCTGGCCGCCAATGCCTTCAGCACGATGGTGCGGTCGCGCTCGCCCTGGCTCCTGCTCGATCTGCTCGCCGGGACTCTGCTGGTGGGTCTCGTCGGGATCGCCACGGCGCGCCTGCTCTCCGCCTGGGCGCTCGATGCCCTGACCATGGCGCATTTCGGACTGCTCGTCATCGTCGTCCTCTGCTTTGCGGCGGCGAGCGCCGTCCAGGTGACGCGGGCCCGCACCGACGCGCGGCGCGGGCATCGCCTCCTCTCCCTCCCGCTCTGGACCCTCCTGGGCCTTTCGGCCCTGGCTTTCGGCGGTTACGCGCAGTGGGTGCTCGCCGCGAGCCCTGAAGACCTGGTGGCGATCGGGGGAATGGTCCCGGCGCCGGCGGGGGATTGGATCGCGCTCGGAGGCTCCACCGGGAAGCTCCGCGGAGAATTCGAGCCCTTCTTTCTGCTGGACACATCCTCGGGCCGCTCCTTCCGGCTGCAGGCGCATGCCACGGACTGGGGCGGCTTCGCCTTCTCGAGCGACGGCCGCCACGCCGCCTGGACGGAGATGGCGGGCCGCGGCGACTTCCCGGTGACGATCCATCGGCTGGACCTCGGCCGTCCGGGAGCGGAGCCGGTCGCGACCCCCATCGGCTTCCCGGAGCACTTCCCATACTCCCTCGTCCTCTCCCCGGACGGGAGGAGGATGGCCTGCATCGTCGACGAGCGCATCGTCGCTCAGGAGATGGGGAACGGGCGGCTGCTTCTGGCAACCCCTGTATTGGCCGGGGACTCGTGGAGCGCTGACCGCCTGCGCTTCCTCGACTCGCGTACGCTCCGCTGGTATGGCACCCGGAAGAACGCCCCTCTCCAGGGAGGGGAGGGCGAGCTCCGGGTCGTGGACTTCGACCTGGGCACGGGCCGGATCGTCCGCGAGATCCGGTCGCCCGGAAAAGAGAATGCCATCCGGGGGATCAGCCCGGACGGACAGAGTGTCCTCCTCAAAAGCCGGACGCTCGAGCCGAGCCGCGAGGAGATCGCCATCGTGGACCTGCGGACCGGAGAGCCCCCGGTCGACATCCTTGTGAAGGGAGTCCAGAGCGGGCTCTCCTTCCTGCCGGATGGCCGCGTGGTGATCGCCCGGCGCAGCCAGGACCGGATCGAGCTGCGTGTCCTGAACGGCCGCGGCGCGGAGCTGAAGCGCTTCCACCTCCCCGGCGGCCGTGTCCGGCTCGGAGGCCAGCCGGCCCCCGGGCTCCTCGTCGTACTGACCACACGGGACTCGTCCGAGAAGGCATGGCGGACCGTCCTCCTGAATCTGGATAGCGGCGCCCTGCGTCCGCTCGGCGAAGGGCTGTACCCCGACGGCTGGCCGAGCCTGCCGACGGGGAGCATCGGGACGCAGCTCTTTGTCCAGAAGAATGGCGGGCTTGTCCGGATCGATCCCGCGACCGGCCGCCAGCACGTGATCCTGCACCCCGAAAACTGAATCTGTAACCAAACTGCCTCTAGCGACTCTGTTCGCTTGAGGAGGTTGGTCATGCAACTGAGAAAGAGCATCGGATTTGGAATCATGGCGCTCGCCGCGGTCGCCTACGGTTCCACCCTGGATTCCGCCCCGGAGCCCGCGAAGGCGGATCCCGTCCTGCGCACCGCCAAGGGGATGATCGAGCGGGGGCGCCAGGCCTTCCGCCACGACACGCTGGGAAGCGAGGCTTTCTTCACCGGCGCCCTCCGTCTCAACGAAGCCATCCAGACCGTCCCCCCGCGGACCGCCCTCGCCGTGGGGCTCAAGGTGGACTCCGCGGCCCTGCCCCAGGAGCTGATCCGCGCCATCAAGAAGGGCAAGGTCGATCTGGACGACCCGGCGACCACGGCGGCCCTGCTCTCCCTCGACGCGGTGGTCGGCGTCCAGGCGGAGGTGGGGAAGGACGGCTCGCTCCACGACCTGGGGATCACCTGCGCCTTCTGCCACTCCACCGTGGACAACTCGGTGGCGCCGGGCATCGGCCGGCGGCTCGACGGCTGGGCCAACCGGGACCTCAACGTGGGCGCGATCCTCAATCTCGTGCCCAACCTCCAGCCCGTGGCCGATCTGCTGGGGGTGGACGTGCCCACCGTCAAGACGGTGCTGCAGAGCTGGGGGCCGGGCCGGTTCGACGCCCATCTGAATCTCGACGGCAAGGCTTTCCGGCCGGACGGCAAGACCGCGGCGGTGCTGATCCCGCCGGCCTTCGGGCTCGCCGGGGTGAACCTCCACACTTATGAAGGCTGGGGGTCGGTGACCTACTGGAACGCGTTCGTGGGCAACCTGGAGATGAACGGCAAGGGCACCTTCTACGATCCCCGCCTCGACGACCCCGTCAAGTACCCGGTGGCCTCCCACGCCGGCTTCGCGGACGTGAGGAACGAGCCCGACCTGATCACGCCGAAGCTGGCCGACTTGCACTTCTACCAGCTCGCCCTCGTCGCGCCGACTCCCCCCGAGGGAAGCTTCGACGCCGGAGCGGCGCGCCGCGGCCGGATCCTGTTCGCGGGCAAGGCGCAGTGCGGGACCTGCCACGTGGCGCCCCTGTTCACCGAGCCCGGCTGGAACCTCCACAAGCCGGAGGAGATCGGGATCGACGCCTTCCAGGCGGACCGCGGACCCGAGGGCCGCTACCGCACCACTCCGCTCAAGGGGCTCTGGACCCATACGAAGGGCGGCTTCTACCACGACGGCCGCTTCCCCACGCTGCTCGACGTCGTCAGCCACTACGACGGGTTCCTGAAGCTGGGGCTGTCGGAAGGGGAGAAGGGGGACCTGGTGGAATACTTGAAGTCTCTGTAAAGCGGTTGATCCCATCCCCCCTCTCCCCGGCCCTCTCCCCCGTGCCGGGGGAGAGGGAGTCATCCGCTAAAATCCCCGCAGTGGCGTACCTCTACATCCTCCGCTGCGGGGACGGCTCTCTCTACACCGGGATAGCGCTCGACCTGGAGCGCAGGCTGGCTCAGCACCAGGCGGGGCGGGCGTCGCGATACACTCGGTCCCGCCTGCCGGTCTCCCTGGTCTGGTCGCGGGAGATCGGCTCCTGGGGCGACGCGCTCCGCGAAGAGCTGCGGATCAAGCGTCTCAGCCGGGCCGCGAAAGAGGCGCTTGTGAGAGAGTCGCTTGTGAGAGAGTAAGTTAGGATGTACAACGACTTCTACGGCTTCCAAGAGGCGCCGTTCAACATCACGCCCGATCCGCGCTTCCTGTTCTTCAGCGATCGCCACCGCGAGGCGTACAACCACATCCTCTTCGGATTGCGGGAGCGCAAGGGGTTCATTCAGGTCACGGGCGAAGTGGGAGCGGGCAAGACCACGGTCTGCCGCGCCCTGCTGGAAGAGCTTGGGCCACAGTACCGGACGGCGCTGATCCTCAACCCCTTCCTGACGGGCGATCAGCTTCTGCGTTCGATCCTGATCGAGCTCGGATTGGAACCGTCCGACGATCGCGTTACGGCTCTCCAGAGGCTCAATCAATACCTTCTGGACCAGCTCGCCGAAGGCAACGACGTGGTGCTCCTGATCGATGAGGCCCAGGACCTGAGCTTCGATCTGCTGGAGCAGATCCGCCTGCTTTCGAACCTGGAGACCGACCAGCGCAAGCTGCTGCAGATCGTGCTCCTCGGCCAGCCCGAGCTGCGGGAGAAGCTGGACGACCCGCGGCTGCGCCAGCTCCGGCAGCGGATCACGGTGCGCTACCATCTGGCGCCGCTCTCGCGCCGGGAGGTGGAGCAATACATCCAGCATCGCCTCCAGGTGGTGGGGGCGAACGGGCGGCCGAGCTTCAACCGCTGGGCGCTCGGCAGCATCTACCGCTACTCGGGCGGCGTGCCGCGGCTGGTCAACGCCGTCTGCGACAAGGTGCTCCTCTGCGGCTATGTGGAAGGGGACGACCACCTGACGTGGCGGCACGTGAGGCGGGCCATCCGCGAGCTGGAGGGGAACTTTTGAGCCTGATCGACGAGGCGCTGAGGCGCGCGCGCCAGCAAGCCGCCCACCAGGATGCGGCGAAACGGGGCGAGGCCTACCGCCACGTGCCGGTGCTCCCGCCCATGGCATCGAAGAGGCGCTCCGGGCTCAGTCCGGCTCTGGTCGGCGCGCTCGTGGCCCTATGCGTGGCCGCCGGAGTCGGGGTCGGCATGTATCTGGGACGCGGAAGCTCGCCGGAGCCCCAGCCCCGGATCGCCGAAGCTCCTTCCACCCCGCCGGCTTCCACCCCCGAGCCCCAGCGGCCGATCACGGTGCAGGAAGAGATACCGGAGGAGACGCCGGCTCCCGAGCCCGAGCCGGCGCCTGCAGTCGCGGCTCCGACTCCCGCCCCGCCGGCTCCGGAGCCCGAGCCGTCCCCGGAGCCTGTCGCACAGGAGCCACTTCCGACTCCGGTCCCCACACCGGAGGAGCCGGCACCGACCCCGACGCCCGAGATCCGGACCTACGTCCGCGAGATCCCCCTCCCCGAGGGCGGATCGCTGCGCCTGAACGGCATTGCCTTCTCGGCGTCCCAGCCCGTGGCATTGATCAACGACAAGGTCCTGGCCAAGGGCGAGAGCTATCAGGGCTTTCTGGTGACCGACATCCAGTCGAATCTGGTCGAGCTGCGGAACAACGGGACGATCGTCCGGGTGACGTTGAAATGACTTTCGAGGTGAGGCACGCGCTGCCCGGCTGGGAGCTGCTGTGGCTCAAGCTGCGGCTCCGTCCGGGGCAGGACGAGGCGCTCGCCGGTCTGCGCGAGGAGGTGGCCGCGGTCGCCCGGGCCAACTTCGAGGGAGACAGTCTCTCCTCCGATCCCGTCGTGGCCGGAGTGCGCGCCCTGTTCCGGGCCGCCGGCTGCGATCCGACCCGCTACCGGCCGTCCTCCGAGGCCCTTCTGAGGAGGCTGCTCAAGGGGGAAGAGCTGCCGGTGATCCACCCCTTCGTGGACCTCAACAACTGCCTCTCGGTGGAGCTGGCCGTACCCTGCTGCGCCTCGGCCGACGGGACCTTTACGCCGCCGGTCACCCTTCGGGCGGGCCGGCCGGGAGAGACGGTCCAGTCGCTGCGAGGCCCCTTCAACCTGGAAGGCAAGCCGCTGCTGGAAGATTCGCAAGGCGCCTTCAGCACGCCGATCACGGACAGCGAGAGGGTGCGGGTGCACGAGGGGACCCAGCGCGCCTGGATGGTGGTGTATCTCCCCCAGGGAAAGATGGATGCCGCCGCCGCCCGTGCGCGTCTGGACGAGCTGCTCAGGAAAGCGCCGGTCGCGGAAGTGGAAGAGGCCGGAGTGTCAGGCTAGCCGTTCCATCAAAGCCTTGAAGCTGGGAGCGATCTCCTCTCCAGCCTGCACTATCGGGCAATCCCGGTCGATTCGCCGGCGCTCCGTATCGAAGCACACCATGGCCCCATCCGGCCCGACTGCGAAGGGGATGAATCCACCCTCTAACGCAGCGATCTCCCCCTCCATGGGCTTCTCCATGGGATTGGCGAGCAGCCTGAACGGACCGAGGTCGACCTCCTCCTCCCATTCATAGGCGGTGACGAGCTGTTCGAAGAGGGGCGGGAAGCGTCCTGGCAGCTTGGCGTAGACGGAATCCAGGACCTCGCGGCCGGCGATCACGGCCCGTGGAGACAGGCCGAACGCGGTGGCGAAGCGCTTGAGCAGCGCGGCGTCTCCGAGCCTGCCGAACGGCACCCGGGCCGCCGCTGAGGACGAGCCAGCCATGATCTTTTCCGTGTCTGATCCAAAATCGCTGAGGGCATTTTGCCAGAGTCGGGCCGTCAGCGCCAGACGGCTTCGCGGCCGGTGCCGGCCCGGCCGTGGCGGGAAAGATAGTCGTCGATCAGCGCGCGGGCGATGCTCAGCCGGGGCGGGATGAGGGGCAGGTCGTCGAGGGTGAACCAGCGGGCGTCCTCGATCTCGGTGGGATCGATGCGCACCTCGCCGCCGGCGTAGCGGGCCGTGAAGCCGATCATGAGGGAATTGGGGAAGGGCCACGGCTGGCTGCCGAAGTAGAGGATGTCGCGGAGCTCGACCCCGACCTCCTCGCGGACCTCGCGCGCGACCGCCTCCTCGAGCGACTCCCCGGGCTCCACGAAACCGGCGATGGTGCTGTAGACGCCGGGCACGAAGTGAGGGGACCGGGCGAGGAGGACATTGCCATCGTCGTCCTCCACGAGCGTGATCACGGCAGGGGAGAGCCGGGGGAAGTGCTGGAGCCCGCAGCTCGGGCACGTGCGCGATCGTTCGGAGGGCTGGGCGGTGGTGGGAGTGCCGCACCTTCCGCAGAACCGGTGGTTGCGGTCCCACTCCACGATCTGGACCGCCCGACCCGCGAGCTTCCAGGCCTCCTCGTCGAGGCGCCCCCACAGCTTGCGCAGCCCGAGGACCTCCATCCCTTCCGGAAGCGGCGCCTCCGGATCAAGCCCCACGGCATAGGCCGCGCTCCCGCGCAGCTCGCCCACGAGATGCGGCTCCTCCACGGAAAGCCCGAGCGCCGCCCACTCTTCCGCGCTCGGCAGCGCCGCCGTCCTCTCCTCGACACGGACGAGCAACTCCTGCCCGCGGAACGCGAACCACGTCGTCTCCATCTTCATGGAAGGACTCTATCGCCTAAGAGCCTTGCGCCGGAACGCGTCAGCCTCTCGCCGATAGCTTGAGCTGTGCCGCCTCTATATATAGGCGTAACAGCCCTATATAGAGGAAAGACGCCGATAAGTTTGGGGAAGCCGTCTTATATAAACCGGAGACGCCGACATATAGCCGGAAGCCATCGTTATATAGAGGCGGGGCCTTTTTATATAGAGGAGGGTCGCGGATAGGTTCCGGGAGGTGCCGCTATATAAAACCGTGAGGACACTATATAGAGCAGAGACGCCAAAACGTTCGGGGGAGACGCCGTTCGGTAAGGGGAGCCCGCGTCGAGGTCAAGCGAGACACCGGCCTCAGCTTGGAACAGCGCTTAGGCAGGGATCTCGATGGCCACTTAGTTTCGGTCCTGACCGAAACCAGTCTCTCGCAAGATCTCCTCGGCGCGCTCGGCGGTATCGGTGTGGCCGCTGTCAAAGGCGCCGGCTCCCGGTGGGAGGTCCGGTTGAGGCATCCTGGACAGGTACTTGCGGAGATCTTCTCGCAGGCGCTCCTCGGACTTCTCGCTGCTTACCGCACGGGCATTGGCACGTCTCATGATGCAAGAGTAGCGTACAAGGGAGTCATCCGCAAGCAGGCATCGCGCCGGAGCGGAACTACAGACCCAGCAGGTACTCCGCGAAAACCTCGTTGAACAGCGCCCCGGGGCGGCGGTCGCGGAGGAGGTGGACGGCTTCCGGTCCGGGCACTCCCAGGTGGTGGAGGATCAGGCCTGCGACCAGCGCGGAACGGTTGTAGCCCATCCCGCAGTGCGAGAGGACCCTGTGGCCGGCTTCCACCATCGCGGCCCCGAGCCGGGCCACCGCCTGGAGCTTGTGCATGTCGGGCAGGTCTTCGTCGTAGATCGGATAGTAGATGTAGAGCACATGGTTCGGCATGGTCGGGATGCAGTGGTCGAGATCCCCTTCGAGATCGATCACCACCGTGATCTCGTGCTTTGCCACCGCCTCCCAGTCTTCGATCTTCGGGGAGAGGTACAGACAGCCTTTTTCGTCGAGACAGATGATGTCCATGGACGTCCTCCGAGAGGAGAGTCTAATCCACTCCCGCTTTGGAGTAAGCTATTCGTACAACCACGAGGAGGGTGTGACATGCGGTTCCCGACGTACCTGAGGCTCGGCTTCGCGCTGGTCCTGCTCCCTGCCACAGCCATGGCGGGCACGGTGAGCCTTTCGAACACCAACAAGAAGGCGGAGAAGCACTGGACGGCGGAGCGGTATGCCGCGGCCCGTCCGCTGCCCATGCAGGAAGTGGATTCCGGCGTGGATCCGTTCCCCGCCGCGCAGGCAGAGGAGTCCTCCCTCGGGGGCCGGTCCGCCGCGGGCCGGGCGCCGGTTGCCGGAGTCCGCGCCGACTCGTCGAACCGGCTGTTCGAGGCCGAGATGGCCGTCAGGGTCGAAGAAGACCTCGATTCCATCGCCGCGCCGTCGTCGGGCAGCGGCGGCGGCTACTTCACCAGCTCCCGGCTCGTGCCCGGCTCGGCCGACCGCACCTATCCCTACACCACGGTGGGCAAGCTGTACTTCACCATCCCCGGCCAGGGGGACTTCTACTGCTCGGCGGCGGTGATCCGGAACCGGGTCATCGCGACCGCGGCGCAGTGCGTCCACAGCGGCACTGCGAGCCCGGGCTTCTTCACCGACTTCGAGTTCGTCCCGGCCTACCGGGACGGCGCGGCGCCCTTCGGCATCTGGGCCTGGGAGTATTTGACCGTGCCGTCGACCTGGACGAGCGGCAACGGCAAGCTCCCCCACGCCTCGGACTTCGCGTTGATCGAGCTCGAGGACCAGCTCGTCGACGGCGCGCTCCGGACGATCGGCGACGTGGTGGGCTACCTGGGCTACGCGACCCTGCGCCTGCGCCCGAATCACGCTCATCTGCTCGCCTATTCCAGCAGCCATGACAACGGCGAGAAGATCCACCAGGTGACTGCGAAGGACCACAAGAGCGCGGCGCCGAGCAACGTCCTGTACGGCTCCGACATGCGCGGAGGCTCGGCCGGCGGACCGCTGATCCAGGATTTCGGCGACAATCCAGCGCTGGTGAAGTGGGTCGGCGCGCTCTCGACCTACAACAACTCGTCCGCGGTGAAGACGCAGGGCGCCTCCATCCCGGACTCCCGTTTCACGAGCCTGCTCAACAACGTCTGCGCCCATCGGGCGGGGAACTGCTGAAGGGGGGTTACGCCACGTCCTGCTTCCGCAGATATTGATCGATCATCACCGCCGCGATGTTGCCGGTGCCCATCGCGACCGCCACCTGCTGGGTCATCGGGCGGATGTCTCCCGCGATCCAGACGCCCGGGACGTTGGTGTCCCCCCGCTGCGACTTCGGCTGCACGTGATGGCCGGTCGAGGCCATCTCGATCCCGAGCTGCTGGGCCAGGTCCGTCCGGCCCAGCGCGGGGCTCGAGACGAAGAAGGCATCGGCGCTCAGCGTGCGGCCATCCTGAAGCTCGAGGCCGGTGAGCATCTGGTTCTCTCCCTCCAACCGTCCCACCAGCCGCTGGATCTTTCCAGGGATCACCTCGATCCCCTTCTCCCTCAGCTTTTCGGCGTGGCGCTCGGGCAGGGCCGGCTCGGTGGTGGCGAGAACACGCAAGCGGTCGGTGTAGCGCGAGAGGCCCAGGGCCATTCCTGCCGCGCTGTCCGTGGAGCCCACTCCGATCACGATCGTGTCCTTGCCCCGGATCTCGGGGGCTTCGCAATCCGAGCAATAGAAAAGGTTTCCTTTGCCCGCGTAGTGAAAGCAGGGACTGTAATCGCCGTCCACGAGCGGATGGTAGCGGGCCACGCCGGTCGCGAGGAGCAGCGTGCGTCCGCGGAAGGTCGTACCCTTTTCGCTGGTGAGGAGGAAGTCCCCATCCTGCCCCTCGGCCTTCACGATGTTGGCGTGGCGGATCTCGGCGCCCATTTCCTTGGCCTGTTCCTTCAAGCTCTTCTGGATGTCGATGCCGCGCACGTGAGGCATGCCGGGAACGTTGTGGAGCTGTTCCAGGGTGAAGAAGAGCGGGCCGCTAACGCGGTCGAGGACCAGCGTCTTGCGGCCGTGCCAGGCCAGGTGGAGAGCCGCCGTGAGCCCGGCCGGCCCGCCGCCGACGATCAGGGTGTCGTAGATCGTGTCTGTCATTTGGGCAAAGTCTATCGCAGGCCGGATTGGAGCGCTTCGAGCTTCTTCAGGACGGGTTCGAAGCCGGCGAGGCGCCGGTCCCGGTCCTTGACCAGGCAGGCGGCGATCAGGGCGGACAGCCGGGGCTCGCACTCGGGGTTGAGCTCGTGGATCGGCCGCGGATCCTCTTCCAGAAGCCGGCGGGAGACCTCCGGGAAGCTGGTGCCGGCGAACGGGCGCACGCCGGTGAGCAGCTCGTAGGCCAGGACGCCGAAGGAGAAGACGTCCGCCCGGGCGTCCACCTGCTCGCCGCGGAACTGCTCGGGGGAGACGTAGCCGAGCGTGCCGATGGCCACCCCCTTGGTCGTGAGGTTGAGGTCGCGGTCGAGCAGCTTGGCGAAGCCGAAGTCCATGAGCTTGACCGAGCCGTCCGGCAGCATCCGCACGTTGCGCGGCTTGACGTCGCGGTGAAGGACGCCCTGGGAATGGGCATGGGCGAGCCCGCGGGCGATCTGCAGGAGCACCGCGGCCCGCTCGCGGAGAGTCATCGGGTCCCGCCGCTTGATGCAGGCGCTCAGGTCTTCGCCTTCGAGCAGCTCCTGGACCAGGTAGGGGAAGCCGCCTTCGGACCCCAGCTCCAGCACCCGGGTGACGTTCGGGTGCTGGAGCGCGGCGGCGATCTGGGCTTCGAGCAGGAAGCGCCGGCGGAGCTTCGGATTGGCGCTCGTGCAGACCTTGATGGCGACGTCGGCCTGCCGCTCGGGGTCCCGTCCCCGGTAGACCACGGCTGCGCCGCCGGTGCCGATCCGCTGAATCAGCTCGTAGCGGCCGAGTCGGTCGCGGCCTTCGAGGGGGTCGGGGAGGCGTTCGCGCAAAGTGCGACGAGTGTAACGAATCCCCGGTTCGATTCGCCCGAAAAAGTGGGCAAGCGGACGGGCTGCCTGGTGAAGAGAGCTGATTCAACCCCCCTGTTTGCGAAAGGAGTCCCTCATGGCCGAGTTGAAGAGAAAGGGAGAAGCGGGAGTGCGCGAGCTTCGCCTCGCCCTCGATTCGAGAACCGATTTCAAGGAAGTCGTAGGCATTCTGGAGCGGGTCCTGACCATCAAGGATCTGCCCGGCATCAAAGGCTGTGCCCCCTGCCTGTCCGGCCTCGAGAAGCTGGTCATCGAAGACCTCATGTTCTGAGCGCAGCCCGTCCGCACGCCTCAGCCTTTGGAGGAACAAATGGATCGCATCCCATCGCTCGGCATCGGCCTCGCCTACCAACCCGCTCTGCGCCCCTACATCGAGGAGAAGCGGGATACGTTCGACTACGTCGAAATCGTCCCCGACCTGTTGTGGACTGATCTGGGAGCCGGCAAGACGCCGCGCTACGTAGACGATGAGGAGGGGCTCGCGTTCCTCCGCCGCTGGGCGGGCGGGCGCCCCGTGATCCCCCATGGAATCGGACTGTCCATCGGCACCGCCCACCGCTTCAACCGCGACCATCTGGGCCAGGTGGAGAAGTGGTTCGAACGGTTCGGATTCCCGTGGCACAGCGATCATCTCGCGTACAACCTGGCCGAGCACGGAATCGACGAAATGAACGTCGGAGTGACGATGCCGCTGCCGCGCGACGAGGAGACGCTGGAGTCGCTGGCGCCCCGGATCGCCGAGGTGCAGAGGCGGCTGCCGGTGCCGTTCCTGCTGGAGAACAACGTCTATTTCTTCGAGATGCCGGGCGAGGAGATGAGCGACGCGCAGTTCCTCAACGCCCTGTGCGCGAGGAACGGCTGCGGGCTGCTCCTCGACCTCCACAACGTCTACTGCAACAGCCGCAACCACCCACGCCGGGAAACCGATGCCTTCCGGCTCCTGGACGAGCTGGACCTGGGCCGCGTGGTTGAGATCCATGTGGCAGGCGGCATGGAGCACGAGGGCTGGTGGCTCGACGCCCACTGCGGACCGCTGCCCGATCCGGTCTGGTCGCTTCTCGAATACGCCCTGCCGCGCTGCCCGAACCTGGGCGGCGTCACCTTCGAGATGCTCGGCTCCTGGTTCGTGGAGATGGGTAGCGAGCGCTTGGAGAGGGAGCTCCTGAGATTGCGGGAGCTCTGGCACCGGTACCGTTCCGCGCCGTTGGAACTGATGGAGGAAAAAACCGCGTGAGCGCTGCGGCCTTCCAGTCGGCGCTCGCTCGCTTGGTGGTCGATCCCGATTTCCGGGACGGCGTGCGCGGGCGCGGGGCCGAGGCCCTCCCCGAGGAGCTGTCCGACCTGGAGCGGGAGCGTCTTCTCGCTGTGGCGGTCGATCGCGGACTGGATATCACCCGCACGCTGCACGTCGGTTTCCGGCTGGCCAAGCTCCTGGCGTGGATTCCCCTGACCTGCGCCGTGCTCGGCCGCGAGGTCCGCATCCGGGAAGTGGGAGAATTCTGGAAGAGGCGCCTGCCGGTGAGCTTCTACTATCTGGAGGAGGCCGTGGCCTTCTGCGACTACATCCTGGAGCGGGCGGGGCAGGGTCTCGAAATACCGTACCTGGAGGAGGTCGCGGCCTATGAACGCGCTTCACTGGAGCTGCGTCGAGCGCGGCCGGCGGGCGAGGAGGCTGCTCCCCAGACGGTGGAGTTCCGGCACGATCCCGAGGCCCTCCTGGGAGCCCTGGCGCGGGGGGAGGAGCTCGGAGGCTTGCCCGAAATGCCGTGCCGGCTGGTGGGGAGGCGGGTCGAGAATGGGGTGGAGTGGGGCTTCTACAGCCGCCACCAGTCGTAGGCCTGCCGCTCAGGATCCCAGAAGATGTGGAAGGCGTCGCACTGGTCGTCGTGGAGGTTGATCCCCGGCTTTGCAGGGGACCCTTCCTCCTCGATCTTCTCCAGGTCGATCCTGGCCTCGCGGGAGCAGAGGGCGTCCTGCGTGCCGTCCCAGGGGAACTCCAGGGTCCAATGCCGGCAGGAGTCCCCGACCGGCCCGTGCACGATCCCTACGACGAGCAGGTTGCCCCGGATGCCGATCAGGGCGTAGTCCCCGGTCCCATCCTGGTCCAGGTCCGCCTCGAGCAGGCTGGCGGAGTCCCACTCCGTGTCGGGCTCGCGCTGCCGCAGGACGTCGAGGGCCGCCATGCCTTTCGCCGGAGGCCGCGGGGGGGGAGTCTCCGGACTGGACAGCTGACGCATGCCGGCGCAGCCGAGGAGCCCCGGCAGGGCGAGCGTCAGCAGGATGCGGACCGCGGTCTTCATCGCGGGGGGGATCTTATCGCGTCGGAGGTTCTACTGCCGATCGAAGCGCTCGATACGCTCCTGGATCTCTCCGGCGATCTTACGAAGGGAGTCCAGGTCGGTATGGCTGAGGTGCTCCTTCAGCTCCTCGAAGAGCGGCTCGGTCGGAGGCCGGTAGTCGTGCATCAGGGTCGCGATGTCGCCCTCGTAGAGCGCGACGCGGGCGAAGTTCCCCTGGCGGTAGAGGGAGGGCAGGGCGTATAGCTTGAGGAGCAGCAGGCCCTCTACCGTGGCGCAGGGGATCTCCCGTTCGACGAAACGCTGGGTCGTGGCGTACTGCCGCCGGACCTTTTCGAAGAGCGGATTGCTTGTAAGGAGGAGGTCGATCTGGAGACCGTCAAAAAACCCGCGGGCAAAGTCATCATCCCGGTTCTCGATCCGGATCTCGGGCAGCTTCTCCAGGGAGGACAGCGCCATGATGAGGTCGATATCCTCGGTGTTACGGCCTTCCACGTACTTGAGGAGGGCAATGCCCCCGACCAGGAGATAGTCGGTCCGCCGCTCCCCGAGGAGGACGAAAAGACGGCTCACGGCCTGTAGCAGGTCGTCGCCTTGCACGGCACCTCCGCGTTTTTTCCCGAAGTTGAAGAGGACCGCATTGCGGACGACCTTGCCGATGTGGACTTCCCGGGCCTCCGCGGTTCTCATGACGCTTCGATCTTATCCTCCATCCCCTCGAATTGCCGGATTTCCTCCTTCAGGCTCTCCGGCAGAGGGATGGACCGGCCGGTGGCGTAGTCGACCCAGACGATGACGCCGTGGCCGTCGGCTACCCGCTGGCCGAGGGTTTCGGTGCCTCGATAGACGATCTCGTAGTCCATCCGGAAGCTGCTCCGCCCGATCTCGGAGACCCGGGCGAGGACTTCGAGCTCGGCGGGATAGCGTACCTGCTGGCGGAAGTTGAGGTGGGCGGCGGCCAGCGCCGGTCCGTGCTTCTCCCCCTCCCGGTGGTCGTACATGTGCACCGCCGCGAAGTAGCTCATCCGGGCCGACTCGCACCAGGTGAAGTACCTGGCGTTGTTGACGTGTCCCATGGAGTCCATGTCCCCCCACTGAACGGAGATGGGCTGCACGTGTCCTCGCTCCTCGTTCATCGATCCTCCACCATTTCCAGGAGCCGCTCCGGCGGCCGTCCGACCACAGCCCTCTCCCCGAGCACTCCGATGGGGCGCTGAAGCAGGGCGGGATGACGCGCCATGGCGGCGATCAGTTCCTTGTCCGGCTCTTCGCCGATGAAGCCCAGGTCATTCTTCCGCAGCAGGTCGCGCGGGCGGAGGCCCAGCTTGCGCAGCACGTCGCGGATCTCCTTCTCGGACAGCGGCTCCCGGTTGTACTCCCGATAGCGGTACTCGATTCCCTTCCCGTCCAGCAAGGCGACCGCCTTGCGGCAGGTGCCTCAGGTCGCGGCGCAGATCAGTTCGATCATGGGCCCGATTCTATCCCGAGCGGTGCGGCTGGATCGGCGAAGTAGCTCTCCAGCCGTTCGAGGTATCTCCCGACGTGCACGCCGTCCATGAGCGCGTGGTGCACTTCGACGGAGATCGGCATCCGGTCCTGGAAAACCTTGCCAAAGACGATCTTCGGGACCGAGTCCTCAGGGTCCTTCTTCCGGGCGTGGGAGAAGCTGGTGAAGGAGATCCAGGGCAGGACCGAGCAGTGGACGAGATCGTCCCTGTCGTTGCGCGGCTCAAGCCGGCCGTCCCCTGAGCGGAGTCTCTCCAGCGCGGCGGTGCCCTGGGCCGCGAATCGTGAGAAGTCGTCGTCCCAATCGAAGTAGCAGAACCCGAAGCGTTCGCCGTCGAGCAGGATCGTGGTGCCCATGCCGATGCGGTCGTGAACGAGGACCCGCTCTCCGCGCAGCCGGTACCGGAACGGCTCCACCTCGTTGGCGGCCTTGAGAGCCAGGTAATGGTAGGTGAGAAAGAATGGAGCCCTCTCTCGAGAGAGCTGCCGAAGGCCGGTCACGTCCATTTGGACGCAGACGTTGAAGAACGGGTTGTCATACTCCTTGAAGAAGTGGAACTGTTCGCGCCGGGGCCAGGTTTCGAGATTCAGGTAGGTAGGCATGGTCAGTGGCTCATTGTAAGCCACCGTCCGTTTCCGGACACCCCGCCCGAAGCCGGACGCTTCCGCAGCCGTCCCAATTCCCTCAATACCCATGATTTCAGACACTTAGCTGTGGCACGGGCCGTGCTCCCTCAGGTCGACGACCGAGGGAGAACGCATCATGGACCGTGAACTGGATCAGAGCTTTCAGCGGCGCCGGAAAGGGCGCCGCTTGGCATGGGGGGCCGCTTCCCTGGGCTTGTTCGTGGCCGTGCTCGTGCTGCTGCCCGGCTGGCTGCGGCCTTCCCTGAAGCGCGACCGGATCCGGACGGGCAAGGTGGATCGGGGACCCATCGAAGGGATCGTAGAAGCATCCGGCACCGTCATCCCCGCTTTCGAGGGCGTGCTGTCGAGCCCGGTGGACGCCCGCGTCGAGAAGATTCTCAAGCGGCCGGGTGAGACCGTCCGCGCCGGGGATGAGATCCTCCGGCTCGACACGTCTCAATACAGGCTGGCTCTCGAAACCATCGAGGACAACCTCGCCAAAAAGGTCAACGAGCAGGAACAGATCCGCCTCGCGCTCGACAAGAGCCTGCGCGACCTGCGCGGCCGCATCGAGTCGAGCCGCCTGGATGCCGAGGCCGCCGAGTACCGCGCCGAGCAGAACCGCAAGCTGCGGAAGGACGGCCTCGTCTCCGAGCAGAACCTGAAGGCTTCGGAGATCGAGGCGAAGAAGGCGCGCATCGAGCTCTCCCGACTGGAAGAGTCGGTCGAGGACGAGCGGCGCTCGGCCCAGGCCCGCGTCCAGGGGCTGGCGCTCGACCTGCAAACCCTTTACAAGGAGCGCGCCGGCGCCCTGCGCCAGCTCGAGCTCGCCAGCACCCGCTCGGACCGCGTTGGCGTCCTCACCTGGGTCATTCCCCAGGAGGGCGCCACCATCCGCACCGGCGAGGTCATCGCCCGCATCGCCGATCTCGATTCCTTCCGGGTCGAGGCCACGGTGTCGGACGTCCACTCCTCCAGCCTGGCCCCCGGGCTACCCGTGCGCGTCATGATCGACGGCCAGCCCCTTTCGGGACGGCTCGCCAACATCTACCCGACCATCGAGAACGGCGCGGTCAAGTTCGCCGTGGACCTCGACGATGCCCGCCATCCCAAGCTGCGCAACGCGCTGCGGCTGGACGTGCTGGTGGTCACGGCTTCCCGGACCGGCGCGCTGCGGGTCCCCAAGGGACCGTTTTCGAAAGGCGGCGCGGTGGAGCCGGTCTTCGTCGTCGAGGGAGACCGCGCCGTCCGCCGGAACGTGCGTTTCGGCGTGACCGGGTATGACCATTACGAAGTTCTCGACGGCCTTGCGGAAGGAGAGGAAGTGATCCTCTCCGACATGAGCGATTACGCCCACCTGGAGCAGGTGAGCCTCCAATAATCAGGAGAGAGAGCCATGATTCATCTGGATCAGGTCAGCAAGATGTACCGGACCGACCGCATCGAGACGACCGCGCTCGACAACATCAACCTCGCGGTTGAAAAGGGCGAGTTCGTTTCGATCATGGGTCCCTCGGGCTGCGGCAAGAGCACGCTGCTCAACCTGATGGGACTGCTCGACGAGCCTTCGAAAGGCAGGGTCGAGCTCGACGGCGTCGCCATCAACGGCCAGGGAGACCGCGCGCTCGCCCGCGTCCGCAACGAAAGGATCGGATTCATCTTCCAGCAGTTCCACCTGGTGTCCGACCTCTCGGTCGCGGACAACGTGGAGATCCCGCTGCTCTACCGCAAGATGTCGAACCGGGAGCGCAGGAAGGCGGCGCTCGCGGCGCTCGACCGCGTGGGCCTTTCGTCGCGCACGCACCACTTCCCGACGCAGCTCTCGGGCGGCCAGCAGCAGCGGGTCGCGAGCGCCCGCGCCATCGTCGGCCGGCCGGCCATCCTCCTCGCCGACGAGCCCACGGGCAACCTCGACAGCCAGATGGGCGACGAGATCATGGACATCCTGGAGGGCCTCAACAAGAACGAGGGGACCACCGTCGTGATGGTCACCCACGATCCGCGCCTTGCCGAGCGCACGCACCGCACGGTGCGGCTCTTCGACGGCCGGCAGGTGCAGTGATGATCAGAAACTATTTGAAAGTCGCCCTGAAGGTCCTGGCGCGGCGGAAGTTCTTCACGTTCATCAGCCTGTTCGGGATCAGCATCACCATGATCGTGCTCCTGGTGGTCGCCGCGTTTTTCGATCACTCCTTCGCGCCGCATTACCCGGAGTCCCGCAGCGAGCGCATGCTGGGCATCTACCGGCTGACGATGCGCGGGGGCGAGAACACGCAGAGCACCGACCCCGGGTACGGTTTCCTGGATCGCTATGCCCGCCCGCTCTCCAAGCTGCCGGGAGTGGAGAAGGTTTCGATCCTGTCCTCGGTGCAGACCGCCGCCTCCTATGTCGGCGGCAAGAAGATCGAGTCGCAGCTCCGGCGCACGGACGGCGAGTTCTGGCAGATCATGGATTTCGAGTTCGTGGAGGGCGGTCCCTTCTCCGTCGAGGATGAGCGGGGCGCCCGCTTCGTTGCGGTCATCAACGAAGCCACGCGCGGGCGCTTCTTCGACGGGCAGCCGGCCCTGGGCAAGATCCTCGAGGTGGACGGCCAGCGCTTCCGGGTGGTGGGGGTGGTGCGCGATGCATCCCGGCTCCGCTTCTCGTCGTTTTCGGACGTCTGGGTGCCGATCAGCACCTCTAAGTCGAGCAGTTACAGGGAGCAGTGGATGAGCGGCTTCTCCGCGCTGATCCTGGCGCGCGACCGCGCCGACCTGCCGGCGATCAAGGCGGAGTTCCAGGCGCTCCTGCGCCAGGCCGAGCACCATCTCCCGGACCCCAAGCGTTTCAAGACGCTGGCTACGGGCGCCGACACGATCTTCGAGGGTACGGTCCGGATGTTCGGCCCCGGGGACAAGGACGAACGCCGGCCCGAGACGGTGAAGGCTGTGCTCTTCCTGCTAATGCTGCTGTTCATGCTGCTGCCGACCCTCAACCTCGTCAACATCAACCTGAGCCGCATCCTGGACCGGGCTTCGGAGATCGGCGTGCGCAAGGCCTTCGGGGCCTCGTCGCGGACGCTCGTGGGACAGTTCGTCGTCGAGAACCTGGTACTGACCCTGCTCGGGGCCATGGCCGGGCTCCTGCTCGCGGTCCCGGTGCTCGCGGCGCTCAACGCGAGCGGCTTCCTGCCCTACGCGCGGCTTGCGTTGAACTATCGGATCTTCCTCTACGGCCTCGCGATGGCCGTCTTCTTCGGCGTCCTCTCCGGGGTCTATCCGGCGTGGCGGATGTCGAAGCTCCACCCTGTCCAGGCTCTCCGCGGGAGGTCGGTATGACGCGTCATCTCTTGAAGCTGGTGTGGAACCGCAAGCGCACCAATGCCTTGATCATCCTCGAGATCTTCTTCGCTTTCCTGGTGGTGTTCGTGGTTGCCACCCTGGGGATTTATTTCTGGGACAACTACCGGCAGCCCCTGGGCTACTCCTGGCAGAATGTGTGGAAGGTCTCGGTCGACATGAAGGGAGGCGAGGAGGAGGGCGAGGCGGTGGTCATCGCCAAGCGCAAGCTGCTGCAGCGGCTGCTCCGCGAGATCGAGGCGCTCGACCCCGCCGAGTCGGCGGCCGCGGCCATGGTCAGCCCTTACGACCGGGGTGGCTGGACGAGCAATTCGAACATCGAGGGCAAGGAGGTCACGATGGAGGTCAGCGCCGTGACCGCGGGCTTCGCAGAGGCGATGGGGCTTGAGGTCGTGGCCGGGCGCTGGTTCCAGGAGGCGGACGAGGCGCTCGACTGGGAGCCGACGGTGATCGACCAGGACCTGGCCCGCGCAGTCTATGGCGACGAGGACCCGATCGGGCGCCGGTTCGGCGAGCCTGCCCCCTCCGAGAGGACGAAGCGGGTCATCGGCGTGGTGCGCGAGTTCCGCAAGGGCGGCGAGCTTTCGGCGCAGGGCAACTTCATGTTCCAGCTTCTGCGGCTCAACGAGGCGTCCTGGTACGATTCGCGCAACATCCTGGTCAAGGTGCGGCCCGGCACGGCGGCCTCCTTCGAGGAGGAGCTCACCGCGCTCCTCCTGGGCGTCGCTCCCGACTGGTCGTTCCGGATCAAGACGCTTTCCGAGGTGCGCGAGGCCAGCTTCCGCGAAACCCTGGCGCCGCTCGTGGCCGGCGGGATCGTCGTCTTCTTCCTGCTTCTCATGGTGGCCCTCGGCCTGTTCGGGGTGCTGTGGCAGAATCTGCTCCAGCGCACCCGCGAGCTGGGCCTGCGGCGGGCGACGGGAGCTTCCCGCTTCGCGGTCCACCGGCAGGTGGTCTCCGAGCAGGCGATTCTGACGAGCTTCGGGGTTCTGCTGGGGGTGATCGTGGTGATCCAGATCCCGGTCCTCGATCTCATCGGCTTCATCCGTCCGGAGGTGTTCGCGGGCGGGCTCGTCTTCGCCATGGCAGCCATCTATTTCCTTTCTACGCTCTGCGCCTTCTACCCCAGCGCCATGGCGAGCAGGGTCCAACCCGCCGAGGCGCTGCGCTACGAGTAACCCCATGATCCTGATCGCGGACGACGACCCGTCGGTAGTCGCCTCCCTCGGCCTCCTCCTCAAGCGGCATGGGCATGCCACCTTGGGTGCCCTGTCGCAGGAGGAGGCCCTCCGTCATCTGGAGAAGGAGGGGGAGGGGATCGGGCTCGTTCTGCAGGACATGAACTTCTCCCGCGGCACCGGCGGGGAGGAGGGATTGGAGCTGCTGCGCGAGATCCGCCTCCGCCGGCCGCAGCTCCCGGTGATCCTGATCACGGCCTGGGGCTCGATCGCCCTGGCCGTCGAGGGGATGAAGGCCGGCGCCGCGGATTTCGTCACCAAGCCGTGGAGCAATCCCCAGATCCTGCAGTCGGTGGACACCGCCCTCTCGCTCGCCCGCTCGGGTGACGCCAAGGCGGCCCCGTCCAGCCGGGAGGAGCTCGACAAGCGCTTCGACTTCCGCGGGCTCATCGGCCGCGATCCCCGCTTCCTGAAGATCCTGGAACTGATCGGCCGGGTGGCGCCCACGGATGCTTCAGTTCTCATCACGGGCGAGAGCGGCACGGGCAAGGAGCTGGTGGCCGAGGCCCTCCACCGCAACAGCCGGCGCAAGGGCGGGCCGTTCGTCAAGGTGAACCTGGGCGGGATCTCCTCGACGCTGTTCGAGAGCGAGATGTTCGGCCACGTGAAGGGAGCGTTCACCGACGCGCGGACCGACCGCAAGGGCCGTTTCGAGATGGCCCACGCCGGCACGATCTTCCTCGACGAGATCGGGGAGATCGATCCCAGCGCCCAGGTGAAGCTGCTGCGCGTGCTCCAGGACCGTTCGTACGAGGTGCTCGGGTCGAGCATCACGCGGACCGTGGACGTGCGGGTGATCGCCGCGACCAACCGGGACCTGGGCGAGCAGGTGGCGAAGGGGCAGTTCCGGGAGGATCTTCTCTATCGTCTGAACCTGATCGCGGTCCGCCTGCCTCCGTTGCGCGAGCGGCGGGGGGACATCCGCGTCCTGGCCCGTCATTTCCTCGACGCGTCGGCCCACGTGTATCGCCGGGGAGCCGAGGTCGCCATCTCCGACAAGGCTCTCGCCTGGTTGCAGGGTCAGAGCTGGCCGGGGAACATCCGCCAGCTCAAGCAGACCCTTGAGCGTGCCGTGCTGGTGCTGGACGGCGACGTTTTGGAGGTGGAGGATCTGCGCGCCCTTTCCGATCTGGAGACCCGCGCCGCCCGCGATCCCAACGCTCTTCCCAGCCCGGGCAGCATGACGCTCGACGAGATGGAGAAGGCCATGATCGTCAAGTGCCTGCGGCACTACGAGGGGAACGTGACCCGGGTGGCCGAAGCCCTCGGCCTCTCCCGGGCGGCGCTCTACCGGCGGTTCGAGAAATACGGCCTTGAGCCTTAGAGCCAAAGTCGTCGCCTACCTGGTCCTGATCCATGTGGTCCTGGGGGTGATCTCGTTCATCGCCCTGCGGGAGAGCCGCTGGCTGCTGCTGGCGGTGGAGGCGCTCTTCGTCCTTTCCATCTGCCTGGGCACGATGCTCGTGCGGTCCTTCTTCGTCCCCCTGGACCTGATCCGCACGGGCGCGGAGCTGATGAGCGAACGGGACTTCACCTCGCAGTTCCGCGAGGTAGGGCAGCCCGAGATGGACGTCCTGATCCGCATCTACAACCAGATGATCGAGCGGCTGCGGGACGAGCGGCTGACGCTCCAGGAGCGCAACTACTTCCTCGACCGCCTGCTCTCGGCATCGCCGGCCGGCGTCCTGACCCTGGACTTCGACGGCCGGGTGAGCGCGCTCAATCCCGCGGCCCGGGAGCTGCTCCAGGTCCTGGACGAGGAGGCCCTCGGCCATCCTCTGGCTTGGATCGGTCCGCTGGGAGAGGCTCTCGCCGCCGTGCCGGTGGGCAAGTCGCGGGTGGTCTCCCATGGGCCGCGGCGGCTCAAGGTCTCGCGCGCGGAGTTCTTCGACCGCGGCTTCCCGCGCACCTTCCTGCTCGTCGGCGAGCTGACCGAGGAGCTGCGGGCGTCGGAGAAGGCGGCCTACGGCAAGCTGATCCGGATGATGTCCCACGAGGTCAACAACTCGGTGGGCGCGGTCTCCTCGCTGCTGGACTCGTTCCGCGGCTATGGCGCGGATCTGTCCGGGGAGGACCGGCGCGACTTCCTGGGGGCGATCGACGTGGCGGTCGCCCGGATGGAGCGCCTCGGCGCCTTCATGAACGGTTTTGCCGAGGTGGTCCGCCTGCCCGAGCCCGACCGCCGGCCCTGCGACCTGCGCCAGCTCCTGGAGGAGATCCTGCTGCTCCTCCGCCCCCAGCTTGAGCGCCGGCGGATTCGGGCGCAGTGGGAGGCGAACGGGCCGGTGCCGCCGGTCGACCTGGACCGCAACCAGATCGAGCAGGTGCTCGTGAACGTCCTCAAGAATGCCATGGAGTCGATCGGCGAGGAAGGACGGATCGGCCTGCGGCTGGTTTCGGACGGGGAGCGGCCGGTGCTGACGATCTCGGACACGGGGCCGGGCATCGCGGACGAGGTCCGGCCGCTGCTCTTCACACCCTTCTTCAGCACCAAGCGCGACGGCCGGGGCCTGGGGCTCACGCTGATCCGCGAGATCCTGATTGCCCACGGCGCCAGGTTCGGCCTGGAGAATCGGCCGGAAGGCGGGGCGGAATTCCGGGTGCGGTTCTAGGGCTATCTAGGGCGTCGCTTCAGGCGTTCGTACGACGTAAGGATTTGGCGATACTCGTTGCGCGCTTCCCGGATGATCCCGAGAGGCTTCTTCACCGCCCCACGATCTCGCGGTCGATTTCATCGAGCGCTTCTCTCCAGTTCCTGCTGTCGGCTTGTCCTTCGCGGACCGCGGTGGCACGGCGAGCTATCTCTTCGGCCCACGCGACTTCCGCCTGTCCCGTGTCCGATCCGTCCAGGCTCGAAAGGAGCTGTGCGGCGATCTCTACCCGTTCCCCGGTAGGGAGCTCAAGTGCGTCGTGGAGGACTTCCCTGGCGCTTTTCATGGAACGATCCTACCACCTACAGCCCCGCCGCCGGGCTGAAGGCGATCGGAGCGGCGAGAACCGTCCGGAGGGCGGCGCGGAGTTCCGGGTGCGGTTTTTGGTTATCGATATCCAACATTCGGGTTTCCGTCGCCGGACGGCTATATACTTCCGGTTCTGAGACCCGACATGGACGAAGAATTCTCCTGGGCGCTGCCCGAAGGTATCGAGGGTAGCGGGGAATCACTTTCCCCAGTGCCGGCCCGCGCGCGCCTCAAACCGACGCCGTCCACCTGCGAGGAGATCCTGAGCCTGGTCGGTCCGGCGCGGATCGCGGTCTACGAGATGGTGCGGGGGAGCGTGGACGACTTCGAGCAGATCGCCCCCTGGAAGCTTCTCTACTACCCGCCGGAGGAGCCCGAGGCGTTCGTGGGCCTCATCGATGCCCTCGTCACGCTCATCCAGGGCATCCCCAAGCGGGTCGCCGCCACCTTGAGCAAGATTCCCAAGGTAGCCGTGGAGTCGGACGACGAGCCGACGCGGGAGGACGTCCGCTTCATGTTCAGCGGCATCCACCACATGGTGGAGCACGACCTGAACCGGATCGAGAAGACGCTGGCCCCGGTGAGGGAGCGCGGCGCACCCGCGGCGCAGGACGAGCGCCAGCTTCTCTGCGAGCTGAGCGCCGACCTCAAGGGCAAGTACGCCAGCTCCATGATGGGTGCCGCGGCGAGCCTGATCGCGCAGGGGCTCTGGAACGGGGTGGAGCTCGAGCCGATCCTCTTTCCCGAGAAGGCGGAGGAGTTCCGCAACACCCGCGAGCTCATGGATCTCCTCCAGGAGGTCACCTCGGCCATCAAGCAGCTCCCCGAGCAGGTCCATTTCGTGGAGCTGGTGTCGGGCTGGCAGCGGGGCATCCGGGCGGACCAGTACGCGCTGGCGGACCTCCCCAGCCTGCGGGGCACGATCACCAAGCTGCTCAAGGAGCGCACCCGCCGGGCTCTCTACTCGGGCGATTACCACCAGATCAGCCGGCGCGAGATCCTCCTGAGCGAGCGCATCAACGAGCTGGAGACGCTGCACCAGAAGACCTGGTCCACGACCGAGCACGGCGGCGGGCAGGACCTGGCGCCCACCTATGCCCGCCTGGTCCAGCTCACGCTGGAGATGGCTGCCATCCTGGACGTGACGATCCTCAAGGCGCTCATCGGGGACAAGAAGGTCGACGGATTGAGGGCGCGGGTGATGGCGGTGAAGAACCGGCCGGCGCCCACGGCCTCGACCCCGGGCCAGGGACTGGATTCGCTGATCCCCCTCCTGGCCGAGGATGACCTGCGCATCTTCCTCGAGCTGCTGCTCGGAGCGGTGACGCGGAGGGCCTCCCTGAGCGTGGCGATGCGCGAGCCCGAGCCGCCCGCTCCGGCGCCGCCGCCGAAACCGGCCAAGCCGGCCAAGCCGGCCAGGACGGTGGCCCCTCCCGCTCCGGAGCCTCTGCCGGAGCTCGAGGAGTGGATGCTGCCGCCGCCGATCCCGGAGTATCGGCCGCCCGAACCGAGCCCGATCCCCGAGCCCACGATGGAGATGTGGACGTCCTCGACCGCCATGGACTGGGTGCAGAACGAGCCCGAGCCGCCGCCGCCCCCTCCGTCGCCGATCTCGCCGCCGAGCCACGACGCCGGCCGGGCGAGCCTGCGGCCGTCGCTCAAAATGGTCTCGGACCTCCTGAGCGAGCTGCTGGCGCCGGCCAACTCGAACCTGAGCGCGTTCCGGATGACCCAGCGCCTGCTCAGCAAGCACGCGCGCATCCCGGTGGCCATGTTCCAGTCCATCCAGCCCTACCTGAAGGAAGTCCAGGAGCGGCTGGTCCCCGCCCTCAAGCAGATCACCCCCTTCCGCGGCATCACGGAGGAGGCAGTGACCAAGCTGGATGGCTACTGCACCGATCTCCGGCGTCCCAATCTTTCGCCGTCGGAGCTGAAGGACGAGGTGCCCAAGAAGATGGAGCGGCTCGTGCGCTTCCTGGAAGCCTTGCGGGCAGCCGTGCCCACTCTGTAACGGGCATTTCTGTCGCGACACAAGGCTTCGCCTCTCGCCGCGCAACCTCGCCGCCTCACCGTAAAGTAGTTTTGCCGCGACTCAAGGTCATTCTGTCGCAACTCAACCTGAAGTCGCGTCGTCGTCAGGTATTTTGCTGCGACGCAAGCTCATTCTGCCGCAACTCAAGTCTATGTTGCCGCGACGATAGGTTCAGGCGCCTCGCACCGGGGTAAGTTGACGCGACGATAGGTTGATGTGCCGCAACTTTGAGTTATTTTGCCGCGACCTAACCTATCGTCGCATCATGTGACTTCATGTTGCCGCGACCTAAGGTCAATGTGCCGCAACTTGAGTCTGAGTTGCGGCGCCGATAGGTTATTTGCCGCGACCTAAGCTTGAGTTGCATCACCCGAAGCCTGTCCCAGGGGCCGTATGGTATCGTCGCGTCAAGGAAAACCCTGATCGAGGAGCCTTTCGAGACGGATGCCGCGACTTTCGGCCTGCGCTGACGGCCTGAGCCCCGGCTGCCGCAATGACGAGGTGGACGATGTCCGTGAACCTTACGCTGTCCGAGATCCTGAGAAATCTGCAGAGGCGGATCGATTCTCTGCGGGAGCAGGTGGACCTGCACGCCCGGCAGGAGGAGCACCACCGGGAGCAACGGGCCCTGCTCGATGCCGAGCTCCAGAAGGCGATGAGGCACTTGGAGTCCCTCCAGGAGGCCGCCGCCGTGGCGGCGGATCTCGACCTTCCGGCCGCGGCGCCGCCTCCGTCTCCGCAGGAAGAGGACCTCGGGCCCAATCCGACCCTGCCCAAGATGGTGGCGCGGGTCGTGGCCGGCCGTCCGGAGGGAGAGCGGTTCGGACCGAAGATCGTGGCGCAGGAGGTAAACAGGCGCTTCCGCAAGGGGTTGCGCCGGCCGGTGGATGCCCGCGCCGTCTCCGTGGTCCTCCGCCGCATGAGCGCTGCCCGGCGCATCCATCTGGTCCGGGAGGGCAAGGCGAACCACGAGGCCCTCTACGCCAAGGGAGCGGCTCCGGCCAAGAGCGATCCTTGAGAGGGATCTCGGTGCGGTCCATCGCCTCGACGGACCGCATTCGCCGCTCCGCGGGCGCTTACGTGTCACCGACCTGTCGGATAAGCCGCCCCACCCGGGGGAGGCTTTATCGACACCTGGCTGTCGCATAAGTTCAAAACCTTCCTAGAGACACGCGGATTCTGCGCTCCGCCCAAGTGGCGACGGCATCCTCTTGTCGAGGAGTCTTATACGTCATCCTCAATGATTTTGACGTGCTTAATGAAACGGCGTAGCATTGGCCCAAGAGCTAGGAGAATCAGAGAGTTGACAATCCCTTGCACGGCAGCTTGGTTTGGCAACTTTGGTGCTCGAGGGGATCCTTGCGGTGACGTTCAAAACGTTGGGCGGCCGATAACCACTAGAAGTGACCCGGAGTAACGATAAAGGAGATCAAGGCGTGACATCTCGGACCCAGCGGTTAGTTGCATACTCCACAGGGGTGGTTTTCGTGGTCGCCCTTCTCGTTCTCGCAATCGCTTTTCCAAACCCCACTCCATTCCAATATAACGTCTTTCGTATCATCTTGGCCTTAGCTGCGGCAGGCTTCGCAGCGACGATTCCAGGATTCATCTCTGTCGAAATCGGGACGTGGCTGCGCGCTGGCGGGGCGCTGGCCGTATTTGCAATAGTATATTTCTACAACCCCGCTCAAATCGTTGCACAGCCGTCAGGACCGTCACTGTCACAAGGGGCCGCAGTGCCGACGGTAGTGGCTAGGCCGGCCGAAACACTGCCAGCATCCACGCCGACGCGCGCCGGCGAATCCTTGGTTGCCGACAAACCCTCCAGGACAGCCGAGGACGCGCTTTACGACGTGTTCGACTTTGCGGCTTATAAGCCAGACTGGCGAGGCGCCTCTCGCGGTGGCAATTGCAGGGAAAGATGGGAATGGCGTGTGGACTTGGGTAGCAGAGAAATTACGTCTAACTTGGCACGTCTCAATTTCAATTTTATATGCCATCGACGGAACTTTTGTTATGACTGCGGAGGCGGCTATGACTGCGTCTCTTCATGGTCCCTCCATGATTGGCCGGGAAGGGTAACTGCTGACCTGAAAGTCGAAGGCGATACAGTGATTGTTTCTAATGTTCAGAGCCCAGAGGCCAAGTTTGATGCTGAATGCGAGGCGGAACTTATGGACCTCATTAGAGCTAAGAATGGGGCCAAGGTTAGAAGTTAGACTCTAAGGTCAGGGACTTGAAAACAGGCGCCCAACACAGGCGGTCGAGCGGATGGATACCGCAAAAGCGCAGTCCCGCCGCTTACCGCTAAGCATGTTAGCCGCCGAACGCGAAAACGCTGATGACTGAAGACACGGTAAACAAGCGTCCGATCGGTGTGACCCTGCTCGCGATTCTCAATCTTCTTTCCGGCATCGCGATCATCGTGATTGCGATCTTCATGGGGGCTGGGTTGAACGAGATCGATGCAGATCTTGAGAAAATCGGTGCCTCCGCGCTGTTGGTTCGCGCTTCGGCGCTCCTCCTTGGGGGCTTGTTCGTGGCAACCGGATTTGCGCTCTGGGGTGGACGAACCAAAGGGTGGTGGTTCGCAACATGGGTGATCGGAATGATGGGCGTGAATACTCTGCTCACGGCGGTCACTATCGGCGACCTCGCCGCGAACTTGGGTGTATCGTCCATCGAGGTGACACCTCATAGGGTCAAGTTCTTGGTTAGAGGGCTGCTTTACTTCGCCATTCTCTTCTATCTCTTCAGGCCCCGTGTTCTTGAGTTCTTTGGTGTCGGCTCTGAGTCCCGAGGCCCCGCGTTTCTCAAGCTCGTTGGCGCGGTCGGGGTGGGTGTGGTGATCTGGTGGATCGGTGGCTACTTTGCCGGCGGCTAACTCCAGCGCTGTACCGGACGCCATGCCAACCGCGCTAGGCCCAAGACAGGTTCCAGCGAAGTGTAGAAAGAAAAGCAGCAAGACTCCTCTTTGGCACCTTACGGGTCCGTGAGGCCGATCACTGCTTGCGTCGGTGTGGTCGCTCACGCACGGACGAAAGGCAGACCCGGCGGAAAGCAGCCGTTCGGGAACCTTGCCGTGCGATCACCAGCCTTGAGCCGCTCCGCGGCTTCCCGGAAGGCCGCAAGGAAGAGGTTGTGAGCGCCGCAGGCTCGTCGCTGATCACGATCGCCTCGTAGCGCCGCGAAGCGTTAGGCGGCGGAGACGCTTCCAGACTCGTGCCAAGCTGATGACGGGGGGTGAAGGCATCGTTGCTCGCCTACCCGATCGGCGGTACTCTTACTCTTACGTAATGCGACCCCTTCGGTATTCCATCAACTTCACATTGGACGGCTGCTACGATCATCGTGAAGGGATCGCGGACGAAGACTTGCATCGTCACGCGGTCGAGAACCTCCTCCAGGCCGATGCCCTCCTCTTTGGCGGGGTGACCTACGAGATGATGGAGGCAGAGGCTAGTGGGCCATGGGCCGACGTTGTTCGCCGGGCTATCGAAGAGTGTCGACTTGAAGCTCGTGAGCCGGCTGGAGTTCGGCTCGGGGGCGGTGGCGATGCGGTATGAGCCGAAAAGGTAGCCATCGGGCCTTATGGGCCGAGGCGACATTTCAAAGGAATAAATAGGAGAAATCCAGGGTGCGAATCGTTTTAGGCGTTATTGCCGGCTTTTTTTCTTGGGCGATAGTGTGGTTCGGAAGCGAGAAGATTCTTTCGGCCATTTGGCCGGAGGGATACGGCGCTCATCAACTCGCGTTCCAAGCGGCCATTGAAAATGGCGGTCAGTTCACAGCGGACACGACGCTTCTTCTCACGCATATTGTCATCGGCACAATAGTCTCGCTGCTGTCCGGATTTCTGGCCGCGCTGATCGCCGGTGAAAGCAAACGCGCGCCGCTAGTCCTCGGCTGTCTGCTGGTGGCCTTTGGTTTACTGAAGGTGGTTATGTCCTGGCCGTATGTTCCCATCTGGTATCACGTTATCTTTACGGCGCTTCTACTTCCAATGACGATTATGGGCGGTAAACTGAAAACTACCACCTACAATTAAACCTGGCGTGTCGGGTACATTAGGTGCACAGAGCCCTGACAGCAGATGTCCCGGGGAACGGAGTCTTGGTGTGGGCTACAGGACCTCCCGTCCGACGGCCTTGAGCGCCGGAGCTCGTCCAATTTCCCCGCATCCTTCCGGACAGGTACAATCCCCCCTTTCCGGAAGGACCGTGACCATGGAACGAGAGAACGCGTACGACCCGGGGACGATCGAACCGAAATGGCAGCAGCGGTGGGAGGAAGAGGGGCTCTACCGCTCCGACGTCGACCCCTCGCGGCCCAAGCACTATGCCCTGACCATGCTGCCGTACCCGTCGGGCGACCTGCACATCGGCCACTGGTATGCCATCTCGCCGTCCGACGCCCAGGCCCGCTTCATGCGGATGCGGGGCAGGAACGTGGTCTTCCCCATGGGCTTCGACTCCTTCGGCCTGCCCGCCGAGAACGCGGCCATCAAGCGCAACATCCACCCCAAGGAGTGGACGTACGCCAACATCGACCGCATGCGCGGCCAGCTCCGGCGCATGGGCACCATGATCGACTGGCGGCGCGAGGCTGTGTCGTCCGACCCCGAGTTCTACCGCTGGACGCAGTGGTTCTTCCTCCAGTTCTTCTTGAACGACCTCGCCTACCGCAAGAAGGCCGCGGTGGACTGGTGCCCGAGCTGCAACACCACCCTGGCCCGCGAGCAGGTCATCGGCGACGACCGCCACTGCGAGCGCTGCGGCACGCCGGTCATCCGCAAGGAGCTGTCGCAGTGGTTCTTCCGTACCACCCGGTACACCGAGGAGCTTCTGGACTTCGGCCCGATCGACTGGCCCGAGCGGGTGCAGACCCTTCAGAGCCGCTGGATCGGCCGCTCGGAAGGGGCGAGCGTGGTCTTCCCAACGGAAGCGGGAGACCCGATCGAGGTCTTCACCACCCGGCCCGACACCATCTGGGGCGCCACCTTCATGGTCCTGGCTCCGGATCATCCGCTCGTCGAGCGCCTCACGACACCGGAGCGCAAGGCCGAGGTGGACGCCTACGTCGTGCCGGCGCTGCGCCAGACCGACGTTCAGCGCGAGGCCACGGACAAGGAGAAGACCGGCATCTTCACCGGCGGCTATGCGATCAATCCCGCCAGCGGCGAGCGCATCCCGGTCTGGACCGCCGACTACGTGCTGATGGGCTACGGCACCGGCGCGATCATGGCCGTGCCTGCCCACGATCAGCGGGACTTGGAGTTCGCCCAGAAGTTCGGGCTGGAGATCAAGCCGGTGATCCACCCCGAGAGCGGGGCCATGGTCGACTCCGGCCCCCTCACCGGCACTCCCGCGGAGGAGGCGATCGGCCGCGCCGTGGCCTGGCTGGAGGAAAAAGGGGCGGGCAAGAAAACGATCACTTATCGCCTGCGCGACTGGCTCATCTCGCGCCAGCGTTATTGGGGCGCGCCAATTCCGATCGTCCACTGCCCGAAGTGCGGCCCCGTGGGCGTGCCCGAGGACCAGCTCCCCGTCCTGCTGCCGGACGACGTGGAGTGGCGGCCCACGGGCGAGAGCCCGCTCAAGCTCCATCCGACCTGGAAGAACGTCGAGTGTCCCTCCTGCGGCGGCCCGGCCGAGCGCGAGACGGACACGATGGACACGTTCATGTGCTCCTCCTGGTACCACCTGCGGTATCTCAGCCCCAGGTACGACGAAGGTCCGTTCGATCCCGCCGAGTACCGCTACTGGATGCCGGTGGACCTCTACACGGGCGGCATCGAGCACGCGACGATGCACCTGATCTACACGCGCTTCTTCCACAAGGCGTGCAGGGACATCGGCATCGTCCAGGGCGACGAGCCCATGACCAGGCTGCGCAACCAGGGGATCATCCTGGGCGAGGACTCGGAAAAGATGTCCAAGAGCCGGGGCAACGTGGTGGCCCCCGACGAGCTGGTGGACCGCTACGGCGCCGACACGGTGCGCGCCTACCTGATGTTCTTCGCCCGCTGGGACATGGGCGGCCCCTGGAACAGCCGGGGCATCGAAGGGACCTCCCGCTGGCTGCGCCGTGTCTGGTCGATCTTTACTGAGGAGGCTGAAGCGATCGAGGCCAATCAGGAGACGGTCGATCGTCTGCGGCGCAAGCTCCACCAGACTCTCAAACAGGTGACGCGGGAGATGGGGGAGCTCCAGTTCAACACGGTGGTGGCGGCCCTGATGGAGCTGCAGAACGAGATGTCGCAGGCGCGCGGGATCATGGGCACGCCCGCTTGGAGCGAGGCGCAGGAGATCTACTTGAAGATGCTCGCTCCCATCGCGCCCCACATCGCGGACGAGCTGTGGGAGAGGTTGGGGAAGGAAGGCTCTATTCATCTCCAGGACTGGCCGGAAGTAGATGAGAAAGCCGCCGCGGCCGAGGAGATCACCCTGGTGGTACAGGTCAACGGCAAGCTCCGCGACCGGATCACCGTGCCCGTGGGCATCCCCGACGAGGATGCGCGCCGCATCGCCCTGGCGAGCGAAGGGGCGAGCCGCTTCCTCGAAGGCAAGGCGGTGCGCCAGGTGATCGTGGTGCCGGGGCGGTTGGTGAATATCGTGGCAGGCTAGGCTGCCGTCACGGATGCTCGTGTAGGGGCGGCTCTTGTGGCCGCCCTCCGGAGGGCACCCACAAGGGGCGCCCCTACACGGATCCTCTTTTCGTCCTTGCCGTCCCTGGTGTCCTTGAGGTCCTTTTCTGCTATCCTGCCCTTCGCTTTTCACAACCAGGAGAACTGCATGAACGGCATCCGCTGGACGCACCGGCTGCGCTACGGGTTCGACAACGCCATGTCCCGCGGGACCCCGGCCCTGATCGGGTTTCTGGGTCTCGCCTCTCTCACCCTGATCGCCATCGCCGCGCTGATCATCGTGATCCTGCGCATCGTCCCCGGCGGCATGGAAAGCCCGCCGGACTTCGTGGAGGGCATGTGGCTGAGCCTCATGCGCACCCTGGATTCCGGCACCATGGGCGGCGACGAGGGGCGGGGCTTCCGCATCACCATGCTCCTCGTGACTTTGGGCGGTATCTTCATTGTGAGCGCGCTCATCGGCGTCCTCAACAGCGGCCTGGAATCGAAGCTCGACGAGCTGCGCAAGGGGCGCTCCTTCGTCATCGAGAAGGACCACACGCTGATCCTCGGCTGGTCGCCCAAGATCTTCACCGTCATCTCCGAGCTGGTGCTCGCCAACGAGAACCGGCACAAGCCGCGCATCGTGATCCTGGCCGAGAAGGACAAGATCGAGATGGAGGACGAGATCCGCGACGAGGTGGGGGACACCGGCAAGACCAAGGTCATCTGCCGCACCGGCACCCCGCTGTCGCTCAGCGACCTGGAGATCGCGAACCCTCATCAGGCGCGTTCGATCGTCGTGCTGGCGCCCGAGAGCGACGAGCCCGATTCCGAGGTCATCAAGACGATCCTGGCGATCACGAACAACCCGAACCGGCGTTCCGAGCCGTACCACATCGTGGCCGAGATCGCCGATCCGCTGAACGTCGAGGTGGCGAAGATGGTCGGCCGGGACGAGGCGGAGCTCGTGGTGACCGGCGACCTGATCCCGCGCATCATCGTCCAGACCTCGCGGCAGTCCGGCCTGAGCGTCGTCTATACGGAGTTGTTGGACTTCGGCGGCGACGAGGTCTACTTCCAGGAAGAGCCCAAGCTGGTGGGGACGACTTTCGGGGACTCCCTCCTCGCCTACGAGGACTCCGCGATCATGGGCCTGCGCAAGCACGACGGGACCATAACCCTCAATCCGCCCATGGACACGCGGATCGAAGCGGGCGACAAGGTCATCGCCATCTCCGAGGACGACGACACCGTGCGCGTCTCCGACCAGGCGCCCGAGATCGACGAGCGGGCGATCCACGTCGGCGCTGCCCTGGAGTCGCGTCCGGAGCGGACCCTGCTGCTGGGTTGGAACGGGCAGGGCGCGGCCATCGTCCACGAGCTGGACCGCTACGTGGCTCCCGGCTCGGAGCTGATGCTGGTGGCGGACGTGCCCGGCATCGCCGGCATCGTCGAGCAGGAGTGCGGCGACCTGGTCCACCAGAAGATGATCTGCCGCGAGGCGGACACCAAGGACCGGCGGATCCTGGACAGCCTCGGGGTGGCGGCCTTCGACCAGGTGATCCTGCTCTGCTACTCCGACCAGCTCGACGTGCAGGAGGCGGACGCCCGCACGCTGATCACCCTGCTCCATTTGCGCGACATGGCGGAGAGGGGCGGGCACGACTTCCGGATCGTGAGCGAGATGCTGGACGTGCGCAACCGCGAGCTGGCGGAGGTCACGCAGGCGGACGACTTCATCGTCAGCAACAAGCTCACCAGCCTGATGCTCTCGCAGGTATCGGAGAACAAGGAGCTGAACGCGGTCTTCGCGGACGTGTTCGACCCGGAAGGCTCGGAGATCTACCTCAAGCCGGCGAGGAACTACGTGGAGCTGGGGGTGGAAGTGAGCTTCTACACCGTCGTGGAAGCAGCCCGCCGCCGCGGCGAGGTGGCCATCGGCTACCGCCAGATGGCCTTCGCCAAGGACGCCGGGAAGTCCTACGGCGTCGCCGTCAACCCGAAGAAGTCCGCGCGGCTCGCGTTCACCGGGGAGGACCAGGTCATCGTTTTGGCGGAGGAGTGATCCCGAGCTTCTCGTTGCGCTCCAGCATGCCATTCCTCGCGGGTTTCGGCGTGGACCAGCTTCGGCTTGCTCATGAAAAGAAGTCTCCGATCAGCGCGTTGACCCGTCCGGGCTCCTCGTGCTGGAGCCAGTGGGTGGCCTCCTCGATGCGGGCGAGGAGGCCGTGGTCGCAGAGGTCGATGCTGGGCTGGGCAAGCTCCTCTCCGAGGGCGCGGTCCTTCGTCCCCCAGATGAGCAGCGTCGGGACCGTCACCCGCGGGCTCGGCGGCGGGGATGCGCGGACACGGAGGCCCGCGCGGTACCAGTTCACCATGGCGGTCAGCGCGCCCGGCTGCGCCCAGGCCTCGCGATAGACCAGGAGGTCCTCGTCCGTGAAGGTGCCGCGCCGGCTCGTCCATCTCAGCGCTTTGACAAGGCTTTCGTAGCCGCTCTTTCTCAGCCCCCGTTCCGGAAGCCAAGGAAGCTGGAAGGCGAACATGTACCAGCTCCGCTTGAGCTGGCGCGGGTTCTTCAGCAGGTGGTGCCGCATCACGACGGGGTGTGGGCAGTTGAGAATGGCAAGGCGCTCGATCCGGCCCGGGTGCTTCATGCCCAGCCACCAGGCGGCGATCCCGCCCCAGTCGTGCCCCACGACGTACGCCTTTTCCCGCCCCGCCTCGTCGATCAAGCCGAGAACGTCCTGAGCCAGGCTGTCCCTGCCATAGGCCCGGACTCCCTTTGGCTTGTCGCTGGTGTTGTACCCGCGCTGGTCCGGCGCGAGGACGCGGAAACCCGCCTCGGCGAAGGGCGCGATCTGCTGGCGCCAGCCGTACCAGAGCTCCGGGAAACCATGGAGGAAGATCAGCAGCGGACCGTCCTGCGGTCCGGCTTCGACGGCGTGCAGGCGGATGCCGTTCGTCGCGATCGTTCGGTGCCTGAGAGACATTCCGTCCATGATTCCCTCCTGGACACTGTATATCGGCCCGGACCTTGCACCACCTCGCAACGTCCGAGGATCCGGACGTATCGGGTCCCAGAAGAAGCAAACCGGGCCTCCACACTCCAAAGGATCACACCTGGCAGGAGACCCCGACTGGAAGGAGAAGTTCAATGAATAGAGACGACCGTTATGACACTGGTACGATGGCGTCGATCGATACTGCTAACCTGATGCCCTTGAGCCGCATGAGCGACTTCAAGGTTGCCGATAACGATCAGGACGTCCGAGGCTGGAAGGTGGTCGCGCGTGACGGCGATACCATCGGCAAGGTCGACGATCTCCTGATCGACACCAACGCGAGCCGCGTCCGCTACCTGGGCGTGGACCTCGACCGCAGCCTGCTCTCCGGCCGGAGCCACTCCGGCAAGGTTCTGATCCCCATCGAGAACGTCCGGCTCGACCGTCACGACCGGGTCCTGCTCGATTCTGTCGGCAGCAGCGAGATCATGACGCTGCCCACCTACGACGCGAGCTCTTTCGGTACTGGCGCCGGTACCAATACCCTTCGCGAGGACGTGGGCAACCGCCTGGATACGGACCGCCGCCTCGACACGGACCGCCGCCTGGATACGGACCGCCTCGATAGGGACCGCGAGGAGCGGCTCACCCTCTCGGAGGAGGAGCTGGCCTTCGGCAAGCAGCGTGTAGCCTCGGGCGAGGTCGAGGTCGGAAAGCGCGTCGAGACCCAGCATGTCCGCGAGACCGTTCCCGTCACCCGTGAAGAGGTCACGATCGAGCGCCGGCCCGCGACCGGCATGGGCACCGCTCCGACCATCGAGGATGGCGAGATCCGCGTGCCGCTCTCTCACGAGGAGGTGATCGTGGAGAAGCGGGTGGTGCCGAAGGAGGAGCTCGTCATCAAGAAGCACGAGGTCCAGGGCGAGCAGGTGGTGGAGGACGAGGTGCGGCGCGAGCGCGTGGAAGTGAACCGCACGGGCGACGTGAACCTGCGCGAGGACACCAAGCCCCGCCGCAACAGGTAGCTCCCCCCTCGAAATCCTTTCCTCCAGGCGTCCCGGGCCAACTGGGGCGCCTTTTTCATTCCCATATACTGCCCGCGAGGAGAGACAACATGCGATACCTGATGACAGAGAAGCTGATCGCCCTGGGGGAAGACTTCGTGATCCAGGACGAGAGCGGACGCGACGTCTACTTCGTCGACGGCAAGGCGCTCAGCTTCGGCGACAAGCTGGTGTTCAAGGACATGGCGGGCAACGAGCTTGCCCGCATCGAGCAGAAGCTCCTGGCCTGGGGTCCGACTTACGAGGTCTACCGCGACGGGAAGCACGTGGCCACGGTCAAGAAATCCTTGTTCACGGTCTTCCGCAGCAAGTTCACCGTGGATGTGCCCGGCCCGGACGACCTGGAGGCGCAGGGCGACTTCCTCGACCACGAGTACACCTTCACCCGCGGCGCCGAGACCGTGGCGCAGGTATCGAAGCGCTGGTTTGCCATTCGCCACACGTACGGCATCGACATCGTCCCCGGCCAGGACGACGTCCTCCTCCTGGCCTGCGCCGTGGTCATCGACATGGCCGGCCACAAGGATGACGGACATAATGATTGAGGTACTGGCGCTCTGCGCGGCCCTGCTCGCGGACGCGCCGGCGCCGGCCCTCCCCCCTGGCGTAGCTCCGCTGCCGGAGGCGCTCGAGAACCGCGTGGAAGTGCTCCTCGAAGAGGCGGAGAAGTACCGCGGCCTCGAAGCGAAGGAGGCCGTTCCCTCCGGCACCGTGGACAACCCGGCGCTCAAGAAGAAGATGGTCGAGTCCTTCCAGACCGACCTGCCTCCGGAGAAGCTGCGGCCGATCGAGTTGGCTCTGAAAGCCTTCGGCCTGGTGCCGGAGAGCATGGACCTGGTGAAGTTCTTTCCCGAGCTCCTCAGCAGCCAGGTGGCGGGCTTCTACGATCCGGAGCGGCACTACCTCGCGCTGGTGCAGCGCGACGGCAGGATCGTACCGTCCGACCTGCCCGCTGATGCCGCGAAGAAAGCAGAGGAAGCGGTGCTCGTCCACGAGCTGGCCCATGCTCTCCAGGACCAGCATTTCCACCTGGAGACGTTCGCGACCGGTCAGCCGCTGGACGACGCGGACGTGGCCAAGGTGGCGCTGATCGAGGGGGACGCCACCCTGGTCATGATGGATTTTTTCGCCGAGACGAGCCTGGCGGCCATGCCCGGCATCGAGGAGACCCTGGGCGTGTTCCTGAGCGACCCCCGCAAGATGCTCGAGTCCGCGCCCGGCGTGCCCAGTGTCCCCGGTGTGGCCGAGCTGGCCTCGGCCCCGGCCTGGTTCCAGGACACGCTGCTCTTCAGCTACTTCGAGGGCTTCCAGTTTTCGCTGAGCGCGCGCCGCAAAGGCGGGCAGGCGCTGCTCGACAAAGCCTTCACCGAGGACCCGCCGCGCTCCTCCGAGCAGATCCTCCACCCCGAGAAGTGGCACACGAAGCGGGACGACCCGGTGGTCCTCCGCTGGCCGGACCTGTCCCGGGCCCTGCCGGGCTGGAACAAGGCGGCCGAGGCGCAGCTCGGCGAGCTCACGATCCGCACCCTTCTGCGTGGCGCCCTGAGGAGGGACAGGCGCGCTGCGCAAGCCGCGGCGGGCTGGGGCGGAGACCGCTTCGCGATCTATGAAAAAGCAGGCGAGCGGCTGCTGGCCTGGATAACGGAGTGGGACACGGAAGCAGATGCCCGCGAGTTCCAGTCCGCTGCCAAAGGCCTGGGTCGGGATTGGGCCGTCCAGCGCACCGGCCGGCGGGTGGTGGTGATCCGCGGAACGCTCAAAAAGACCGAGAGGTTGGCGCTCCAGGTGGAGCTGGGAAGCTAGCCCCCCGCTTCGGAGAAGAGGACGCCCCCACCCACATCGCAAGCACGTGCCATGGGGAGGGAGGAGGCGCCCTCTCCCGCGAAGCGGGGGGGGCAGGGGCTGGACGCTAGACGCGCGCCTTCAGCCCGTCGAGCGTCGTGATGTGCTCGCGCTGCTTGGGGATCATGCCGCGGATCAGCGCCTGGCAATCGGCCGGCAGGTCCTTGTCCTCGAGCGCGGCCTCGTAGTCCTTGAGACCATGCTCCTCACCCTCCTTGAGGGCCTTGAGCGCGGCGGCGTTGCCGAGGAGCTTCGCGGTGCCTTCGACGGCCTTCGCGAAGGCGCCCCAGGGGCCAGAATCCGAAGAGGGCTTGCCTCCGTGCTGCTCGACGTGGTGCCAGAGCGCGTCGGCCGCGTCGCGGTGGTCGCGCTGCATGGCGCGCAGTACCTCGATCCAGGGATCGTGCGGGTCGCCGCCCAGCTTTTCGATCGCCTGGCGGTAGGTCTCGATCGCGGACATCTCGCCGCGCAAGAGGCTGTTCAGGGTGTTCGTCTCGGTGCCAGTCGCCATATGGTTCTCCTCCTTGCCGTTTGTGCCAGGGGGCGGTGCGGCTGCCCCGAGCTTTCTGCAAGGAGGTAGTGCAAGCGATGTGCCGGGCTACTCGGACGGGTCCGGCACCGTGGCCGTCTGCAGCACCGTGAGCCGCACCGTGTTCACCCTGTTCAGGTGGACCTCCATGACCTCGATGGCCATCGGGCCCACCTCCACCCGGTCGCCCACGGCGGGGTTGCGGCCCAGCTCGGAGAGGACCAGGCCGCCGATGGTGTCCTCGTCGCGGTCGCTCAGCTCGAGGCCGAGCTCGTCTTCGAGATCCTCGATGAGCATCCCGCCGCTGACCTCGTAGACGCCGTCCTCCACCTTGAGCAGCTCGGCCTTGTCCACGTCGAACTCGTCGCTGATCTGGCCGACGATCTCCTCGATCACGTCCTCCAGGGTCACGACCCCCGAGACGCCGCCGTACTCGTCGATCACCGCGGCCATGTGGAAGCGCTCGGTGCGCATGCGCTTGAGCAGGCGGTCGAGCTCCAGGGTCTCGGGCACGAAGGCGATCTCCCGCGCCACTTCCTGGAGCGAGGTGAGGGGCCGCTCTCGCCGGAAGAGGTCCTTGATGTGGATGACGCCGATGACGTGGTCCAGGTCCCCCTCGCAGAGCGGGAACCGGGTGTGGCCGCTGCGCCGCGCGAGGCGCAGGTTTTCGGCGAGCGGCCCGGCCGTGGACAGGTAGACCACGTCCTGGCGCGGCAGCATGATCTGCCTCGCCATCCGGTGGGAGAGCTCGAAGATGTTGTCCAGCAGCTCGCGCTTCTGGAGCGACATGTGGGTCGCATTGCTGGAAGACAGGAGCAGCCGCAGCTCCTCTTCGTCGTGTGCGATCTCCGACTCGCTCATCGGCGCGATTCCCACCAGCTTGAGCAGGGAGTTGGCCGTGTGGTTGAGCAGCCAGATCGCCGGGTAGGTGATCTTGTAGAAGAGGAAGAGCGGCAGCGCCACCATCAGCGCCGTGCCCTCGGACTTGCGGATCGCGATCGACTTCGGGGCCAGCTCGCCCAGCACGATGTGCAGGATCGTGATGACCAGGAAGGAGACCGTCAGGGACACCGAGTGGAGGAGCGCCGGGTTGTCGGGGGCGAAGACCCGTACCACCGGCTCGATGATCCAGGCGAAGGCGGGCTCCCCGATCCAGCCCAGGGCCAGGCTGGCCAGGGTGATCCCGAGCTGGGTGGCCGACAAGTAGGCGTCCAGGTGGCGGATCATGTGCTTCGCCACGTCCGCCCGGCGGTTCCCCGCGGTTACATAGGGCTCGATCTGGGTCGGCCGAACCTTGACCAGTGCGAACTCCGCCGCCACGAAGAAGCCGTTCAGGAGGACCAGGAGGACGGCGAGGAACAGGCCCCATCCCGGGCTGACCAGGGGAGCGGCTCCGGGCACCGCGGCGAGGAGGAAGGGGCTCACGGACACGCCTCCCTCAGCCGGGGCCCATGCCGGAGATCATCGCTGGCGATGGAAGGGAACGGGGTACTCGGAGGGTCCTGACTCAAGGCGGCTCACATGTTAGCACAGCGGGTTAAAGGCCCTGAAAGCTGAAGAACACGGCTTCAGTCGTGTCGAGCTCGAGCTCGAATCGGTCGCCGTCAGGCAGGGGCTGGCCCGTGCGCTCGTTCACGACCCCTGTCACCGGCGCGGCGAGCTGCACCCGGACCGGAATCCGGGCCTCGATCAGGTCCTCGGCGGCAGATCCGCCGCTCGACGACGACCGCACGGAAGCGTTTTGCAGGATCAGGACCAGCGTCCGCCCGTCTTTGCTCCAGGCGACGGTTTCGAGCTTCGGCAGCCGGCCCGTGGCGGGGGACGTGACCCGGATCCAGGGGACGATGCCTGCCTCCCCGAGGAAGGTCCGGCGGTGTTCGTCCGTGTCGGTCCCCTCCTGCCGGTACATCAGATAACGCTGGGGGGAGAGGTTCAGGTACACGGCCCGCCCCTTTCCCACCTGGCGCGCGGTCCCGGCCGGGAGCTTCCGCTCGCCGATTGCGAAGCCCTGGTGCAGTTTCGGGCTCACCGTTTCGAGCAGCTCCCGATAGCGTTGGTACTTGTAGCCCTTTTCCTGGTCGGTCTCCACCCAGAGCGTGCCGCCGAAGAAGTCCTTCCGGGTCTCGGTGCCGTCGTGGCGCACGCCGAACAGGTCGTCGAGCGCGCCGCGGGAGCGTCCGCGGCCATGCTGGTCGAAGAGACCGGCGGCGAAGTCGGCGATCACGGTGCCCCCGGCCGCGGCGAAGTCGGCGATGCGTCGGGCCTCGATGTCGGACAGGGCGTAGGAGGCCGGGAGGATCAGCACCTTGTATCGCTCCGGCACGCCGTGGAGCGCCACCTCGTCGTAGGCCAGGAAGTCGTAGTCCAGACCGGCGTCGTTGAGGAGCATCTCCCAGGCGCGGCGGACATTGTGGGAGGTGCCGAGCCGGTGGTCGTCGTTGCGGTTCGGCCACGAACGGCCGTGGGGCTCGGCGTCCAGCATCCAGGAGACCTGGATGCTGGGATGGGAGTAGTAGATGGCGATCCCGTCCTGGAGCCGGCGCGCGCCCGCCAGCTTTTTCCCCTGGACGGCACCCAGCTCGCGGAGGGTGAGACGGAAGCGCTCCAGCCAGGGCAGCGGCGTACCGTCGGGGAGGAACCAGCCCTCCACCCAGCCGACCATGCCCCGGTTGCCGTGGGCGAAGTGATACCAGGCCATCCAGACGTCGTTGCCCACGCCCTGGCTGTCGTTGTGGAAGTGGGTCGAGATCCGGGGGATCGTGGGGCTGAAGGAGCGCAGGATCTCGGGTGCGGAGCCGACGTCGTAGGCCTCCACGTACTGGACCTTCTTCGCGAGCTTGGCCCAGTCGTAGCCGCCCCAGAGATTGGGGGCCTGGCCGCCGACGAAGCCGCAGGGCGTCGAGGGGTCCTCGCGGTTGCAGCGCTCCACGAGCCGGCCCACGAAGTCCGCCCAGACCGAGTCGTTGTAGGTCATGCGGTCGAGGAAGGGGGAGAGGTCGATCTCGCCGAGCGGCCCGTCCAGCTCCCCCCGCACCTCGTCCGGTCCCACGTACCTGGCTTCCGGGGGCCGGCCGCCGTAGTAGGTCCGCAGCCAGCGCTCGTAGGCCCCGTCGTCCGCGTTGAGGCGCCAGGGGATCGGCCGGATGAACGAGCCGGTGGAGATCTCGTCGTCCAGCGCGTAGGCCATGCGCAGGGGGCTGCGCCGGATCCGGGCGAGATTGCTCGCGATCGTGGAGCCGAGCTCGCGCTCCAACTCGGGGGTGATGGGATGGGGGCGGACGGCCCGTGGGTCGCGCAGCTCGCCCTTGAGTTCGGCAGGCAGGAGGAAGAGAGCGCCCTTGCCCGCGGTGTGATCGTTGTAGAAGCGCAGATTCCAGCGCTCCAGCCAGTCCAGCGGGCCCGCGCCGTGATCCATGACCCCGCCGTTGATGCCGTATTGCCGGCAGAATTCGCCGCCGGGCTGGCCGGTCCCGATGTGCCAGCGGTAGCGCCAGGGCATGTAGAGCCAGGTATCCCAGCGCCCCTGGGTGGCGTCTTGGCGGACACGGCGAAACTCGGGAGCCTGGCGGATGTAGGCCAGATAAGCATCCTCCGGCTCAACGAGACGGGATGCCTCCCCGCGACAGGACAGGGAGATCAGCAGAGGAACGAAGAGCCAGGTCCGCTTCAACCTCACCAAGCTCGTGCAAGATGGTTGCCGTACGGGAGGGGCTGCCGGGTAGCTATGCCTACCCAGGCCACAGACGGGTGGATCAGCAAGGGGCCGGCGGATGCCGGCCCCTCTTCGGGGTTACTTGGGTGTGATGGCTACCGCGTTGTTGCTGTAAGCCGAGTAGGTGCTACCGGAGGAGGCCCGGACCCGGAACGTGTACGCCGTGCCCGGCGTCAGCCCGGTGATCTTGACCATGGTGATATTCGCGCCCGTCATCTTGAACTGCTTGAACACCCCATCGCTGATCTTCTCGATCAGGAAGTTCACCTCGCTGGTCGAGTTGTCCTTCCAGGTGAGCCGGATCTCGGTGGTGGAATCGGCGACGGCCACCAACTCGCTGGGAGCCTGAAGACCAGGAGCAGGGGTGGCGGGTATCGTGATGGTGGCCAGGTTGCTGTACGCGGAGCTTCCGTAAGCGTTCGCCGCCCTGACGCGGAAGGTGTAGGCGGTGCCGGCGAGGAGGCCGGTGATCTGGGCGGTCGTGGCGTTGGCAGCCGTGACCTGGATCTGCTGGAACGAGCCGTTGATGCTCTGCTCGACGCGGAAGGAGTCCTCGTTGCCCGAGTTGTCGCTCCAGGTGAGTTGGACCGTGCCCTGCGAGACCGCCTGGGCCTGGAGGTTGCCCGGCGCGGCCGGGGCGGTTCCCGGAGGGGGCGTCGTACCCTGACCCTGGTTGGTAATGCGGGCGACCGCGGCGTGCAGGCGCCCCAGGAGCTGGCCATGAACCTTGCACAGGGGAGCTCCCTCTCCGGCCGCGGCCCCGAGGGCGACCTGCACCATCTCCTCGCCCTTGGCGCGCAGCGCGGCATCGCCGCTGAGCTCTCCCATGCGCAGGAAGAGAGCCATGACGCTCACTTTCTCCGGCGTGTAGATCGGCCGGTCGTTCGGCGCCGTGCTGACCAGGGTGCCGCCGACCCGTGCGCCGGAGTAGGCGTACTCGATGTTCCGCGGCCAGTCCCCGGAGGGGGTGCCGTCGCCCATGACCGTGGGCTCGATGTCCTTGAGGGTACGGGCGACGGCGGTCAGGACCTGGCTCGGGCGCACGGCCGGATTCCCCAGCGCGGCGTCGTTCGTGTCCCGGAGAAGGTGGTAGAGATTGTTCGTGTCGTAGAACCCCTGGATCCACACGGGTCCGGCGATGTAGGTGCCGGCCGTGACCGCCCGCTCGCCGAGGAAGCCGTAAGAGACGCCGTTGCGGCGCGCCTCCACATAGAACTGCGTCACGGCACGGGCCAGGGAAGAGCGGTAGTCCTCCAGGAAGCTGCCGTCTTCGCTCGCGAGGCCGATGAAGCGGAAGGCGTTGATCCACTCCGATGCTACGCGGCCGGTGAACTCGGACGTCGCGGACACGCGGTCCGCGTCGCAGGCCGGGCCGCCGGGGCCGGTGAGGGGCTCGCTGACGGGCTTGGCGCCGCGCGTGTCGCACTGCATGCGCCGCATGTTCTCGCCGCCGCGCCGCAGGGTCTCCACTACGGTCGAGTCGCCGGTCAGCCAGTAGTAGAGGTAGAGGTTCTCCCAGTAAGCGTGGGAGCTGTTGAAGTCGGCCCGATAGCCGCCGTAGCCAGCCGGCGCCTGGCCACAGTAGAACCACTTCTCGGCCGGGCCGCAGCGCATGACCTGGGTGTGGAGCATGCGGAGGGCGGCCGGCACGGAGATCTCGTCCAGCCACTCGACCTCGCCCGAGCGCATGGCCCAGATCGGCGCTGTCGAGGAGGTGCTGTGATAGTCCGTCCAGGTCGTGCACCAGAACTTGTCGTCCCAGGTCTCCGTCGGAGTCGGGTCGGTGGTGCCGATGCAGTCGATCTCCCCAGGGGAGCGGTCCTGGCCCCAGTAGCGGGGGAAGAGGCCGAACGTCGTCAGGCCGGAGAGCCCCAGCAGGTCGGTCTGCACCAGGGTGCGCTCGAGGATCGACGGTACCACTGTGTCGTAGGACGCTACCGCCGCAGGCAGGGGGCCGACCGGGATCTCGTCCACGGCATCCGTGGCCGCGAACCAGGCGGCGGAAGGCCAGGCGCGCAGCGGCCGGTTGAGCGGCGCCCAGACCACCCGGTCGAGCTGTGAGCGCGTCGGGTTGGGAGGCAGGGCCGAGACCGCGAGCTCCGCGAACATCCCCTGGTGATGGGCGAGCCAGACGCTGCCGTCGGCCACATCCACGGCCAGGCTGCCGTCTGCCAGGCGGCGCAGAGCCTGCGGCTCGTAGCGGTGCATGCGCGACAGGCCGATCGCCACCGCGCCGGAGGGGCCGCTCGCGGCGAGCATGCCGCCGTCGGCCTCGCTGCCAGTGGAGGCAGCACTGGCCACGCCGAGACGGAAGCTGTGCGGCGCCGTGCGGCTGGCGCGCAGGAGCTGGCGGACTTCGGCCGTCTGGCCGGTGCCGACGTTGCCTGTCAAGGCGGCGGTATCGAAGTCGCCGACGGCGGTGATCGCGACGGGCGCGGCGGATGTACCTCCCAGGGAGACGGCGAGCGTGTCCCGCACCTGCTCGATGCGCACGCCGTTCGGCGTCCCCGCGGTGGTCTTCGTGCAGCCGTTGCAACCGGGGTTGAGGTTCCCCTCCCACTGCGTCACGTGGCGGACCACGGCGGTGGGGGAGCCGGCGGTGAACACGTAGCGGCGGACCGAGCCGATCTGCCCGTTGCCCACCGGGGCCAGATCGTAGGCGCCGTGCACCACGACCACGGCCGCGAGCGGTCCGGAGTGCTCGATGCGGACCTTGCGCGTCGTGGAGTGGCCAGCCGAGCCGCCGCTGGCGCGGATCGTCATGGCACTGCCGCCGATCAGGCGCGTGCCGTTGTCGAGCAGGACCTCGTCGAACAGCGCTCCGGGATTGGCGCCGAGGCGGAAGACGGCCGCGCCGGTGTCGACGGTGATCAGGTCGCCCGCTTGCGTGAGCCGCAAGGGCCGGACCGGCGCCGGGTTTACCACCGAGCCGTTGGTGACCACCCTGAAGGTAGTGCTCCCGTTGGCCGAAACCGAAGCCGGGAAGGTCACCAGGATCCACTGGATGGGGGCCGTGGTGTCGGCCAGCGGCGCGTTCCAGCGGGCTGTGATCTGGAAGTCGGCGGGGACGGGCTTTCCGGCGGCGTCGACGACCGCGAACGAGCCGGTGCCGCGCAGGTTCAGAAGGCGTGGGATCGGTACGCCCGAGCGGATGACTTCGCCGCTGCGGGCGATGCCGGCAGTTTCGCGGACGGTGAGTATGAGCTGCGTTGGAATGGGGACGGAGTAGGTTGCAGAGGCGGGCCGCAGAGGGCCTGTGAGCGCGAGCACGGCGAGGAGAAGGGTACGGAACGAACGCGGTACTGCGATACTCATGTGCACAGACCCCTATATGGGTTACGGTCCACCACCACCCGCCCTCCCAGGTTGTTGTTGACCACATCGGGTCCAGGTGTGGACTTCCTTCCCGGTGTGGAGACGCACCGGTTCCGATACACCGGGCGTCGGGCTGCAACGACTCACTAAACTGCTTTGGATCTCGTGAAGGGACCTTAACAGGGAAGAACTGACAATGTCAATCGATTTGTTGGGAGTATTTTCCAATACCGCTTTCGGTTTAAATCATTGGATTGCCAATCTGCCTCTCACATGAGGGGCGAACCCGTGCCAATGAAGTTAGCTAAATCAAAGGTTTATGCCGATTTCCAATCAGAGTGCTCACAACGGGTGCAGATTGCTGCCCCTTCGGTGGGCAAACTCAATGATCAATTCTCCGGCGAGCCGTTTTTACATTGTGTTCCGGAGGATCTCGACCACGTCGGGCAGCTTCTCGAGACCTTCGGGGCAGCAGAGCCGGCGCACCGGGACCTTGCGGACGAGGCGGGCGAAAAGGTCGAGCTGCCTGGGCTGGAGCCCCGCGGCCTCGACCAGGTAGGGCGAGAAGGAGTGACGGACCAGCTCGAGCGGGAGGATCTCCGGCGGCCCGGGCCGGCGTTCGACTACGTACAGGGCGGTCAGGGGTCGTGAAGGAGCCCCTGGCAGCAGAGGCCGCAAGCCCGGCAGAGCCGGGAGCCGTCGACCGGCTCGTCCCCCTGCCCAGGAGTCATGAAGCGCTCCGACCCGCGGCGAGCCGCTGGAAGCGATGCTCGACGTCCGCCGGCTCTCCCACGGGATTGCCGGCCTGCTCGACCCAGGCGTGGGCGCGCAGCTCGCCGGCTTCCCAGCGCACGCCGATGCGCAGGTCGGCCTCCATACCGTACCTGCGCAGCAGCGCCTGCAGCGTCAGCGAGCGCGGCAGGCAGGTCATCGGGCGGAGGTGGTGGCGGCCGGCGATGCCAACCAGGCAGGCAAGGCGCTCGGCCGAGATCTCTCTCCTCGACCGGCCGCCCGGGAGGCCCAGGAAGCGCAGGAGAGCCCCGACCCGTGGGACGGGCAAGACCCGGAGTGCGAGATCCGTCAACAGGAGGTACGCCCACGCGAGGGCGAGGCTTCTGCGTTCTTCCCAGCACAGGCGGCGCAAGGCTTGCAGCTCAGCTCTCATGGACCTGCAACAGCCTCTGGGCGCTCAGGGTGTCCACGAAGCTCAGCAGCTCTTTCCGGAGGCGTTCTTCATTGACATCGTACTCGACCAGCAGGGCACAGAGGGCCTCCTCCATGGAGCCGTGCTCCTGGAGGAGGAGCCACATCCGGGTACCCGTCTCGTTCAAGCCGAAGTAGCGGCCACTTTCGAGCTCGAGCACGACCGCCTCTCCGTCCAGATCGCGGAACATCACTCCCGGAGGAACGGTCACTCGCGTGTACAGCATCGTCGTCATTCCCTGAAGATCTTACCTGACGCCCCCCTATTGTACGGCCTCATTGCAGGGATCAGTGGCGGCGCCGCGCACACAGGCGGCCGTTGTTGTAGAAGCTCGACTTCATGGACATCATGACCATCTCCTCTTGCCCCGGTGCGGCTGGGTGTTGACGGCAAGTCTGCCGTCCGATCGTCAGGAGATCGTCAGGAGGGGAGAGGCGTGTGCTCCGCGCGGTCGTCTTCGAGGCCGAGGGCCGGGGGGACCTCCACGGAGAGGCGGAAGGCCCGGTCGGCGGCCATCTTCAGATACGAGACGGTCCGGTCCCAGGCTCCGGCCCGGGCATAGTGGTAGGCCAGGAGCTCGCAGTGCGACTCCCGGTCTTCTCCGGAGCGCTGTTCCAGCCTCTCGGCCACCTGGCGGTGGAGCACCCGGCGGCGGGTCCGGTCAAGGGAGTCGTAGACCGTGCGGCGCACGATCTCGTGCGAGAACTCGAAGATGCCGCGGCGGGCGCCGCTCGCCCAGAGCACGATGTCGCGCTCGCGCCGGCTGGCGTGCCACTGGCTCGTCGCGTGCCGCACCAGCCAGCGGTCGAGCATGACCTCGAGGCCGCACTCAACCACGGTCATGTGCTCGCGTTCGACCTCGCGCAGCAACACGGCGTCGAACCCGTGGCCGAGCACGGAGGCCAGGATCACCAGGCGGCGGGTCGAGGTGGGCAGGCGGCTGACGCGGCGCAGGATGATTTCCCGCAGGGTCGCCGTCTCCGGCAGTCGGACGCGGTCCAGCCGCGAGGTGGCGGTCCAGCCGCCCTGGGCCGAGCGCACCAGGATCCCCTCGTCGGCGAGCAGGTTGGTCAGCTCGGCGATGGCGAGGGGGAGCCCCTCGGTATAGCCGAGGTAGAGCTTCGCGAGCTCGTCCGACTCGCGCTCGCCCATCAGGCGGCGGGCGATCTGCCGCACCGGGCCTTCCTCCAGGCGGTCGAGGAAGATCTGGGTCACCTCGACGCGGCCTTTCTGTGCCTCTGGGCGGAGCCGTGCGAGAGGGTCGACCGCCTCGGCCCGCCAGCCCGTGGCCGCGGTCGCGAGGATCCAGACTGGCGCCGAGGCGAGGCGGGGCAGCAGGCGCTCGAGCAGGCTGAGGGTGGTGCGGTCGGCCAGGTGCAGGTCGTCGAGCAGCAGCAGCACCGGCCTGGCGGAGTGCCGTCCGGCCATCTGGGTCAGGCGGCGGAGCACCTGCCAGACCGCGTCGGCCAACCGCTCCCGAGATGCCGCGTCTCCCGTAGTGGCCACAGGGGAAGAGGGCAGCTCGTCGAGCTCGGGCAGCAGCCGGGCGAGCTCGGACACCAGCTCGGGAGGCGCGCCCGTCAGGGCCAGGCGCGCGGCCTCGATCTCCTCGGCCTCCTCGCGCAGGCCGTTGCGGAGAGCGTCGCGGATCGGCTGGTAGGGGACCTCCGGCTCGAACCCCTGGCAGCGCGCCAGCAGCACGGCGCCGGCGGTCTTCTCCGCCTCGCTGAGAAAGGACTTCGCCAGGCGGCTCTTGCCCACGCCGGGCTCGCCTTCGAGCAGGGTGAAGGCGCCGCTGCCGCGCTGGACCGCGGCCCAGGTGCGGCGCAGCAGGACGAGCTCCCGCTCCCGGCCCACCAGGGGGATGATCGGCCCCACCGGCTCCACTCCCTCGCCGCGCTCGCCCGCCACCTGCTCTTCCTGGAGGATGGAGCGGTAGAGGGCGTTCGTCTCCTCCTCGGGCTCGATGCCGAGCTCCCGTTCCAGCAGGTTGCGGAGATCTTCGTATTGGGAGAGGGCGCGGCCGCGGCGGCCGGACAGGCTGTAGAGGCCGATGAGCTGGCGGTGCGCCTCCTCGGCCAGGGGGTCGAGGGCGAGCAGGCGCTGCGCGTGTTGGATCGCCAGGCGGTAGTCCCCGCGCCCGCGGTGGTGGGCGATCAGCGTCCGCAGGGCCTGGACCGCGCCTTCGCGCAGACGCTCCCGCTGCTCGGCGATCCAGTCCTCGAGCTCGGCCCCCGCCCGCACGGGGCAGCCGTTCAGGAAGTCGCCGTGATAGAGCCGGACGGCCTGGGCGAGCAGATGCGGCGCGTCCTCTTCCATGCCGCGGCGCAGGGCCGCCTCGAAGTCCTCGGCGTCCACCCGGACGTCGAGGTCCTTGGAGAAGGTGACCGTCTGATGGTTGGAGGCGATCGGCTGGCTGGGGGTCACCGTCGAGCGCAGATTGTAGAGCGCCTGGCGCAGGCTGCTCCTGGCGCTGTTCGGCTCGTGCTCCGGCCAGAACAGGGCGGCCAGGCGCTCCCGTCCCTGGGGGACTCCCCGCGGCATGACGAGGTAGGCGAGGAGGCCCCGGACCTTCTGGGACTCGAAGCCGTTGACCGGGCGGCCGTCCACCCGGACCTCGAAGCCGCCGAGCAGGCGGATCTCTACTTTGGGCACCGCGAGATTCTAACCCCTTGACAGGCATTTGCCATCTTCCTACACTGTTAGCAGTCATCGAGGGCGAGTGCTAACAGCCCCGCCGCTCTGTGACACTCCCCATCCAATCCGGATTGCGACCATAAGGAGGTACAAAACCGTGAACATCCGTCCGCTACACGACCGTGTCCTGGTGAAGCGCATTGAATTGCAGGAGCAGGTGCGGGGCGGGATCATCATCCCGGACACCGCCAAGGAGAAGCCGCAGGAGGCCGAGGTCGTCGCCATCGGCCCCGGCAAGCTCAACGATGACGGGAAGCGCACGCCGCTGGAAGTCCAGCCGGGCGACCGCGTCCTGATGGGCAAGTACTCGGGCAGCGAGATCAAGATCGAGGACATGGACTACGTGATTTGCCGCGAGGACGAGATCCTGGCGGTGATCGGCAACGGCAAGAAATAAGGCCGACCGCCGCTGGTCCGCGCATCCGTCTTCGCCACAAATACTCAGTAAATTCAGGAGGTTAGACACATGGCCAAGCAGATTACCTACTCCGGGGACGCGCGCGCCGCGATCCTGCGGGGTGTCAACAAGCTTGCCGACGCGGTCAAGGTGACCCTCGGCCCCAAGGGACGCAATGTCGTCATCGAGAAGAAGTTCGGCTCGCCGACCATCACCAAGGACGGCGTGACCGTGGCCAAGGAGATCGAGCTGGCCGACGCGCTCGAGAACATGGGCGCCCAGATGGTGCGCGAGGTCGCTTCCAAGACCTCCGACGTGGCCGGCGACGGCACCACCACCGCGACCGTGCTCGCCCAGGCGATCTATCGCGAGGGCTCCAAGAACGTCACCGCGGGCGCCAACCCGATGGAGATCAAGCGCGGTATCGAGCTGGCTGTCAAGGCCGCCGTCGCGGAGATCGACAAGCTGGCCAAGCCGGTCGAGGGCAAGGACATCGCCCACGTCGGCACGATCTCGGCCAACAACGACGAGGAGATCGGCCGCATCATCGCCGAGGCGATGGAGAAGGTCGGCAAGGACGGCGTGATCACGGTCGAGGAGGCCAAGGGCCTGGAGACCACCCTGGAGGTGGTCGAGGGCATGCAGTTCGACCGCGGCTATCTGTCGCCGTACTTCGTCACCGACGCCGAGCGCATGGAGACGGTGCTCGAGAACTGCAAGATCCTCCTCAACGAGAAGAAGATCAGCTCGATGAAGGACCTCCTCCCGGTGCTTGAGCAGGTGGCCAAGCAGGGCCGTCCGCTCCTGATCATCGCCGAGGACGTCGAGGGCGAGGCGCTGGCCACCCTGGTCGTGAATCGGCTGCGGGGCATCCTCAACATCTGCGCGGTGAAGGCCCCCGGGTTCGGCGACCGCCGCAAGGCCATGCTCGGCGACATCGCGACCCTCACGGGCGCGACCGCGATCTTCAAGGACCTCGGTATCAAGCTCGATGGAGTGAAGCTTTCC
>DATLNC010000059.1:0-15982 GCA_035536935.1 Thermoanaerobaculia bacterium
CATGGAGATCAAGGTCACCGGCCCGAACAAGGACCTGCACTCCGGCACCTTCGGCGGCGCGGTGAGGAACCCGCTCAACGCCCTCGCCCTGATCATCTCCAAGCTGCAGGACGAGAAGACCGGCCGCATCCTGATCCCGGGTTTCTACGACGACGTGCGGCCGCTGGAAGAGTGGGAGCGCAAGGAGTTCGGGGCGTTGCCGTTCAACGAGGACGAGTACCGGACGGAGCTCGGCGTGCCGGAGCTGTTCGGCGAGGAGACCTACTCCACCCGCGAGCGCACCTGGGCGCGGCCGACCTGCGACGTCAACGGCATCTTCGGCGGCTACATGGGCAAGGGCGCCAAGACGGTGCTGCCGTCCTGGGGCGGCGCCAAGGTCTCCATGCGGCTGGTGCCCGACCAGGACCCCAAGAAGATCGCGAAGCTGTTCTCCGACTACGTCCGCTCGATCGCCCCGACGGGAGTGACGGTCGAGGTGGAGTCCCTGCACGGAGCCGATCCGGTGGTGGTCGAGGCTCAGGGGCCGATCGTCGAGGCCGCCATGGACGCCATGCAGGAGGTCTGGGGAGCGCGGCCGGTGCGCATCCGCGAGGGCGGCTCGATCCCGATCGTCGCCACCTTCGCCGCGGAGCTGAAGGCGCCGGTGCTGCTGCTCGGTTTCGGTTTGCACGACGACGGCCTGCACTCTCCCAACGAAAAATTCAACATCAGCCACTTCTACAACGGCATCCGCTCCGTGGCACGGTTGCTGGATCGCCTGGGCGAGCTATGAGGAGCAAGGACAATCTGGAGCGAGAGATCAAATTTCCGAACGTGGAGCTGGACAAGCTCCGCGATCGGCTGATCGATCTGGAAGCCGAGCGGAAGGGTCCATCTGCCTTCGAGGACAACTGGATCCTCGACCGCGGCACCGAGCTGATGCAGGAGGGCAAGATCCTGCGGCTGCGCACGGACGGCGGGAAAGCCCGCCTTACCTACAAGGGACCGATGCGGTTGGAGGGAAACCTCAAGATCCGCCAGGAGCACGAGATCGAGGTCGAGAGCGCCGAGCAGGCGCGGGCGCTGCTCGAAAACCTCGGCTTCGCCGCCGTCCGCCGCTATCAAAAGATGCGCGAGGAGTGGCAGCTCGGCGGCGTGACCATCGCCCTGGACCACACCCCGATCGGCGACTTCGCGGAGTTCGAGGGCGAGCGCGCGGACGTCGTGGCGAAGCGTTGCGGCTTCGATCCCGAGAAAGGCGAGCGGCGCTCCTACCTACGTCTCTACGAGGACTACCTGAAGCAGCACCCGGACGCGCCTCCCGAAATGGTTTTCGGGGACCGCTGACACCCATGCAGACCGGTCGCCTGAGGGCCCTGGTTCTGGCGGCGGGGCTCGGCACGCGTCTGCGGCCATTGACGGACGTCTCTCCCAAGCCCCTGCTGCCCGTCACCGGGCTGCCCATCCTCGGTCATACCCTGCAGCAGCTCGCGGCGGTCGGCTGCGAGGCCGCGGCGGTCAACCTCCATCATCGGGGGGACCAGATCCGGCAGCGCTTCGGCGACAGCTTCGCCGGCATGCCGCTCGTCTACTCCGAGGAGCCCGAGCTGCTGGGCACCCTGGGCGCGCTCCATCCGCTCAAGGATTTCCTCTCCGGGGCCGACATGGTCCTGCTGATCAACGGCGACAGCCTCTGCCGCTGGCCGCTCAAGAAGCTGATCCGGCGTTTCCAGGCAGACAATGCCCAGGCCGCGCTGCTGTTCACGGCCCAGGCTCCGCCCGCGGACTTCGGCGGGGGCGTGGGGATCGACCGGGCCGGCCGCATCCTGTCGTTCCGCCCCAACGATCCGGAGAAGGGAGAGGTGGTCCGGCGTCATGTCTTCGCCGGCGCCCATGTGATCTCGCCCCGGCTCCTGGAGCGGATCGGCCCGGGGAAGTCGGACATCGTCCACGACCTCTACATCCCGCTGCTGGCCGAGCCCGAGGGGAAGCTGACGTCGCTGGTCACGACGCGGCCGTGGCACGACCTCGGGACTCCACAGCGCTTTCTCGAAGGGGTGGTCGACTGGGCGCGGGCCGGCTGGCCGGAGCGGCTCTGGCGACAGGCCTGGGTCTCTTCGGAGGCCGTGGTGGAGCCCGGCGCCAGGGTGCGGCGCTCCGCGATCGAGGCGGGCGCGAAGGTGGGCGAGGGCGCGGTGGTCGAGAAGTCGGTCCTGCTGCCCGGCTCGCGGGTGGGCAAGGGGAGCGTGGTGCGCGAGTCGATCCTCGGCTTCGGCGCCGCGGTCCCGCCCGGCACCTGGGTCGAGCGCCGGATCATCATGCCGCAGCGGGCCGGCTTCACCCCGGGGCTCGACGACTCGGTCGTGGGCGGGGCGGTATTTACCCCCTTCGGTCCGGGAGGCCTCGTCAGTTGAATCATGCCCGTCTTCTCGTCTTCGACTGGGACGGCACCCTCATGGATTCCGTGGGGACGATCACCGCCTGCACCCAGGCGGTGATCCGGGAGCTGGAGCTGGGGGAGCTGCCGGAGGAGACGATCCGCGGCACGATCGGGCTGGGCCTGCGCGAGACGGTCGAGGTCCTGGTCCCCGGCTGTGACGATGCGCTCTTCGAGACGATCCTGGAAACCTACCGCCGGCACTGGCACCTGACCTTCCGCGACACGCCGGTGCTCTTCACCGGGGTCGAGACGATGCTCCGCGATCTTTCGAAAGAGGGATACCTCCTTGCGGTCGCCACGGGCAAGAGCCGGCGGGGGCTGGACTTCTCGCTGGAGCAGACCGGGCTGCGCAATCTCTTCCTTTCGACGAGGACGGCCGACGAGGCCTTCTCCAAACCCCATCCGCAGATGCTCCTCGACATCCTGAACGACCTGGGCGTGCCGCCGGCCGAGGCGTTGATGATCGGGGATACGACCTTCGACCTGGAGATGGCGAGGAACGCGGGGACCGGAGGGATCGGCGTCTGCTCGGGCTCGCACTGCCGGGAGGAGCTGCAGCGGTTCGAGCCGCTCGTCTGCCTGGAGAAGGTGGTGGATCTCCCAGGCTGGCTGGCCGTCGCGCGGGAGCCCGCGATCCGCTAGGCAGTTTTCGGAGCCATTCTCAGCCGCTCGGAGGCGCTCCGAAGACTTCAGGGCCGTTCTGAGGCGCTCAGAACGGCTTCGAGAGACTTCTGATTCATTCCGAGATCCTCAGAATGGCTCCGAGCAACTCAGAACGATCCTGAGCCGCGGAGAATGGCTTCGAGCTGCCGTGGAACGATTCTCGGCCATTCGGAGCGGCTCTGAGAATTTCAGAGCCGCGCCCAGGATCTCAGAACGGCTTCTCGGCGATTCTGAGCCGTTCGAAAGACTTCAGGATGCTTCTGAGGCGCTCAGAACGGCTCTGAACTTTTCAGAATGGCTCAAAGAGGCTCAGAGCGGCTCGTCCGTTCCGCTTCGCCGCACTTGAAATAGCAGGAGGCCCGGTCGTCTGTGCTCATTGTCGCCCAAACAGTGAATGGAGGTGGACTCATGGCCATGAAACGCGTCCCGCTTTTCGTTCTCGTTCTGCTTGGAGCAGCAGCCACATTCCCTGGCGTGGCAATCGCCGATGAGGAGGAGACGGATTCGCGGTGCCAGGTGCAGATGTGCGCTGACGGCCTCACCGCCGACAAGCGATGCAGGACCACACACGAAGCCTCTACCAGTTGTAACGACCGCTGTAGCTCGCTGGGGTGCGATGGCGGGTCACAGGTGGGGGACTCGTTCAGCTGTGCCGCGGGTAGCAGCCCTGCGTTCTTTCTCTGCCAGTGCAGCTACTGTGGCAGCAGTGGTGGCGGTTCCGGTGACGGTGGTGGTAGCGGCCCTGGTGATGGCGGAGGAGGATTTGGCTGCTCGGACTGCCTGTGCAGCGACGAGGTATGCGATGACAACTGCTGGTGGGATGGCTGGGACTGGGGCGGGTGCTACCTCGGCGACTGCTGGTGTCACGAAACCATGAATGATTGACCCCGCAGCGGTCGGACGGCTCCCGGGCTGGCTGGCCGCCGCCCGGGAGCTTACGGCGCGTTAACCCTTCTTCTTCCAGTCCGCCAGGCTGGTCTCCAGCTCCGTCACCTGCTGGGGAGGCGGAGCCTGGGCCGCTGCTTTCCCGGCGGCCAGGGCCTTTTCGCCCCAGGCACGGCGTCCTTGAACTTGTTCTGCTTCGCCAGGAGCATGGCCTTGGCGCGCTGGTTTCCGAAGGTCGGTTCCAGGGCGATCGAGGCCTCGAGCCAGCGGCCGGCGTCGTCGAGGCAGGCGTTGGCCTGGATGCAGTAGTTGGCCGCCTGGACGAAGTTCTGCCAGCGCATGGTGCTCTTCACCGCTTCCGCGGTCAGCTTCGTGGTGTCCGCCTCGACGGTGAAGGGGACCTGCAGCTTCTCCCAGTGCAGCACGATCCTGGCGGACGTGTCGGTCACGTCCTCGATGTCGAAGGCCATGCGCTCCCGCATCTCGGCCGGCTGCGGCTTGACCTGGACGCGGAGCGCGTCGTTCTCGGGCTTGTAGCTGAAGGCGCCCCACTGGTCGGCGTCCTTGCTGAAGATCACGGTCCACTGGTCCGCGGTGGGGATCGTCTGCAGGCCATAGAGGCCGGCAGGGAGATCCTTGCCCTCGACCTTGACCGGGGTGCTGAAGCGGATCGTGGTGTTCTCGTTGGCGCCGGTGCGCCAGACCTCGCCGTATGGCACGAGCTCGCCCCAGATCGTCCGCCCCTTGACCCCCGGGCGGCTGTAATGGATCGAGATGTCGGTGATCCCGACGGTCTGGGTGACCGTGGCGTTGGGGCTGGGGCGGGGAAGCTGGAACTGCGGCTGCTGGGCGAAGGCGCCGGTCGCGAGTGTCAACAGCCCGACGGCCGTAAAGGTACAAAGCTTCTTCATCTTGCTCCTCCTATCAATAGCCGCCGTCGACTCCGACGGCAGCGGCTTTCCGGGACTCGGCGCGCCGGGCGGATGCCTCCGGATCGCGCTGCGCCGACTCTGCGTCCTTTCCTACCCAACCCTGGAGATTGCGGATCACCAGGTCGGTGAGGAAGCGCACGTGGTCGGGCCGGTCGTTGAGGGCCGGGATGTAGCGGTAGCGCTCGCCGCCGGCGTGGAGGAAGATCTCGCGGTTCTGCTCGTCGATCTCCTCGATGGTCTCCAGGCAGTCGGCGGAAAAGCCGGGGCAGATCACGTCCAGGCTGCGCACTCCGGCCCGCGCCATCGCCTGCATCGTCTTGTCGGTGTACGGCTTGAGCCACTCCTCCCGGCCGAAGAGCGATTGGAAGGAGACTTCGTAACGGTCACGAGGCAGTCCGAGATCCTCGGCGACGAGCCGGGCTGTCTTTTGGCAATGGCAGAAGTAGGGGTCGCCCGCCTCGAAGTAGCGCTGCGGAATGCCGTGGAAGGAGAAGAGGAGCTTGTCGGCCTGCGAGTCGTCGGCCCAGGCTTCGCGGATGGTCGCTGCGAGGGCACGGATGTACCCGGGCTCGTCGTGATAGTGCTGGAGGATGCGCAGCTCCGGCACCCAGCGCCAGGCGCGGAGCTCGGCCGCGAGGCCGTCGAACGTGGAGCCGCTGGTGACCGCGGCGTACTGGGGGTAGAGCGGCAGCACCAGGATGCGCCGGCACCCCTTTTCCGCCAGCTCGCGCAGTGCCGACTTGAGGGAGGGATTGCCGTAGCGCATCCCCAGGGCGACGTGGACAGGTACTCCGGCCTCGCGCAGAGCTCTCTCGATCGCCGCGGTCTGCCGCCGGCTGATGACCAGGAGAGGCGAGCCTTCCGGCCCCCAGACCTTCTTGTAGAGCGCGGCGGACTTCTTGGGGCGAAACGGCAGGACGAACAGATGGAGGATCAGCCACCAGAGCGGCCGCGACATCTCGATGACCCGCGGGTCGAGGAGGAACTCGCGCAGGTAACGCCGCAGGGCGGGAGTATCCGGAGCGTCGGGCGTCCCCAGGTTGGCCAGGAGGACGCCGACGGCAGGAATCTCGGAGTGTTTGAAATCGGGTTGACCGAAGTACTGCATGGCGCGCGCAGTCTACCCCAGGGCCCCGAACACCTCGGAGACCTGCTCCCAGCCCACCCGCATCAGGAAGGTGTTGTTCCGTCCGTAGGATTTGATGCCCAGGATGAAGAAGCCGGGCTCGGGATTCATCAGGGTGTCGGCGCCGTGGCTGGTCTGGGCCAGGCAGTCGCCCGCCGCCGCTCCGAGCAGGGCCGCGGAGAGCTTGATCGGGCCGCAGGTGGCGTAGCACTCGTGAACCTGGAGCTGCCGGTAGAGCTCATGGTCGCCGACGAAGCCGGTGAGGGAGAGGACGCGGTCCACCGCGACCTGCTCGGTGTCCAAGCCATTGCGGAGGGTCACCTCGATCTTCCCGTTCGGCCGCGAGAGCTCCTCGATAGCAACGCCCCGCCGCACCTCGACCGCCGGGGACGAGCCGCTCGCCAGGGACTGCGCCTCGGCAGCCAGACGCGCGCGCTCCGGGAGCGGATCGCCTTCGTGGGTTCCCCAGCCGGGCTCCGGGTTGCGCAGCACCCAGACGACCCGGGTGCCGGGGAGCTGAGCAAGCTCGCGGACAGCTGTCTGGGCCGAGTGGCCGGCTCCGGCGAGGAGCACGGTCTTGCCCGCCCAGTCGGAGGCCTCGCGGCGGAAGTCGGGGATCTGCCGGCGGATCTCGCCGTCCAGCGAGCGCTCGCCCGGGGCCGGGATGCCCGCGTCGCCCAGGCGATTGGGATTGCCATAGGTGCCGGTGGCGTCGATCACCACGTCCGCCCGGTCCGTCCACTCCCGGTCGCCGTCCGAGAGGAGGATGCGGAACGGCCGGCGACCCCGTTCGGCGTTGGCGATCTCTTCATGCTTGAGCAGCCCTTCGCGGCCGAGGCTCAGCACCCGGGTCCCGAGCCGGAGGTTCGGCGCGATGCCGCGGAGAGTGGCGATGGGATCGAGCAGCCGCTCGGCCAGCTCCTGCCCCGTGGGGCATTCGGAGCCGGACGGCGCTTCGACATGGCGGCGCATGCGGGGGGAGACGTTCAGGTCCCAGGGGGTGAACATCCGGACGTGTCCCCAGGAGCGCACGTTGCCTCCGGCCGAGGGAGCGGCCTCGTAAACGGTGAAGGGATATCCACCTTCGGCGGCGGCCAGCGCCGCCTCCAACCCGACGGGTCCGGCTCCCAGGATCGCGATGCGGGGCTTGCTCATCTTTCCGCTCCTTAATATCTGGACGCCGCCCTCTCACGGGCGGGCAGGATTTCCAGGCAGGTGGTCCACCAGCCGGTCATGACGGTCTCCACGAACTCTTCCGGCAGGCTCTCTCTGCGCATCTCGACGGCCAGCGACTCGTAGTCGTATACGAGCGGAAGGAGCTCGACGCCCGTTTCGTCCAGCATCGAGTACCAGACGTGGGTGCTGCCGTCGTTGGCGGGCCGTCCGATGACTCCAACGTTGACCACGTCCCGCCCCGAGGGCAGATGCCGGTGCCAGTGCAGGCCGGTGTGGGTGCAGAGAATTCCATCGCAGGCGTTCTGATCGAGCAGCACTTCCAGGAACGGCACGGGCGAGGTGCTCTGGAACAGGAACTCGTTGATGCGCCGGGGCGAGCCGTGGATGAGCAGCAGCTCGCGGTCTCCGACCCGCACCCGGCGCCGGCGCGGCAGCGTTCCCATCCACGCTTTGAACTCGGGCGAGCAGTGCCGCTCGGTGTAGCGGTACGAGAGCTCCGCGAAGTGGTTGTCCCGCGGATCGGTGTAGCCGCAGTTGCAGTCTTCCCGGCCCGAGGCGAGAGACTCCTCGTAGTTGCCCTGGATGGAGAGCACGCCCCCCTGGTCGAGCAGCGGCCGGACCTTCTCGGGATTCGGCCCGAAGGCGCCCAGGTCGCCCAGGCAATAGATCGCCTCGGCACCCCGGCGCGTGGCATCCTCCAGGAGAGCGGCCAGAGCATAGTGATTGCTGTAGATCCCGCCGAAGACCGCGATGCGCGAGTACGGGCCCTCGACGGGAGTCGGGTCCGGCTCCGAGGAGCGATAGGAACGGAGAGCCGCCTCCCGCTCCCCGGCGGCGAGCACCCGGCCCGCTTCGGAAGCGGCCTGGCGGAACTCGCCCAAGGGGACCAGCTTCTCTCCCCAGGTGGCCAGGCCGCGATGAGCCGTGAACTTCGTCATGTCTTGCAGCTCACTCCATAGGCGTGGCACGTCCAGCAGGCAGGGTGATCCAGGGGGAAGCTTCCGAGGGAGTCGGCCAGTGTCTCGCCCATCCGCGCGGAGGGCTCGTTGACCAGGATGGGGCAGACCCAGACGCCCTGGTCGGTGACCATCCGGCATCCGCTGCACTGAAGATGGTCCCAGGCTCCCTCGGGCACTTCCCCCTGGCGCAATCGTTGCCAGCTTTCATACGCGCCGCCGCGCTCGGCCTCGGCGCCGATCTGGAAGACGGGGAGGATCTTGAGCCGCGGCCGGCCGATCCCCAGAGACCGGAGGAGCTGGAAGAACCGTTCCTTGCCCGCGTCGGTCCCCGCCTCGCGGCAGACCTCGGTCACCGTGATCACCGGGTTGAGCCCGGCTTCGGCCAGGTTGCGCACGCCGCGCAGGATGCGCTCGAAGGTCCCCTCGCCGCGGATCGGGTCGTTGGTGGCGGCGTCGTAGCCGTCGAGCGAAACGCGGAAGTCGAGGGAGTAGTCGGACCTCCGCTCCATCTCCTTGAGCCGGGCGCAGCGGGCGGGATCGAGGAGGAGCCCGTTGGTCAGCACGGTGGCGGGGCCGACTTCCAGGGTCGCCTCCAGGATCGCCTCCATGTCGGGATTGAGGAAGGGCTCGCCGCCGGTGAAGTAGTACTCGCGGACTCCCAGGCGGGATGCCTCGCCGAGGTAGGCCTGCACCTGGCCGAGCGGCATGAATTCGTGCGTGTGGTTCGTCGGGGAGCAGGAGATGAAGCAGTGGGTGCAGGCCAGGTTGCACACCGTGCCCCCGACCTGGAACCAGAGAGTGTCCAGGGATTTGAGCTCCACCCTCGGGGCACGATGGGGCTGAATGTCTGTAAGGCTCATCGGTAGGGCTCCCGGCCGGCCCTCAGTGTATACGCCCTGCATCGCGGTGCGGATGTCCTTTGAGTCCTTGCGCTATGATCGGCGTCCTTTGAGACGCTTCCTCCTCCTCGCCCTCCCGCTCCTGATCCTGACGATGGCCCTGTTCCAGTTCGCCATGGAGATGCTCGGGCTCCAGGTGGACCCGTCAGAGCTCGGGGCCGGGATCGCCCTGCCCGGCTATGTGAGCCTGGCGACCTGGGCCCTGGAGGCCCTCGGCCTGGCCGCGCTCTTCCTGCTCGTGCATGGGCGTGGCTGGGGATGGACCTCCGGCCTGCTCACCGGCTGGATCGCCTGGGTTTTCCGGGGTCCGCTCCTCGTGGTGGCGGTCGCGGGGCTCGCCGGGCTGTCTCCCCGGCCCTGGTGGCTGCTCGCGTTGTCCTGGTGGGTGCTCTACTCCCTCTGCGGACTGGTGCTGAGCGGGGTGGCGGCCGGAGTGGGGCTCGGCGTCGAATCTCTGCCGCCGGCCCAGGAGCGGATCAACCACCTGGAACAAGAGTAGCCTCCCCCCGGGTTTTCACTCGACAGGAGGTTGGGCATCCTTGAAGATCGCTGCTGTCGGGCGGGCGCTCCCGCCCCACTACTATGACCAGGCGGCTCTGCTCGCCGCTCTCCAGCGACGCTGGGCGGATAGGTATTTCAATCCGGACAGGCTGGAGCGGCTGCACCGCAACGTCCTCGTCGGCGGACGCCATCTGGCGCTCCCGCTGGAAGAGTACGACCAGCTCGCCACCTGGGGGGACGCGAACAACGCCTGGATCCGGGTCGCCCAGGAGGTCGGAGGCCAGGCGGTGCTCGACGGCCTCTCCCGCGCCAACCTCTCCACGGAAGATGTGGACGCCCTGATCTTCGTCACGGTCACGGGCGTGGCCACCCCGTCGATCGACGCCCGGCTCATGAACCAGCTCGGCCTGCCGCCGCGGGTGAAGCGGATGCCCATCTTCGGGCTCGGCTGCGTGGCCGGCGCGGCCGGGATCGCCCGGGCGGCCGACTATGTCCGCGCCTTTCCCGACCAGGTGGCCGTCCTCCTCTCGGTCGAGCTCTGCTCCCTGACGCTCCAGGCCGAGGACCTCTCCATCCCCAACCTGATCGCCTCCGGCCTGTTCGGCGATGGCGCCGCCGCCGCCCTGGTGGTGGGGGACGACCGCCCGGCGGACGGCCCCGAGATCGTGGCGACCCGCTCCATCTTCTACCCCGACTCGGAGCAGGTCATGGGCTGGGACATCTCCCAGGACGGTTTCAAGATTGTCCTCTCGGCTGAAGTGCCGGATGTGGTGCGCCAGTTCCTGCGGCGGGACGTGGACGCCTTTCTGGCCGACCAGGGCCTGACCCGCGCCGATATCTCTTCCTGGGTCTGCCACCCCGGAGGCCCCAAGGTGCTGGAGGCGATGCAGGATTCGCTGGAGCTCCCCGATGGCGCGCTCGACGTGACCTGGCGCTGTCTGCAGGAGGTCGGCAATCTGTCCTCCACCTCCGTCCTGCTGGTCCTGGCCGAGACTCTCGAGAACCACCGTCCGGCTCCCGGGAGCTGGGGCATGATCACGGCCATGGGCCCCGGCTTCTGCTCGGAGCTGGTGCTGCTCCGCTGGTAACGGTATGGACACACGAGTCCTCTTCACCGCGCTGGTGCTTCTGGCCGCGGCGGGCCGGTTGCTGGAGCTGCGGGTCGCGAAGCGCAACCGGCGGCTGCTCCTGGCGCGCGGCGGGATCGAGTTTGGAGAGGGCCACTACCCGTGGATGGTCGCCCTCCACACCACCTGGCTGATCGCCTGCCTGGCGGAGGTCTGGCTCCTCGGCCGGCCGTTCATCCCCTGGCTGGGATTCACCGCCCTGGCTCTCTTTCTCGCCGCTTTCGCGCTGCGCTACTGGGTCATCTCGACCCTGGGGGAGCGCTGGACCACCCGCATCGTCTGCCTGCCGGGAGTCGCTCCGATCACCGGCGGACCCTACCGCTGGCTGCGGCATCCGAACTACCTCGCGGTCATCCTGGAGATCGCCTCGCTGCCGCTCGTCCATACCGCCTGGCTGACCGCCCTGGCCTTCTCCTTGCTGAATGCCATTCTGCTGAGCGTCCGCATCCGCGCCGAGGAGGAGGGGCTCTCACGGCTGTCCGGCTATGATGAGGTGTTCGCGGGCCGACCGCGGCTGATTCCATGATCGACGCGACGATTCTCGAAGGCATCGCGCAGGTGGCGCAACAGCACCTGGGATGGCATGGTCCGCTCACCGCGGAAATGCGGCTCGTGGAGGACCTGCGCCTCGACTCGGTCCGGCTGCTGACCCTGGCCGCCGAGGTCGAGAACCGTTTCCGCGTCCTCCTCGACGAGGCGGACGAGCTCGCCATCGAGACGGTGGGCGACCTGGTCGCGATCGTCCGGAGGAAGCTCGGTGCCTGACACGCTGGTCGACCTCCTGGAGCGCGCCGGCCGGCATCCAGAGGGGGGCATCCGCTTCCTGGACCGGGCCGAGCGCGACCGGTGGGTGGGTTGGGCCGAGATCCGGGAACGGGCCAGGGGCGTCTGCGGCGGTCTGCGCGACCTCGGGATCGGACGCGGCGAGCGGGTGGCCCTCGTCTTCCCGACCGGGCTGGAGTTCTTCGAAGCTCTCTTCGGCATCCTCCTGGCCGGAGCCGTCCCGGTCCCGCTCTACCCGCCTGTCCGCCTCGGCCGGCTGGATGAATACTTCCGGCGCACGGCCCGGATGCTGGAGGTCTCCGGTTCCCGTCTGGTTCTGGCAGACGCCCGGGTGCGCCGCATCCTGGGAGAGGCGGTCGCCGCCGCCCGCCCGCCGCTCGGCTGCCGCACGGTGGACGAGGTCCGCCAAAAGGACGGCGAAACGGTGCGGGTCGAGCCCTCCGACCTGGGCCTCGTTCAATTCTCCTCGGGCACCACGGTCGAGCCCAAGCCGGTGGCCCTCAGCCATCGCGCCCTGATCTCCCAGGTAAAGGCCATCAACGGCTGCTGGCAGGACACGGACGGCCGCCGGCAGAGCGGTGTTTCCTGGCTGCCCCTCTACCACGACATGGGACTGATCGGCTGCGCGTTCGGAGCCCTGGACCGGGACATCCCGCTGACCCTGCTCGGCCCGGAGCTGTTCGTGGCTCGCCCGGCTCTCTGGCTGCGCGCGATCTCCCGCTGGCAGGGGACGATCTCGCCGGCCCCCAACTTCGCCTACGCCCTCTGTCTCACCCGGATCTCCGACGCCGAGATGGAGGGGGTCGACCTCTCCTCCTGGCATACCGCGCTCAACGGCGCCGAGGCGGTCTCTCCCCCGGTGCTCCGCGCCTTTTGCGAGCGTTTCGCCCGCTGGGGCTTCCGCCCCGAGGCCTTCACTCCCGTCTACGGCCTCTCGGAGGCCGCTCTGGCCGTGACCTTCTCTGACTTGAACGTGCCCTTCCGCTCCGTCCGGGTGGAGCGCGAGGCCCTGGCCCGCGAAGGGCTCGCCCTGGAAACGGAGGAGGGCCGCGAGATCGTCTCCGTGGGCCGGCCGTTGCCCGGGTTCGAATTGGAGATCCGCGACGAGGAGGGCCGCCCGCTGCCGCCCGGCCGGGTGGGAGGGATCTGGATTCAGGGTCCCTCCCTGATGGAGGGCTATCTGGACGCGCCCGAGGCCACGGCCCGAGCCCTGCGCGACGGCTGGCTCGACACCGGAGACCTCGGCTTCCTGCGCGCGGGCGAGCTCTACCTGACCGGACGCGCCAAAGATGTGGTCATCCTCCGGGGGAGGAATCACGCGCCCGAGGAGATCGAACGCTCTCTCGAAGAAGTTCCCGGGGTCCGGACCGGCTGCGCCGTGGCGGTGAGCTGGCTGCCCGAGGACGCCGACGGCGAGCGCCTCGTGCTCCTGGTGGAAGAGGCGCGGAACGCGAGCCCCGAGCAGCTCGAAGCGCTCCCCGAAGCCTGCCGCGAAGCCGTGCTCGCAGCCGTCGGGCTCGGGGTCGACGAGGTCGTCGTGCTGGAGCCCGGGACCCTTCCCCGCACCTCCTCGGGCAAGCTCCGGCGGCAGGAGGCTCTGCGCCTCTGGCTCGCCGGCGAGCTTCAGCCGCCCGAGTCCGTCACCCCCCTGCGGATGGCGGGAGCCATGGCGCGCTCGGGTCTGGCTTATGCGCGTTACCGATGGAGCCGCAATGGCTGATCTGGTCGTCATTGGAGGGGGCCCATCCGGCTTGGCCACAGCGATCCGCGCCCGGCTCGCCGGGCTCGATGCCACCGTCCTGGAGCGCTTCCGTCCTCCGATCGACAAGGCTTGCGGCGAGGGGCTGATGCCCGATGCCGTGGCCCGCCTGCGGGAAATCGGGGTCGATCCGGGAGGCTTCCCCTTCCGGGGCATCCGCTACGTGGACGGCGGCCTCATGGCCGAGGGGATCTTCCCCCAGGCGGGCGGGCTCGGCGTGCGCCGCATCCAGCTCCATGAGGCCCTGGTCCGCCGCGCGGAGGAGACCGGCGTCGAGCTGCGCTGGGGCGTCTCCGCGCTGGGGCTCGAACCCGACGGCGTCCTCACCGACCAGGGAAAGATCCAGGCGCGCTGGATCGCGGGAGCGGACGGTCTTCTCTCCAGGGTGCGCAAGTGGGCCGGCCTCGAAGGCGGACCCGGACCGCTCCGGCGCTTCGGGGTCCGCCGCCACTACGCGATTCCCCCTTGGACCGATCTCGTGGAAGTCCACTGGGGCCCTGCCTGCGAGGCCTACGTGACCCCGGTGGGACCGGACGAGATCGGCGTCGCCCTGCTCTGGAGCGACGGCAAATCGGACTTCGACGATCTATTGGAGCGCCTTCCTGGCTTGCAGGAGCGGCTCGCGGACGCCCCGGTCGGCTCCCGGGACCGCGGCGCCGGACCCCTGCACCAGAAGGTCCTCGCGGTCTACCGGGGGAACGTGGCCCTGGTCGGGGACGCCTCCGGGTACCTCGACGCCATCACCGGCGAGGGCATGGCGATCGCGCTCCATCACTCCGCCGCCCTGGTGGATGCGCTGATCGCGGGCGATCTTTCACTCTATGCCGCGGCCCACCGCCGGATCGCCCGCCTGCCCGACTTCATGACCTCCCTGGTGCTCGGCATGGAGCGGCGGCCCGCCCTCCGCCGGCGCGCGCTCCGTGCCCTGGCGGCCGAGCCCGCGCTCTTCTCCCGCCTCCTCGGCATCCACGGCCGCACGCTCCCGCCCCGCCGCCTGGGGATCGACGGCGCGCTCCGCCTGGCCTGGCGGCTCGTCGCGGCCTGAGCGGAATTCAGGCAGTCCTGGGGAGGTTTTAGTTACGAATGAGGAAGCAGCAAGCCCACGACTGGACTCCCTTCGCCGCCGACGAGCGGCCGGTGGAACGTTTCTCCCCTCACGGGACGTACCGCCTGGCCCTCGCCTACGCGAACACGTACCACGTGGCCATGTCGAGCCTGGCGTTCCAGCGCGTCTACGAGCTGGTCCATCGCCGGCCGGAATGGAGCTGCGAGCGCTTCTTCACCGACGGCGAGGGCATGCCCCTCTCCGTCGAGAGCCGGCGCACGATCGACGACTTCGGCTGCATCTGCTTCTCGGTCTCCTTCGAGCAGGACTACGTCAACCTCCTCCAGATGCTCGACCGCGCGCGCATCCCTCTGCGCCGGAGCGATCGCCGGCCGTGGGACCCGGTCATCGTGATGGGCGGCTCCTGCGCCTCGATCAACCCGCTGCCCATGGCGGAGTTCGTCGACGTCTTCGCCATCGGCGCGGCCGAAAACTGCCTGCCGCCGCTGCTCTCCACCCTGGAAGAGGAGGACGGCCGCGAGGCGGTCATCGAAAGGCTGGCGTCGCAGGCGGGCTTCTACGTCCCCACGTTCCACCATCCGGAAGAGGACGCGGACGGCCTCGCCAAGCTCAACAAGCTGGAGCTGACCGAGGCGCAGATGCAGCAGCCGGGGTACCTCCCCACGACCGCGATCGTGACGCCGCGCACGGAATTCTCGGAGAAGTTCCTGATCGAGATGTCCCGCGGCTGTCCGGAAAAGTGCCGCTACTGCTGGGCCACTTTCGGCATGGGCAAGTTCCGCTGGCACCCGACCGAGTACATCCTCGGCGCGCTGGAGCGCGCGCGTCCGGTCACGAACCAGCTCGGTTTCGTGGCCACGGCGGTGGGCGACCATCCGGACATCGAGAAGATCCTGCGCGAGGCGAACGGCCTCGGCTTCCGCACCGCGGTCTCCTCGATCCGCATCCCTGCCGTGACGGAGGGGGTGCTGGACGCCCTCCGCGCCTCCGGCGACCGGAGCATCACCCTGGCCCCCGAGACCGGCACGGACGAGCTGCGGGTCAAGATGGGCAAGCCGATCACCAACGACTTCCTGCTCCAGAAGATCCGGCTGATCTTCCGCCACGGCATGACCAACCTGAAGCTCTACTTCATCGTCGGGATGCCCGGCGAGACGATGGAAGACGTGCAGGGCATCGTCGACCTGGGAGCCCGGGCGCGGGCGGTGATGCTGGAAGAGCTCTCCCCCAAGGGGATCATCGGGCACGTCCATCTGGGAGTGAGCGTGCTGGTGCCGAAGCCGTACACCCCCTGGCAGCGCGAGCCCATGGACGACGAGCGCAGCCTCAAAGAGAAGCTCAGCCTTCTCAAGAAGGGCGTGTCGCGCCTCCCGAACGTCTCGGTAGGCTCGGTCTCGATCCGCGAGGCGGTCTGGCAGACCTACATCAGCAAGGCTGGAAGCGACGCGGCGGAAGCCTTGGAGCTTGCGGCTCGCGGCGAGCACCTGTCCTCTCTCCTGCGCCGCTGCGAATCCAAGATCCATCCGGAAGTCTTCCGCCCCATCGAAGGCGACCTCCGCTGGCACTTCATGCGTCAGGCGAGCTGAATCCGGCTCTCCGGAAGTCACTTCCCAGCGTCCGGAAGTCATTTCCCTGCCCCCAGAAGTCACTTCCGAACGCCCGGAAGTCAGTTCCGAGCAAGGGCCAT
>DATLNC010000060.1:0-4787 GCA_035536935.1 Thermoanaerobaculia bacterium
AAGATGCGCCCGGCCTCACATCGGGGCGATGTAGGACGTACCTCCGGATCTCATCTGCACCACGGTGGCTTCGACAAGGCTCGCCGCCAACTCGGCCATCACCTGGTCGAGCATCGTGCTCAGCTCGGCATCCGTCGCGCCCGGCTCGACGTCCTCCAGCGGACAGATCAGCTGCGCGGCGCCGAGGCATGCCGGGCGGGGGCACTCGCGAAACCTCAGTCCCTCGTGGCCCATGGCGGTGTGCTGAGCAGCCGCATGGAGGTTGGCCTGGAGGAGAGCGAAGAAATCCGTGGCCTCGGCCATGGAAGGCATCGCCGGATAGAGATCCGCGTCGAACGAAGCGCCGGCGAGCACGTTGATGCTATCGCGGGCGACGGTGTACAGGGCAGTCTGCATTATTTTTCTCCTCTGTGCATCCATAACCTTATCATGGTTTCCCAAATTTCCCGAATGACTCCGTTCCGGAGAGTCCGGATCCTCTGTTCCCGACCATGTGCCGGGGCTATACTTCCTTTGATGGACGAAAGAGAGGAAAGGGAGCGAGCAGCCCGGGCGGAAGCCCGCCGTTCCTGGCCTGTCCGGAAGTTCCGCCTGGGTGAGGAGCCGGACGACGACCTCTCCGAAACCACCACGGCCAAGGAACGACTGGAGATGATGTGGCCCATGACCGTGGACGCCTGGACCCTTGCCGGCAAGAAGATCCCGGACTACCCCCGTGACCAGGCCCCTGTCCGCGTGATCCGCCGCGGAAAGGAAAGTCCACGCTGAACGACGATTTCAGGGACATGCTGGCGGCGCTCCAAAGGGAAAGTTGAAACAGGCATGCCCCCAAAAGCCGCCGCCTTTTTCGCGAGCACCGAGCTCGCCGCGCGCATCGACCGTGCGGAGAGCGATCTCATCCTCTCCGGCGCGGAAGCCGTGCGCCGGCGCAATCCCGAGGTTCTGACGATTCCAGTCGCCGGCGGTGTCGCGGTGTGGGCCGAACAGGACTCCCCGCTCAACAAGGTCGCGGGCCTGGGCTTCGCGGGGGTTCCCGATGACCGCGAGCTCGATGCTCTCGAGCGTGCGTTCGACGAGCGCTCGACCCCGGTGCGCGTCGAGCTTGCGAGCCTTGCCGATCCCGAGATCGCCGCGCGGCTCGCTCGCCGTGGCTATCTCTTCGCCGGCTGCGAGAACGTGCTCGGCCTGCCGCTGGCGGACCGCGAGCCTTCTCCGCTGCCGGCGGGCGTCGAGATCGTGGAGAGCGGACCGGCGGAGTTTTCCGAGTGGCTGGACGCCGTGGTCACCGGCTTTGCCCATCCCGACGAGCAGGGCGTCGCGTCGGACGAGGAGTTTCCTCGCGAGGTGCTCGAACGGGTGATGGGCGACCTGGCGGGCGCGTCCGGCTTCTCTCGCTATCTGGCTCGGCGCGGCGGCGAGATCGCGGGCGGGGGCAGCCTGCGCATGGGGGACGGCGTGGCTCAGCTCTGCGGCGCCGCTACCCTGCCGGCCCATCGCCGCCGGGGCGTTCAGACCGCGCTCCTGCTCTCACGCCTCGACCTCGCCCGGGATGCCGGCTGCGACGTCGCGGTGGTGACCACCCAGCCGGGCTCGAAGTCGCAGGAAAACGTGCAGCGCCAGGGTTTCCAGCTCCTCTACACCCGCGCCGTCCTGATCCGCGGTTGACGGCCCCGGACCGGTCGTGGAATCATCCCGCCACACATTGCGGCTTCAAGGAAAGGGGATGGCGTGTCTCGCGAGAGCTATGCGGCGACGATCGTAGGGTGGAGGCGGTTCCTCGACGGGCTGGACGAGGACCTGGCCAAATCCAAGGCCATGCAGCGCCAGGTGGCGATGCTCACGGCCCTGTACGTGCGGGCGCAGGAGCTCGTCCGCGAACGGGACTCTCTCCGGGCTTCCATGCAGACCGCCACTCGCGAGCTCCAGGAGGTCCTGCGGACCGGGCGCACCGCGACCGACTATCTGCGCGCCGCGGTGAGGGCCGAAGTCCCACGGGACAGCTCGGAGCTGCGCAAATTGGGCATCAAGCTCGGCGGAAGGCCCTCCCGGCGCAAGAAAGCCCCCGGCTCCCGAGAAATAGAGCTCCTATTTTCCAAACAACTGCGGGAAAGAGGCTTTCCCGGGGTTTTTCTTGGCTGCAACCCCGGGAAGGCGGTCTTCCCGGAGTTTCCGCGAGATTCAACTTCGGGAAGGCGGCCTTCCCGGGGTTTTCGGGCAATTCAACCCCGGGAAAGCGGCCTTCCCGAGGTTTCCGGGAGATTCAATCCTGGGAGAGCGGCCTTCCCGGGGTTTCCGGGAGATTCAACCGCGGGAGAGCGGCCTTCCCGGGGTTTTCGCGCGATTCAACGCCGGGAAGAAGGCTTTCCCGAGGATGAATTCGCCCACAACCTCGGGAAAGGGGCTGGCCCGAGGTTCTAGCTCGGCTTGGGGGTCAGAAAGAACTCTCCTTCCCTCTCCAGGCGGTCCAGTACCTGGTCGAGGATCGCATCCAGCTCGGCGTCGGTTGCGGCCTCCACGGGATCCAACTCGGGGAGCAGCTTCGCGGCCTCGACGCACGCCGGGCCAGTGCACTCCCGGAAGCTCGGCCCCGTGTGGCCCAGGACAGTGTGCCGTGCGGCAGCGTGGAGATTCGCGCGCAGGGTGTCCAGGAAGAGGGGATCGGGGCCGGCTCCGAGCTCCACCTCGCGCAAAATGCCCACCGGGAGGGTGCCGAGGACCAATGGCGACAAACTGTGCTGCATGTTCGTGCTCCTTGTTTTCAGAAATACTAAGGGGGAGCACCGATGTCCACGACGCCCTGCAAGGTGGGACGCCCGTCATCCCGGGGTAGTGCGATGACCTACCTTTTGGGGTGGTCAGGGCAGCAGGACGACCTTCGTGCAGCCGGGCACGCGGCGATCGAACAGGTCGTAGCCGTCCGGGCCCTGGTCCAGCGTGAAGCGGTGTGAGATCAGGGTCCCCAGGTCGTACCTTCCGGATTGCACCAGCGGCAGGAGCCGGTCCATGTAGGCGCGGGCAGGACAGCGGCCGGCGCGGTAGGTGAGGTTCTTGTCGTAGGCCTCGCCCGGAGCGAAGGCGAGGTGGGCCTCGACGTGGACTCCGACCGCCGCGATCGTGCCGCCGGGACGGACGAGGCCGAAGGCGAGGCGCGAGGCCTGGGGTGTCCCGACGGCTTCCACCACGGCATCGGCCCCGCGGCCTTCGGTCTCTTCCCGGATGCGCCCGATCGGATCTTCCGCCTGGAAGTCCACCGGCTCGGCTCCCCAGCGCGCGGCCAGGGCCAGACGGTCGGCAAGCGCGTCGATGGCAAAGACCCTCTCCGCTCCCAGCTCGCGGGCAGCGATCACCGCCATCAGCCCTACCGGACCGCAGCCGACGACGGCGACGCTCCTCCCGGGAGCCGCGCCCGCGCTCTCGGCTCCGAACCAGCCGGTCGCGAGGATGTCTCCGGCGAAGAGCGCCAGCTCGGGCGGAGCGCCTTCAGGGACGGCCATGAGGGTCGAATCGGCCAGCGGAACCCGGACGTACTCGGCCTGCACGCCGTGCAGCCCTCTCCCCTCCTCCACCCAGCCGAAGAGCTGCCCGCGTATGCAGCGGGCGGTCAGGCCCAGCCGGCAGTAGAAGCAGTCGCCGCAGCTCGTGGTGAACGGGCTCACCACGAGGTCGCCCTTCCGGAAGCGGGTCACCCACCGGCCGGCTTCCACCACCTCCCCCGCCACCTCGTGCCCCATGACCGTGCCGGCGTCGAGCCCGGTTTCCAGCCCGCGGTAGACGTGCAGGTCCGAGCCGCAGATCGCGGCGGCCCGCACCCGGAGGATCACATCCCCCGGTTCCACGAGAGACGGGTCGGGCATGGTGGCGCAGGCGATCTTGCGGATGCCTTCGAAGATCAGGGCTCTCATTGGGGAGCAGGATACGTGTTTTCCGCTACAGTTTGCCCTCGAAAGGGGGGCTGCATGAGGAAGCTGGTACTTCTCCGCCATGGGGAGAGCACCTGGAACCTGGAAAACCGGTTCACGGGCTGGACCGACGTGGACCTCACACCCAAGGGAATCGAGGAAGCGAAGGAGGCCGGGCGGCTGCTGAACGAGGGCGGGTACACGTTCGACGTGGCCTACACCTCGCTGCTCAAGCGCGCCATCCGCACCCTCTGGATCACGATGGACGGCATGGACCTCATGTGGATCCCCGTCCATCGGAGCTGGCGGCTGAACGAGCGCCACTACGGCGCGCTGCAGGGTCTGAACAAGGCCGAGACGGCGGCGAAGTACGGCAACGAGCAGGTGCTCGTCTGGCGCCGCAGCTTCGCCACGCCCCCTCCGCCCCTGACGCCGGACGACCCGCGCCACCCTTCCAAGGACCGGCGCTACGCCGGCCTCCTACCCGAGGAGCTGCCGGTCGCGGAGTCGCTCAAGGACACCATCGACCGCTTCCTCCCCTACTGGCACGGCACGATCGTCCCCGAGATCCTGGCTGACAGGAGGGTCCTGATCGCGGCCCACGGCAACAGCCTGCGGGCTCTGGTCAAGCACCTGGACGGCATATCGGAAGAGGAGATCGTGGGCTTGAACATCCCCACGGGGATTCCGCTGGTCTACGAGCTGAATGAGGATCTGACGCCGATTCGGCACTATTACCTGGGAGATCCGGAAGCGGCAAAGAAGGCGGCGGAGGCGGTGGCGAAGCAGGCGTCGCGGTAGGGGCCTGGGGTTGAAACCCCAGGCTAGAAGAGTATCGCCCCCTCCGGGGGCGAGCGTCTGGAAGCATCTGTGACGAGGCGCACCAGC
>DATLNC010000061.1:0-2660 GCA_035536935.1 Thermoanaerobaculia bacterium
GGCGAGGGGAAGGGAGAGGGGCCGGGGGTGAGGGTTCGGGAGGGGAGCGTCTCAATGCCGGAAGTGCCGCGCCCCCGTGAACAGCATCGCCACCCCGGCCTCGTCGGCCGCGGCGACCACCTCGTCGTCCCGCTTGCTGCCGCCGGGCTGGATGACCGCGGGAATCCCCGCCGGGGCCAGGGCGTCCAGGCCGGCGCGGAAGGGGAAGAACGCATCCGAAGCCGCCACCGTGCCCTGGACGGGGAGCTGCGCCTTCTCGGTCGCCAGGCGGCAGGAGTCGACCCGGCTCATCTGGCCGGCGCCGATGCCCACGGTCTGGTCACCGTTGGCCACCACGATCGCGTTCGACTTCACGTACCGGCAAACCTTCCAGGCGAGATCGAGGGCGCGGCGCTCCTCCGGGGTGGGCTGCCGCCGGGTGGGACAGATCCAGCCGGACGGATCGTCGGGCTGGGCGTCGGGAGGCTGGGCGAGGAAGCCGCCGTCGATCGGGCGCAGCTCGAGGTCCTCCCGCGAAGGCTGGTACAGCGGGCATTCGAGGACGCGCAGGTTCTTCTTGGCGCCGAAGCGCTCCCGGGCGGACTCGTCGAAGCCGGGAGCGAGCAGGACCTCAACGAAGAGGTCGGCCAAGGCTTCGGCCAGGGCGCCGTCCGCCGGACGGTTCAGGGCCACGATCGAGCCGAACGCCGAGACCGGATCGGTGGCGAGGGCGCGCTGGTAGGCCTCCACCAGATCCGCTCCCCGGCCCACGCCGCACGGGTTGTTGTGCTTGACGATGACCACCGCCGGCTCCTCGAACAGGGCGACGATCTTGCGCGCGGCGTCCGCATCCAGGAGGTTGTTCCAGGACAGCTCCTTGCCCTGAAGCTGGCGGAAGCCGCCCAGCACGCCGGGGCCTCCGGCCGTGGCATAGACGGCGCCGGACTGGTGGGGGTTCTCGCCGTAGCGCAGCTCCATCGTCCGGTCGAGCTCCAGGGAGAGCCGGCTGTCGCCTCCGAGAAAATTGGCCACCGCGGCGTCATAGCTCTGGGTATGGCCGAAGGCCTTGGCCGCGAGCCGGCGCCGCAGCTCCTCGGGGAGGATGCCGCCGCCCTCCTCCAGAGCGGAGAGCACCTCGGCGTAGTCTCCGGGATCGACCACCACGCCCACGCCGCCGAAGTTCTTGGCCGCGGCGCGGACCATGGCGGGGCCGCCGATGTCGATCATCTCGATCGTCTGCTCGAAGGAGGCGCCCGCGGCCAGGGTCTCGCGGAAGGGGTAGAGGTTCACGATCACGAGATCGATGCGCTCGATGCCGTGCTTCCGGATCTGGTCGAGGTGGCCGTCCACCGACCGGTCGGCCAGGATGCCGCCGTGGATGCGCGGGTGGAGCGTCTTGACCCGTCCGTCGAGGATCTCCGGGAATCCGGTGACCTCGACCACGGCCGTGACCGGAATGCCCTTCTCCTGGAGGAACTTGAGCGTGCCGCCGGTGGAGACGATCTCGACACCGAGCCGGGCCAGCCCGCGGGCGAGGTCTTCGAGCCCGCGCTTGTCATACACGGAAACCAGGGCGCGGCGCGCCTGCAGCATGCAGAGATCTCCCTCGGAGTGTTGGTTCAGTGACCGCGGTCGGCCCGCGGCAGGAGCAGGAGGCGGCTGCCGGAGCTCATCATCGAAGACCGGTTGTCGGCGCCCCCTGCCGCGATCCAAATATAGCGCAGCACCAGGGTGACGTCCGTCACGGCATGGCTGAAGGCCACGGAGGCGACTCCGAAGGCGGTGGAGCGGTCGTCGAAGCGGCGGATGCCCGACGCGAAGCCGATCTTGCGGTACTCGCGGCCCACCATCGGGTAGACCTCGCGCCCGCGGCGGAAGGCCTCGGCCAGGAGAGGCTTGAGGTTCCGCTGCCGGTCCAGGGAGGGCGGGACGCCGTAGAAGACCAGGGGGAAGCGGGGCTCGGCCGTCTCGGCGTAGCGCAGGTAGTCGAGGAAGTAGCGGGCCTCCTCCGGATCGGCGCCGGAGACGGCGAGCGGGTTGTTCGCGTCGGCCGCGTAATGGGCCGCCGCGCCGAGCCGCCGCACGACCTCCTCGAACGGCTTGTGGAGACGTATGGCGGAGATGGCGGCGTCGACCTCGGCGAACAGGGCCTGGTCGAGGGAGCCGGAGCCGTCGGGATCCTTGCGGTGGCGGTCGGGATCGGCATCCTGGAACGGGGCCTGGACGCCGGCCTCGAACGCCTCCTTGTGCTTCTCGATCTGCCGGGCGAGGTCGGGCGGAGCGAGCTGCGCGGCTTCGCGGGCAATCGCGCTCTGGGTGCGCGGGGTCCAGGCGGCGGCCGGAGACACCGCCAGGAAAGGCAGCAGGCCGAGGGCTGCCGGGAGGAGCCGGGAGAAGAGGTACAATCCCTGTCGCATTACCAGCCTATTCTACCTGGGAACCGTCCGTGCCGCGCTGCGGACAGGGAGAATCTCTTGCCGCGCCATCGTTTAGACGTCATTGGCCTCTTCTGCCCGCTGCCCATCCTGCTCGCCGCGCGCGAGATGAGGAAGCTCCAGCCCGGCGATCTTCTGGAAGTAGTGGGGGACGACCCCGGCATCCGGGAAGACATGCCCGTCTGGTGCGAGCGCGCCGGCCACCGCCTCGTCGAGATGGAAGAGGAAGAGGGAAAGATCCGTTCC
>DATLNC010000062.1:0-33894 GCA_035536935.1 Thermoanaerobaculia bacterium
TGAACGGATAGCGGCCGGCGAGGCGCTGGTTGAAGTAGCGCGCGGCCTCCTGGTAGAGCTCCATCGCGTGGCCGCCGGCGAGCGTGTAGCACCGCGACTGGAGCTGGCGCGACAGGTCGAGCAGGTTGGAGGCGAACAGGCCGCCGCCGTCCTGCACCCGGACGACCGCGGCGCTGCAGCTGCGCGTGTCGACCTTCGGCATCTCGTTGAGGATGAAGTCCTCGAGCGCGAGCACGGGGTTGCCGGGCTTCTTGCTTTCGTAACCCCGGATGTCGTCGAGGATGCCCCGCCATTTGTCGGTGAGGGCGCGGACGTCGTGCGGCAGGTCGCTGGTCCGGGTCAGCCAGGTGAGGAGCGGCTGCGCCTTGACCTGGGCGAGATCGGCGATCCGGGTGCGGGTGTTGACCAGATAGATCTGCACCCCGGTCGGATCCTTGGCGCCCCAGGCGGCGGGCGAGGCCGGCTCGAGGCCGTCCCACCAGGAGAACCCGTTCATGCGGGGCTCGTACACCTTCTCCTCGGTCAACAGGCGGTCGACCTCGCGCAGCAGGCGGTTGGCCTCGGAGCTCACGGCCGCCTCGAGATCGCGCTGCGGCTGCTCGAGCCGGATGCGGCCGAGCGCCATCATCAGCTCGTCCACCGGCCGGCGCGACGCCTGGAAGGTCCCGATGCCCTTGCTCACCTCGTCCTCGACGAGGCTCTGGCTCACCGCCGGCGGGATCGGCTCGAACGTCTGGGCGCGGGAGATCAGGTCGACCGCCTGCGCGTTGGTGCGGTCCAGGGCCACGCGCTCCAGGGTCGGGCGCAGATCTGCCGGCAGAAGCGTCAGCCCCTTCTCCCGGAAGCGGTCGAAAGCCGCGGTGACCGTGGTCGCCTTGTCGAGCAGGATGGGGTCCCAGACCAGGCGCATGCCCGGCGGCAGCTCGGTGCGGATGCGGTGCCCTTCGAGCGGCGCCGCGGCGAAGCTCATCCCCAGGAAGGTCTTGAGCGCGCTCTGGAGCAGCACGGTTTCGGCTGAAAGCTGCATTTCGGGCCGGCCGTCGCGGACGGCGAGGATCGGGCCGGTGATGAGCACCGCGCTCACCGAGGCGAGATAGTGCTGGAAGGCCGTCCAGCCGGAGAGCCCGGCCTCGTGGATGCGGCGTGCCGATTCGGGCTCGAAGATGGCCAGCCCCTCCATCGTCGCGCGCACCCCGGCCATCGCGGGGCCGAGGTTGAACTGGCGGCGGAACGCCCACATCATCTCGGTTCCGGAGAGCGCCGCCTCGACGTCGGACATGTGCCTGACGAGCTCGCCGAAGCGCCGGGTCTCGCCCGTCTCCGGCTCCTGCACGGCCGCCATCTGCAGGCCGAGGGCGAGCCTTTCCAGGCGCGCCCGCAGCGGGTTCCTCTGATACAGAGCGGTGAAGAAGTTGCCGGCGAGCTTCTCGGCCTGCCAGGAGGCGTCGGCGCGGAACTGCGACGGATCGAAGCGCACGTAGTCGGCCCCGCGCAGCGCCGCCAGGTACAGGCCGGAATTCGAGTAGAAGCTGTCGGGCAGCCGCTCGTGAAAGGCGAAGCTGACCAGCTCGCCGAGCTGTTTGAGGTCGCGCGACTCGCGCAGCTTGTTGAACTGGCGGCCCTTCTTCTCCACCTCCTCCATGTCGTTGACATAGCGCTGGAAGGCGACGAACTCGGGCATCTCCTCGATGCGCTGCACGGGAGCGTCGGCCTGGACCGTCAGCACCGGCGCCGCCTCCTGCAGAGCCGCGGCATCGATGCGCGCGCGCGCCTCCTCCACCAGCTCGTTGCTGATCGCCTGCAGGATGATCTCCTCGAAGGAGCGCGTGAACGACCGCCGGAGACGGTCGTGGAACGGGCCGAACCAGGAGCTCGGGATGAAGGGGGAGCCGAAGTGGCTGAAGTCGATGCCGGACATGCCGGCGAGCAGGTCGAGGGTCCAGTCCTTGAGCTCGGCGTCGGCGATGTCCTGCGGCTCCCCCTGGCGCACCTGGCGCAGGTGGGTCAGCGTCTCGCCGAGGAAGTCCTCGACGAGGCCCGCCTCGTGCCGAAGGTCGTAGGAGGCCCAGAGCAGGCCGCCGCCGAGCAGGAGGGCGGCCGTGAGCGTCGCGGCCTGGGCGAAGCGCACGGCGCGGTTGCGGGCGATGACGGTGCGCGCCGCGGGCATGGCCAGGCCGGACTCGCGGAACGCCTTCTCGTTGAGGAGGTCCTTGAGGAAGAACGTGCGGCGAACGGTATTGGCGGCAGGTGCTTCTCCCGCCGTGGCTGCGGCCTCCTCCCGGCCGCAGCAGAAGATGCCGCGCAGGATCAGCGACTCGTGATAAGCGCTCGGCTTGAAGAGCTGGTCGAGGAAGACGCGCACCGGCGAGCTGAGCGAGCGCACGGCGCCGGGCAGCAGGAAGAGCGAATCCGCGGCGGCGGGCGTGTCCGCGAAGACCTCCATCTGCAGGTCGTCCATGCGCTTGCCGAGCGCGGCGAAGGCGTCGTCCACCCAGCCGCTCCGATAAGCCGCGTCGGGGCCGAACGGGCTCGACCAGCCGAGCATCTCGTCGCGCAGCTTCGCCGGCACCAGGCCGCTGAAGCTGCCGAACCCGGACAGCCGCTCGCAGCCGGTGACCAGGAGATAGACCGGCAGCCGGAACCCGAGCCGCTGCTGCATCTGCCAGAGCTTGCGGTAGATGCGCCCGGCCCGCGCCGCCAGCTCCTCCTGCGCCGCCTCGCTGCGCTGCGCCTCGATCAGCTCGCGGCAGGAGAGCGCCAGGATGACGCCGTCCACCGGCCGCTTGGGACGGAGCTTCTGCAAGAGGTTGAGGGTGGACCGCCAGCTCCCCTCGTCGGAGCTGCGCCCGTCGGCCGCGAGCATGGCGTCGCCGGCGAGATCGAGGAGAGCGCCGCGGTCGAGGAACCAGAAGCCGCGCCCCAGTCCCAGGTCCGTGCCCGCCTCGGCCGGAGCGCCGAAGGGCAGCTCCAGCCCCGCGTTGGCCAGCAGGTCCGAATCGCGCGAGCCCTCCCCGCCGAGCAGCAGGAAGAAGGGGACGCGATGGCGGTCGCCCGCCGCGGCCTTGTCCAGGCGCCGGCCGGCCCGGCCGAACGCGAGGCGCACGGCGAGAGGCGCCAAACCCTTGGCCGCGGCCTTCTCCTCCGCGGTGGGCGCAGCGGCGGGAGCCGGTTGATCCTTGATCGGCTCAGGCTCGGGCTCGGGCTCGGCGTCCGCGAAGCTGGATGCCCGCGCCGAGCGCCGCAGCAGAGCCAGCAGCAGGACCAGGATCACCACGGCCAGGAGCACGACCGCGGACAGGGCGTAGGGCCAGATGCGCTGGAGGTCGATCACCTGACCTGCCCTCCGTTTTCCACTGGAACCGCGGGCTGGGCCCGTTTCCCACCCTCCGCGCCGAGGATCTCGGTCACCAGGGGCTGAAGGCCGTCGAGGGTCGAACGCCAGATCAGGTGGCCGCCGCCGAGCCAGAGCGCGACGAGCACGATCAGGGCCCAGACCCAGGGCTTCAAGTGCGGCAGCGTCGAGCCGCTCCCCTCGTCGAGCGTGGCGCCGTAGGCCTCGGGCACCAGCCGCTCGTCGCCGCGCACCGCCTGGGGATCGCGGCCGAAGATGAAGCGGAACAGCCGGCGGCGGTAGCTCTCCAGCTCGCGCGCGGCCTCCGGATGGCCGCGGTACTTGCCCTGGAAGCCCAGGGCGAGCACCGTGAGATAGACGCGGGCCAGCTCGGAATAGACGTTGTCGCGGTCATGGAGCAGTTCCTCGATGCGCTCGAACAGCTCCTCGCCCGCACGGTGGGAGCTGAACAGCCGCGACTCCAGCAGGTTCGACCGCCAGGCCTCGCGCCCCGGCCAGTCGAGATGGAGAAAGACTTCGTCGGCGAGCGCCGCCATGGCGTACTGGGCGCGGCGGTAGACCTCGAGGGCGAAATCGCCGCCGCTGCGGCTCGCGTCGAGCGCCTGCCGCTCGAGCAGGGCGAGCAGCGTGCGCCACACGGCGGTGGGCGAAAGGTCTTCTACAGGGGGCTGCCCGGGTTGGGCCTGGCCGTCGAAAACCCAGTTCCCCTGCCCCACGCTCTGCTTGAGGCGGAGCACCTCGCGGTAGAAATCCTGAAAGCGGTCTAGCAAAAACATGCTACGTCCTGTTCCTTACGTAAAGGACCACCTCGTCCGGCCGCCGCTTCCCCTCCCGGTCGTCCAGGTTGCGGATCTCCAGCTCCTCGCCGGGCAGTACGAACTCGGGGTCGGCCGTCAGGGAGTAGAGGGTGACGCCGCGGATCGGCACCATGCCGGTCTCCGACTCGATCCGCTTGCGCTTGGTCCCCCCCACCCGCCGGTCCCAGAGGTCGGCGATCCGGGGCTTGGAAGCGATCAGGCTGGCCGCCATCCAGGCCGCCATCTCCTGCTCGGGCACGCCGAGCGGGGCCTTGACCCCGAGGATCAGCGTGCGGGTCATCCAGTCGGGATCGAAGCGCAGGCGGAACGCGCCCTCCTCGTAGGCGAACGCGTAGGCCGTGTAACCCTCGTGGATTCCCTCGTCGAGCGCCTGGAAGAGGCCGATCCTGACTTGATCGAAAGTGGCGAACAGCTCGTTGTGGTCGTACGGCTCCAGCATCGGCGGCAGCAGCGCCCGGCTGAGCCCGGCCACGTGGCCGAGCAGGTTGCACAGCGCGAGATAGAGCGGGAACGGATGCGAGGCGCCGCAGCGCAGGGCGGCCTCGAACGCGGGCAGGCCGCCGACCATGGCATGCACCATCGACTTGGTCTCGAGGAGCTGCGGCGCGCGCACCGACGACATGGACGAGCGCGCCTGCTCGGCGAGGAATGCGGCCTTTTCCCGCAAGCGGGCCGCAATCCCCTGGCACAGCTCATAGAGGGCCGAGCCGGGGGCGACCCGCAGCCAGGGAGGCTCGTAGGAAGTCCGCGCGAAGACCTCGTTCCTGTACATCACCTTGGCCAGCGGAAAGGTCACGTACTTGGGCGGCGGATCGTCGTCGAGGAGCAGGCGCAGGCGGGGCTTGAGCACCGGCACCGGCATCTCGCCCTCGCCGGTGTTCTCGTCGATGGCCGGGCCGCCCTCCTCGAAGCCGAAGCGGTCGGCCAGCACCAGGCCCCGGCCGCGGGCCGCGACCGCGAGGTGGACCGTCACCGGCCGCTGCCGCATTTCGTCGGCCCGCTCGGTCAGATCGATCATGAGATCGGTCTCGTCCGCCAGGTGCGAAACGATCAGACCGTCGGGGAGGATCGCCTCCAGCTCCAGCACCCGCAGCGTGCCGTCCACGAGCAGCACCGGATCGATGCGCAGGTGCCGCACTCCCCAATGGAAAGGAGAGATGGCGGCGGCGTGGTAGTGGAGCAAGGCCTCCTGGCGTTGCGACGACCACTGGAAATGCTGCGGGGCGAGGAGCATGCCCTCGTGCCACTTGATGGCGGGAGGAACGTCCGCGGCGGTCGCGGCCATGCGCCCCTTGCGGCGAACGGGAGCCTCGGCCGTTTTTTCGACAATCACTGCAGCTTCTCCAACGCGATCTCCGACTGTCCGAGGACGAGCCGGAACGGCTGCTGCGGATCGATCGTGGCGCGGTGCTCGCCCGGGGTGATGTAGTCGGCGAACAGCACGAGGCGCTTGGCGCCGATGCCATAGGTCAGCTCGATCGGCTGTACCACCTGGCCGGGGATCCACTCCCACTTGTGCGAGTCGACGTCGTCCTCGTAATCGCGGAGGAACTGCTCGCGTCCGGCGAACCAGTCGCGCGCCTTCTTTTCGAGCAGCTTGTCGATGAGCTTGTCGTCGTAGACCACGAGGAGCTCGACGGCGAGCGGGCTGTCCTCGTTGGCATCGGGCGAAATGGTGACCGGAATCGGGAGCTGGCCGCCGAACATGGAGCGCACCCGGTTCGGCAGGCCGCACGCCGAGGCGAGCAGCACGAGCGGGATCAAGATCCATGGTGCCCGCGAGGGCAAGCGCGATTTCATGCGATCCACTCCAATCTCCAGTTGGCGCCGGGTTCCGGCTCCGTATGTAGAGCGTCTATCCGTTGAGGTGGGGGCAACCCCCGCCAAATTTCAGCCCGTCGTCGCCACAAGTTGCATCAGCGCCCGGAAACACGCCTCAGCTGACTTCAAGTTGCCCCATCTCCAGCGGCGACGGCCCGCTGCCGACTGAAGCCGGCTCATCTCCGCCGGCGGCAGCTCGCGTCAACTGAACTTGCCTCATCTCAAGCGGCGTCGACCCGTCGACGCCGGAGACGGGCCATCTCTACGAAAATCGTCTCAGCTCTACTGACGGCGATCCGCCGTCGATCCAGAAGAGACAACTTCTGCCCGCATCTCCGACGTTTTCAGCAACATGAAAATAAAACGCACAACCTAAGATGTCAATCAGTGTTGACACAGATCAGCATTTATGGCACAATCCGTTCACCGTCGCAGTTGAAACGGACTTTCGGCGCCATTCCGGCGTCGGAGAAACGGGTCCACAGGACCTGGAAAGGAGAAGGACGATGCCTAGAGAGACGACGTATGCGGGGATGCTGGGGGATTGGGATCGCTGGACCTCCGCCATTGCGGCGAACGGGTCCGGGCTCGGGCACCTGGAGGTGCCGAGGGAGCAGCTCGAGTCGCTGGCGATTCGGGGGAGGGGCGCGATGCTCCGGCAGTCGGAGCTGATTGCGTCCAAGCAGGAAGCCTCCAAGGAGTTGCGGGAGGTGATGATCGAGGGGCAGCGCCTGGTGACCCTGCTGCGGGTGGCAGTGCGGCAGCACTACGGCATCGACTCGGAGAAGCTGGCCGAGTTCGGGGTGCAGCCCTTCCGTGGCCGCCGCCGCAGCAAGGTCGAGCCGCCGCCGGTGGAAACGCCCCAGGCCGGGTAATCGGGTGATCCACTGATCTCGGGGGGCGTGTCCCGGCACGCCGGGCACGCTCCCCCACTTTTTCCTGTCTCCTTGTCTCCCGGGAAGCCGGACCACGCGTCCGGCCTCGCAGCAGACGAGCAGGCACATCAGGGAGGGGAAGTTTTCCTGGGAGCGCCGGCGTCCCGCCGGCCTTTTAGAGCACCCCCGCCCGCTGGTTCTTTGACAATCGATGTATACCAACCTACCAACTTGGGGCAGGCCCTTTAGGGCCGGGGCCTGCCCTGTCAATCCTGGGGCGGGCCCTTGGATGGGGCCCGCCCTTCTCTCCTTCTGAAGTGCTAGGTGCTAGAATCCAGGCGTGCGACTGATGGTGGCGCTCGAAACCGAGAAAGATGCTCTCGCGAAGATGCCCTCGCCTAAGCCAAGCACTGGCTTTGGCGTTTACAAATAGGCACAGACAGCTGCCACTGAGTCTAACTAGACCACGTTGACTCGCAGTAGAGTTGGAGTGTAAATCGTGGACAAGGTCATCCTTGAGTACCGGCAGCACCTTATTCTTGCCGAGCAGAAAGCTCAAGATGATTATGACAAAGGAGTACTCACCCTAGCAGGAGGTGGCCTAGGGATTTCGCTTGCCTTTGTAGAAAAAGTGGTCGGCTCCGGAACCCTTGTTTACCCCAATTTGCTCGTTGGAGCCTGGCTATGCTGGACAGGGAGCATTGCCAGCGTGCTCATCTCCTATTTTCTAAGTCGACATGCATTGCGCTGCGCAATCGCGCAGGTAGATGGCCATGTTCAAGTCCGGCGTCTCGGGGGTAGCATGGCAGTCGCGACAGAGGTCGCCAACTCTATATCTGGACTACTCTTTGTAATCGGTGCGGTACTCATCTCAATCTTTGCTGTTAACAACTTGGAGACCAAAAATGCCAAAGACACAAAAACCGTCGAATCCACCCCCTCCCCCTCAATCGGATACCACGATCAAGAGAGGTTATGTACCGCCACCGCCACCGCTACCAAGGCGACCCACCAACCTCGGCTACGTCCCTCCTCCACCCCCAACTAAGAAGCGTGGCTGAACAGAGGAGTCATGAAGGACCAGGAAGGTCTCCACCGTGCAGCCAATGTGCCTGCGTTGCCTGCCGACGAGGCTCAACATTACTGCAGTTGGTAAAAGGTGCACCCTGAATAGGTTCCACGTAAGTGTAGAGAGCTCGTAGGGGGAGGCTTGCCCCCTACCTATCCTAGCAGCCCCTCTGCCTGTATTACCACAGCACGTCCAGGCTGCTCCTCCTCCCACTCGGGTAAATCTCCCGAGGCATGTCGAGCGAGATCCCCTTCACGTTGACAGCGAACCACATTTTCGGTAGCCTGCCTTCGTTAATCCATGCCCAGCCAGCAAGCCCATTAATGAATTATTCAGGCTAGCCACATGAACAACATGCGAGAGCTGTTCCGGGGATTCTATTCATTACCAGAGCGCGAGAAGGAAGCGGCGTGGGCCGAAGGCCTTATAATCCTTGACACCAGTGCGCTGCTGAACTTATATCGGTATCCCATTCCGGCAAGGGACAGGCTTTTGACCGTACTAGAACTTCTCAAAGATCGCCTTTGGCTGCCACATCAAGCGGCTTTGGAGTATCAAAGGAATCAACCGGCCGTCCCGATCAGATAACACAGTTCAGGACTGTCCGAGAGGAGGTCGGCGTTCTTAAAGCCGATTTCAATAACCGAATCGACAAGCTTCGACTCAGGAAGAGACATGCACTAATAGATGCAGAACCACTTCGGTCGAAAGTGATAGACGCCTTAGATGATTTCGAGAAAGAGTTAAATCAAATTGAGAGAGAACAGGCCGAACGGTATCAAGAAGGATACCTTGAGCTAAAGATTGAGGAGTTCTTCGAGGGAAGAATTGGCCAAGCACCTACCCAAGAATTTCTAGACACTATCTACAAAGAAGGCGAAAAGCGCTACGAGATAAAGCTACCACCTGGTTATCAGGATTCTCGGAAATCCGACTCGTCAAAGGAGCCGCCAACTTTCGGCTTCGCCGGCTTGACTTTCCAGAGAAAATTCGGTGACCTAATCCTATGGAAGGAAATCCTAAAGAAAGTTCATGACGATGAACTCGCCTGGTTTATACTTGTGACAGATGACGCAAAAGACGATTGGTGGCAGGTAGTAGGCGGCCAACGCACCGGCCCCCGGCCGGAACTATTCGATGAAGCAGTTCGAGTAGGAGGCGTGAAAGGCTTCATCCTTCAAACATCGGAGGGCTTTACAGAGAAGGCGGCAAAATTGTTGAATCTAGAGGTTAGCGACGAGGTAATTCAACAGATCTCTACTACCAAAAATCCTGGAGCTTACCCGCCCGCCATAGAAGGCGAAGCGGGGTTTCTCGATAAAATAGCGGACGCAGAAGAAGGCTTGGAGGAACTGACGCAAATCTCAGAAGGATTGACACTCGAGCTGAACAGAATTCGAGAAATCATGGAGCACAGCACTAATCGGCTCAGGAGTTCCAAGGATCTTCGGATGAAGAAACGAATCACGAATGATACTGCCTTTCAGATTACAGCGGCAGCAGCTAGATTGGAAGAAATCGTTGTTTCATTTGAGGTCAGCCTTAAGAGAATTGAACCTGGAATTGATTTCCTGATAGCGCGTGTTGATCATGTCTTAGCAATGGGGGAGCAGGCTCCGGAGATGCGGGATAGCCTAAGGCATCTCTTTCATGCAATCATGGGAACTGTCCAAGAAGCGAAGACCTATGATTCGGTCCTTGCAGGCATTCCAGAAGCGACAGCGGCACTTAGGAATGCCATTCTGAGACTCAGAGAAGGAGTTCAGCACTACATACGCACCGCTAGCCGTGTCCAAAGGTGGCTTGACCATTGGGCATAATGGCCGGCACCAACCCGAATAGGTTCTCTTAGTGAGGATCCATCGATGTCGGAAATCATCTACAACTTGGACGAGGCCAAGACGTCACTCTCGCAACTGGTCGACCGCGCCGCACGCGGTGAGGAAATCATCTTATGCAAGGCGGGCAAGCCGCTCGCCAAGCTTGTGCCGTACCAACAGAATCCCAAGCCTCGTCAACCGGGAGGATGGGAAGGTCAGGTGCGCATTTCGGAAGACTTCGACGCTCCCGTGCCTTTAGAAATCCAAGCCGCTTTTAAGGGCGTGGATGAGGAGATTCCGGCCCCCGCCCGGGAGGGGACAAGCATCCATACGCGCTAACTTAGTACTGGCCAACATAACTACGAGCACGTATCTGGAATTGGCCATCCAAGCGGCCCAACGGGCCGGGAGAATTTAGCCCAGGGCTGAGCGTAGCGATGCCCTGGGTAAACAGGTTACACATCCCTGCGGCCTGAAGGGCCGCGAGAATCTTCCCCCCGCCCTCTCGCGCCCCTACAGGGCGCTCTCAGGTGACGACCTTCTTTCCCAGGGCATCGCTGCGCTCAGCCCTGGGCTAAAGTCTCCCGGCCCGTTGGGCCGGACGATCGGCCGGCCGACGAATACGTGACCGAATTTCCGTGCCAGAGTACTTAGATGTAGGGGAGGGGCGAGCCCCAGGACAAGCCCCTCCCCTACATACATAGGAATGGGGCGAGCGCCAGGCAGCGAATAGGTGTCCGGTGGTTGGGGAATCCCGCCAGGGGATCTCCCGATTGTTATAATCGGGCATAGTCTGAAGGAGGACCGATGCACGCTCTGGGAAGAACCTTGCTCCTTGCCGCCTTTCTGACCATTCCCGAAGCCGCCCTCGCCGATCCGGGCACGCCCAGCCTGACCGCCGAATTGGTGGAGCTGCCGCGACTCCAGGATTCGATCTCCCCGGCGCAGATCGCACGTATCGAGGCTGCCATCGCGGCCCATCAGAAGCGGCAAGGGGCGGCGGCACGGACGGAGCTGGACGAGGGTCCGTTCCTCTTTCCGTTCTTCCCCCAGGCCGGCTTTCCCGGCAAGGACCTGTTCATCGGCAACTTCACCGATCAGGACCCGCTCCCGGGCCTGATCCGGGACTGGGACTGCTCCGATTACACGTATGACGGCCACCAAGGCCACGACTCAGTGATCCGGACCTTTCGCGAGCAGGCCATCGGCGTGCCCGTCTTCGCCGTGCGCGACGGCGTGGTCGTGGACGCCCACGACGGCGAGGCGGACATGAACACGGAATGGAAAAACGGCGCCCCGGCAAACTACGTGATCATCGATCATGGAGGTGGCTATACGGCTTGGTACCTCCACTTCAAGCGGGGCAGCGTGGCAGTGGCGCCCGGGCAGCACGTGACCGCCGGAACCCAGATCGGCCTGACCGGCAGCAGCGGCATCAGCAACTGGCCGCACCTCCATTTCGAGATGCGGAAGGACGGCAGTTGGTTTGAGCCGTCCACCGGCCCGTGCCGCTCGGGGGACAGCCTCTGGGAATCCCAGCCGCCCGTCGTGCGGGACTTCTACGTGGCCGACTTCCTGCTGACACCGGGCAGGCTGTCGATCCCGGACTTCGACACCTTCCTCCTCGACGAGGCGCCGCGGACGGGAACCTTCGTCAAGGGAATGCAGACGTTCAGCGCGCGCCTGGACCTGCGCAATCAGCCCGCGAGCTCCACCTATCGCGCTTCGCTCGTGAACCCCCGCGGCAAGGTGGCACTCGAGCAATCGGATGCGTTCGGAAATCCTGGCCCCCTCCACCTTGGCTGGGGATTTTTCGAGTTCGACGTCAATCTGGATGTCCCGGGGAAATGGCGTCTTCGTATCGACATCAACGGCGGCAGAGCCGTCGACGTGCCGTTCACGGTGGTCGCCAACGCCAGGCAGGCGAAGAACCGCCCGCCGAACAAGGTCACGGCCCGGCTGTCGCCGAAGAGCCCCGTGGAAGGGGAGATCATGGTCTGCGAGGTCCAGACTTCCCTCATCTCGGAAGACCCGGATTTCGACATCGTGCGCTACCGCTACGAATGGAAGGTCAACCGGCGGGTGGTGCGGTCGGTCACGAGCGCGGCGCTGACGGACCTCCTGTCCGCCGGTACCGCACGGGCGAAGGACAAAGTGACCTGCCAGGTCACCCCGTCGGACGGCCGGAGGAACGGTCCCGCGTCCACGGCCGGCCGTGCTGTCGAAGAACCGTAGGTTTTTGGCTCGATCTCGAAATTGAGACACGGGACCTGATCGCCGGATCAGAAGAGGCCCGGCGCGCGGCGCGCACCACCTCTCTGGGCGCGGTATCACCGGCTCCCATCTGAGATTGCCATGCTGCGATGAAACAGGACCCTCTTCCGGGGCACGCCATGATTGAGCTCGATCTCGGACGGCACCCCTGCAATGGTTCGCCTCGCGGCATATGACGAGTTGAAGGCATGAGGCTCGGCTTCTGGGCCGGCCAGCGGCCGGCCCAGAAACACACACTATTTCTTCGGCAGCGGGCTGAACCCCGGCTCGCTCGTCGGAGGCACAATGTTCTTCAGCCGCATGTAGGTGACGAGGTTCTCGTAGTGCCCCGCATTGTGCAGGTTGTTGATGTTCAGCACACCTAGCTTCGGGGTGTCGCGTCCGAAAAATTTCACCATTTGAACTGCGGACGCGTCGGTCAGGCCGTCGTAGGCCTTGTCGCAGTAGGCGAAGGCTTCCTTGAGTGCGGCGATCAGATCGGCTTTCGCGGTTTTGGTCTTCTCGACATTCGGGGCGGGATTCTTCTCGCCGAGCATGATGGAGCAAAACCTGTACTGCGAGTCGGCGATGTGTCCAACGATCTGGCCATAGCTGCGGACGACCTCGGTGGGCTTGAAGCCATAAAACTCCTCGGGCACTTTCTCGGCCGAACGGAGCAGGATGTCCTTCGTCCCTCCGTATAGCATCTTGTTGTGCTCGCTGAGTGGATTCCCCTGGGCCAGGGCGGCGGCGGGCGCGAGAAGGCAGATGAGAAGTGCCGGCAGCAGTGTTCGCATTTTTTCTCCGTTGCTGTCAGTGACGTTGATGGTGGGGACGGCGAGCGCGGGCGAGGTCCGCCTGGTACGGACGCGCCACAGCCAATAAAACATGACCAGGAGAGGCAGAAACGCCGGAATCGCGAGCAGGCCCGGAATGCGGAGGGCCTTCGGAAATTCGTCGGCCTGCCCGAGAAAGAACGATGAAGACGCAATCCACAGCGCGAAACACATGCGCCACAGGTGTCTTACAAGCCGAGGCGCGCCCTGGAGGCCGCTCGACCGCATCCACCGCAGATCGCCCACGCTCGCCAGCAGTGCGACTGCACCAAAGATGAAAAACATCACAGGCGGGACCCCGTCGTTTTTACCACTACCAATTGCGCGCGCCTCGTACCCCAAGGTGACACTTGCCAAGCCTAGTGCCAGCGCCATCAGCATGGCGCCGAGATCCAGCCGGCGTGACCCTGAAGTGGAGGGCCGCACTGTGGTCAGCGCTGTCACCACCAGATAGGCCGTCAGCAACCCCGCGATTACCGAGGTCTCCACGCTACGCAAAGCCGCGATCACCGCCCCGGTGACCGCCATCGTCACCATCGAATAGACAAACAGCATCCCGCTCTTGCGGTGCAGCCTCGCCCCCTTCGCTGCATAGAGCGCAGCAAAGCCAAAAATGAGTCCCAGCCCACCTGCGACGATGTGTACGACTAACGTCATGCGCACGGATATCCTCCCGACACCAGATGTGTGTCAGCCAGCGGTTGAGTCGAGCTGTACGGCGAAAGCAGGCGTGCGTGAGAATCAGGCCGGTTCGCGGCTACGGCGCAGCCGCACCGCCGCGGCCAGGCACGCCGCTGCGAATGCCAGACCGGCCCACAGGCCGGGGCTGCTCAGGAATCTCATCGGATCGAGTTGCGAGAGCCGAAGGATCGGGACCTTGACCGGGTCGGCGGCGAAAGCCTCCACCATGGCGCCCTGCACGCGGTACTTCAGCAGGGAGGCGAAGTGCGATGTGCCGAACGCAAGCTTTTCTACGATGAGGATCGCGAAAAAGGGGAGCACGGCCCACAAGAATGACGCGCGCCGGGCCCATGCGGATACCAGCAGCAGCCAGCCATAGATAGGCGCAAACCAGAGCACATGCGCGGCCAGACCGTAAAACATCACCAGCGGCATCTGGAGCAATGGCAACCGGCTCCAGAGCGTAGCGGGATTCACTCCGTTCACCAGCAGGACTGCGGCGCTCAGCAGCAGCATGACCACCTGCGTGGCAAAAGCGATCGCGAAGGTGAGCAGCGGCTGGACGGCAAGGGGGATGCTTGCCTTCGAAAGGACGGTTGTGCGATCCGAAACCGGCAGCGACTTCCAGAACAGGATGCTGCGGTCGCGCCGCTCGCCGTTCAGCGCGTCGAGACAGTAGAACACCGCGACGATGAACCCGGTCATGAGGACCGCGGATGCAGCAGCGCTGTACGGAAACGCGGCCGAGATGCGCTGGCGCGACGGGCGGATCGTGCTGATCAGGAAGGCGAACAGAGAGAAGCCCGCGACGACCAGCGGCGCGATATAGATCGAACGGTTCTCCCACAATTCACGCCGGACAGACCAATACATCGGCCGGGGATTCATCGACCTTCTCCAATCACGGCGACGAACACGTCGGCGATGCTGGGCGTGCGCACGTCGCCGAGCGCGGCGAGTTGATGACGGTCGGCCCCATCGAACAGCAGGATGCTGCGGCCGAACACCTGGCGCTCGTGAATCGGCCCGAGTGCCCGGGCCGCGGCGGCATTGTCGGGATGCACCATCACCTGCGCATAGCGCGACTCGACGTCTTCCATGCTGCAACCGAGTACGATGCGGCCGCGGTCGATGAACAGGATGTCGGTGAGGACGTCCTGGATCTCTTCCACCTGATGTGTCGTCACCACGATGGTGCGGCTCCGATCGAAGTAATCGTTCAGCAGTGAGTCGTAGAACTGTTTGCGGTACAGGAGGTCCAGGCCGATCGTCGGCTCGTCCAGCACCAGCAATCTCGCGTCGATGGCCATGACCAGCGCGAGGTGGAGCTGGGTCACCATGCCTTTCGACAGTTCCCTGACCCTGCTGGCGTGCTTGATGGCAGTCTTCGCGAGAAAACCTTCCGCCTTCACCCGATCGAATCGCGGATGCACGCCGGCGACGTAGTCGAGCACCTGTGAGACCCGTATCCAGCGCGGCAGCACGGCGACATCGGCAATGAAGGCGACATCGCGCATGAGGTGATCGCGCTCGGTCCAGGGGTCGCGTCCGAGCACCTTGAGCTCTCCCTGGTAGGGAGTGAGGCCGAGAATCGCGTTGAGGGCGGTAGTCTTGCCTGCGCCGTTGGGCCCGATGAGCCCGAGGACGCGGCCCTCTTCCACGCGCAGATCGATGCCGTCGAGCGCGACGGATGTGCCGAAGGCCTTGCGGAGGCCGCGTGCTTCTATGGCTACCATCGCTTCAGCGCTCCTCCTCGGGAGGTTTCAGGAGCTCTTCCGGCGTCAGGCCGAGCCGCTGAATCGTTGCGTAGATCTTGGGCCACTGCTCCGCAAGAAACTTCTGACGTTCGCCATCCAGCAGCAGATTGCGCGCGCCGGGTTTGATGAACATGCCGAGGCCTCGCTTCTTCTCGACAAGATGCTCGTCGACCAGTTGTTGATAGCTCTTCATGACGGTGATCGGATTGACCCGGTATTCGGCGGCGACATTGCGCACGGACGGCAGCGGATCGCCTTCCTTGAGCACGCCATCGAGGATCAGCGCGACGACACGGTCCCGAAGCTGGCGGTAAATCGGCTGACTGTCGTTCCATTCGCGATCCATCCTGTGCTCTCTGCGCCCCCTCTGGTGATGTAGTTAACTACAACACCATCTCACATGTCAAGCGGCGGTCTGCTAGGATCGGCCGCATTGTGCTGCCACTTCGCCGAGTCTTCGTCTTCGTTCTCGCGCTGCTCGCCCCCGGTCTCCTCGGAGCCTCTCCGGGCGAAAAACCCCCGCCGACGCTCCGGATCGTGAACGCGCGCCTGATCGACGGCACCGGGGCACCGGCGCGCATGGGGAGCCTGCGCATCGCCGGCGACCGCATCGCCGCCGTGGGAGACGTGGAGCCGATCGCGGGCGAGCCGGTCTTCGATGCCAAGGGCCTCGTCCTCGCGCCCGGGTTCATCGACACGCACTCGCACGCAACGGGGGACCTGCTCGAGATGCCGGACGCCCTCGGCGCGGTGAGCCAGGGGATCACCACCGTCGTCGGCGGACAGGACGGGGACTCGACTTTCCCGTTGGGCGACCTCTTCGCAAAGCTGGAGCGCGCGCCGCCGGCCGTCAACGTGGCCTCGTACTCGGGGCATGGCACGCTGCGCGACAAGGTGCTGGGCAAGGACTTCCGCCGCGCTGCGACCGCGGCCGAGACCGCCGAGATGTCGCGCCTGCTCGAGCGCGACCTCGAAGCGGGCGCCCTCGGCCTCTCGACCGGGCTCGAATACGATCCGGGTATCCAGTCGAGCCGCGCCGAGCTGATGGACCTGGCGCGGGTCACCGCGCGGCACGGCGGCCGTTACATCAGCCACATCCGCAGCGAGGACCGGAAGTTCTGGGAGGCGATCGACGAGATCCTGGCGATCGGCCGGGAGGCGAAGCTCCCCGTGCAGATCTCGCACATCAAGCTCGCGATGCGATCGCTCTGGGGCCAGGCGCCCCGGCTGCTCGCGCTGCTCGACAAAGCGAGGGCACAGGGGGTCGACGTCACGGCCGACATCTACCCCTACCTCTACTGGCACTCGACGCTCACGGTGCTCTTCCCGGAGCGCGATTTCGAAAACCTGGAGACCGCCCGGCAGGTGCTCGCCGAGATCGCGCCTGCCGACGGATTGCTGCTCGGCCGCTACCTTCCGAATCCCGCCTATGCGGGACGCACCGTGGCCGAGATCGCCAAGGAGCGTGGCGAAGCGCCCGAGAAAACGCTGATCGCGCTCATCCGCGACGCCGAGGTGCTCCGCCGCCAAGGCAAGGAGGGAGTTGAAAGCGTCATCGCCACGAGCATGATCGAGAGCGATCTCGAAAAGCTCCTCGCCTGGCCGCATACCAACCTCTGCACCGACGGCGAGCTCGACGGCCGGCATCCGCGAGGGTTCGGCTCCTTTCCACGGGTCCTTGGCCTCTATGTTCGCGAGCGCGGCGTGCTCCCGCTCGAAGAGGCGGTGCGCAAGATGACTTCCCTCGCCGCCGATCACGTCGGATTCGCCGACCGCGGCCGGCTCGCGCCCGGCGCCTATGCCGATCTCGTGCTCTTCGACCCGGCAAAAGTGATCGATCGCGCGACGACGAGCGACCCGCACGCGCTCGCGGTCGGCATCGAGCGCGTCTGGGTCAACGGCCAGGCCGTCTTCGCAGGCGGCAAGGCGAGCGGGCTCAAGCCGGGACGGGTGCTGCGCAGAAACCGAGACGTCAGGAGAGAAAAGTGAAACATTCCCGCACGATTCTGGCCGCTGTAGTCCTCGCCACCCTTTTGCTCACCTTCCTGATCGCCCCATCCGCGCACACTCAGCCCCAGGGCCTCGTGGCAAAACCTCTTCTTCGCACGACACTGAGCGGTGACGACACGAAGGAAGCGGTGATCGCGACGGTGGAGTTCGAGCCGGGTGGCACGACCCGCCGCCACACTCATCCGGGCGACGAGTACGCGGTGGTCCTGCAAGGCACCCTGGAGCTCCGGATCGAGGGGCAGGAACCGCGCCGCGTGAACGCGGGCGAGGCGTACCACATGGTCAAGGGCGTAATCCACGAGACGCGGAACGTCGGGGATGGCCCTGTTCGGATAGCGAGCACCTTGATCTTCGAGAAGGGCAAGCCGATGTATCAGCCTGCGCAGTAGCGCGCAGACACGGCCGGAGGGCCGGTCCCACCGCGGGCCCGGAAGGTTCAATACACCGTGTAGAATGCGGCATGGAGTCGAAGGAAACCGAAACGCTGCGCCTGCTCCGCGCGGCCAGCCGGGTCGGGCTCGTGCTGTCCGGCGGGTCGGCCCGGTGCGCGTACCAGATCGGGGTGATCGAGGCGCTGGTGGAGCTCGGAATCCGGCCTGCGCTCTGCGTCGGAGTGTCGGGCGGGGCCTGGAACGCCGCGGCCGTGGCGGTAGGCCAGGCCCATCGGCTCCGCGCGTATTGGCGGGCCTTCAGCCGCATGCCGGAGGTGGACCTGCGCAACCTGCTGCGCGAGCACTCCCCCTACCGCTGGAACGAGATCCACCGCCGCACTTTCAGCCGCTACGTGGGACCCGAGCGGCTGCGCCAGCCGGAGACGCTGCCGGTCTTCGTGGGCGTCACCCGCCTCTGCGACCGGCAGGCCATCTACTACGACCTGCGGACGGTCGAGGACCCGCTCAAGATCCTGCTTGCGTCGAACTACCTGCCCCCCTTCTACACGCACGCGCCGAGGATCGACGGCGAGCGCTGCGGCGACGGCGGGATCGCCAACAACATCCCCTATGAGAAGGCCTTCGAGGAGGGGTGCGATGCGGTCGTGATGGCGACGATGAAGGGGGAGAGCGAGGGCATGCCCAACCGGAACCCGCGGGAGATCGAGCATGCCGTCCCGCCCGTCTACCGCGACCGGCTGGTCGTGATCCGGCCGCGGCACCGCCTCCCCACCCCTTTCCTGGAGCGCCGCTGGCCGGCGCTCGTCCAGGCCATCGAGCTCGGCCGTCTGCGCACCCGCGAGGTGATGCTGGGCGAGGCCCATCCGGCGACCGAGGTCCGGATGGACGGGATCGCGCCGACCGTGCTGCTGGCCCGCCTTCTCCTGGGCGGCTGGCTGCCCGGGATCCGGAGGCGATCAATCCGGAGGCGATCGATGGCCTGGCGCCGCCGGCTCTGAGATACTCCCCCGCGGGGAGGTCCAGAGCCATGAGACGAACCGCCTTCGCGATCGTTGCCGCCATCTTCACCGTCCTGCTCACGCGGGCGGCCATCCCCCAAACGTCCGGAGTCACCGCCCTGGTGGGCGGCCGCCTGATCGACGGCTACGGCGGCAAGCCGCTGGAGAACAGCGTGGTGATCGTCCAGGACGGCCGCATCAAGGAGGTCGGCCGGATCGGCGAGGTGGCGGTGCCGGCAGGAGCCCAGGTGATCTCCACGGAAGGGATGAGCGTGTTGCCCGGGCTCTGGGACATGCACGTCCACCTGATGATCGTGGGCCACGCCGACTACGAGCACTGGGACCGTACCTACCCGCCCCTCTTCCGCTCCACGATCATGCCCGCGGCGGCAAAGCAGCTCCTGCTGGCCGGCGTCACCAGCGCCCGCGACCTGGGCGCGCCCCTGGAGGACATCCTGGCGGTGCGCGACGCGGTCAACCGCGGAGAGATGCCGGGCCCCACGCTCTACGTCTCCGGCCCCTTCCTCCAGCACGAGCCCTATCCCGGCACCGAGGCCTTCCGCTGGGGGATCAAGGGGGTCGAGGACGCCCGCGCCAAGGTCCGCCGCCTGGCCGAGGCCGGAGTGGACCTGATCAAGCTGATCGACCAGGACCAGATGACCATGGACGAGGTGCGCGCCGTGGTCGACGAGGCGCACAAGCGCAAGCTGCCGGTGGTCGCCCACGCCCACCGGGCCGAGGAGATCCGCCGCGGCATCCAGGCCGGCGTCGACTGCTTCGAGCACACCGGGCTCGGCACCGCGCCGGAGTATCCCGAGGACGTGTTCGCCCTGATGAAGGGACGGGCCAATACCCTGTTCTGGACTCCCACCATCGGACCCCTGCTGCTCTTCCAGGAGACCCGGGACGAGTTTCCCGAGCGCATCGACGATCCGCGCTGGCAGGTGGGCCTGCCGCCGGAGATCGTGACCGACATCCGGCAGTCGCTCGCCGATCCCTCCCGCGTGGCCTACTTCCAGCACGTGCCCCAGCGCCGCCCCACCCTGGCGCGCAAGTTCGAGCAGCTCCGCCAGTCGGGCGTCATCCTCCTGATCGGCACCGACAGCGGCGTGCCGCTCAACTTCCACAGCGACTCCACCTGGCGGGAGATCGACACCTGGGTCAACACCTTCGGCATGGCCCCGATGGATGCGATCCGGGCCGCCACCTACTGGCCGGCGGTCCAGATGAAGGTGGACAAGGAGGTCGGTACTCTCTCCCCGGGCAAGTGGGCTGACATCATCGCCGTCAGGGGTGACGTTTTACGTCACATCGACTTGCTTCAGGATGTCGACGTCGTGCTGAAGCACGGCGTCAGGCACAAGTAAGCGGTGAGTAGAAGCTGCTCTTAGCTGAGTAGCAATACTGCAAATTCGACAAACGGCTCTCCCTTTGTGGATCGGACGTCCGCGATCCGGTCCTGGTGCTCGCCCTGCCGGGCGCCGGCCGACCTCTCCGTTTCCTCCTCACCTCTGGCACGCCCCTTGCTACTTGGATGAAGTGCGTAGCAAGAGGGATGACAAACTTGAATCTCCTATCAGCGTAGATGATCCAATCGAGGGAAGAGGAGACTAAAATGATGAGCAGTGGACGCAAAAAAATCATTACTGCTGTTGCCTTCTCCGTTCTTCTCGTTATGAGCAGCGGTGCTCAGGCCGGCAGTCTCTTCGCCCTTGACGGTCATCGGGCCACGGTGGAGCGGCAGTTCGGGCTCTTCCAGCAGGCCATGCAGTGGCTGAACGGAACCTGGACCGATATCAAGCTGACTTTTGCAGGGGACGAGGCGCCCCCTCCTCCCCCTCCGGCACCCTGCACCAACCCGAATGGCTGCAGCACCACCGCTGGCCCGGACGGCGGCTGGACGATCGACCCCGACGGTTAGTCGCTCTCGGCAAGCCCTGGATTACTGGTACGAGAACTGCATAGAATTCGGCACGGAGGACATGCGTGAACCAGGATCTCAGCTTCGCTAGTCTGGACCTTTCCCGGGAGACCGCTTCCGGTGAGTCGGGTTCCGGCTTCAGCCTCTGGCGCCGTTCTCCTCAGAGCTGGGGGCTTTGCGAGTCGCTCATCGCACGCAGTCAGGCCTGCCGTTATCAGGATCCGGAGCAGATGGTCCTTCTGGCCCAGCGTGCGGCCGCGGTCGCCGAGGGCCTCGATGTCAACGAGTACGGCCGCGAGCTGGTCGCGGACCTCCGGGCCCGGGCCTTCGCGGAGCTTTCGAACGCCCACCGCGTGGCGGATGACCTCGAGGCCGCGGAGCGCATGCTGCGCCGGGCCGTCGAGTGGAGCTCCCGGGGCACGCAGGACCCGTTGCTGCTGGCCCGCATCATGCGGCTGGCCGCCTTGCTTCGCGGCGCGCAACGCCGCTTTTCGGAAGCGCTCACGCTGCTCGACGCCGTCTACCAACTGTACGAGCGCAATGGCGACCGTTCGAATGCCGCCCGCGCCCTGCTCAGCAAAGGCATTTTCACCGGCCACAACAACGACCCCGAGGGGGCGATCCGGTACCTGACCGCCGGTTTGACGATGATCAACCCGGCGACCGATCCCAAGCTGGTCCTCTCCTCCATCCACAACCTGACCGGTTTTCTGGCGGACTGTGGCCGCTTCCAGGAGGCCCGCCGGCTGTTGCAGCGCGCGCGCCGCGCCTACTTCGCCGAGGGCGACCGTCTCAACCTGATCAAGCTGCGCTGGCTGGAGGGCAGGATCGCTACCGGCCTGGGCGAGCTGGACTGCGCCGAGGAGGCGCTCGGCGAAGCGCAACGCGCCTTCGTGGAGATCGGGCTGGGCTATCACGTGGCCCTGGTGTCGCTCGATCTCGCCGCGGTCTGGCTGGAGAAGGGCAGGACCCGCGAGGTCGGCCGGATCGTCGCGGAGGCGGTCACGATCTTCCGTTCCCGGCGGATCGCCCGCGAGGCCCTGGCGGCACTGTTGCTCCTCAAGGAGGCGCTCGAAGCCGACCGCGGATCGCTCGAGCTGCTCCAGGCGGTACGGACCTACCTCAAGCGTCTCGAAACCCGCCCCGCCATCTGATCCCATTCCCCTCTCCCCAGCCCTCTCCCCCGTGCCGGGTGAGAGGGAGCCGAGCTTTCAATCCTTCTCGTCCAAGCTCGATCCGAACGCCTTGCGCAGGATCGACTCCACCCGCTTCTCCAGCTCGGGAAGGTTCATGTTGCCTTCGGCCGGCGGCGCGACTTCCGTCAGCTCGTAGCCCAGGAGCTGGAAGCGGTCGAGCAGGTTGGTCACGACCTGCGTCCTGTCGTCCTCCAGATCCGCGAGGTCGGCCCCCCCTTGCGGCCCTTCGCCGTGCAGCTCGCCCAGCATCCGGAGAAACTGCTCGGGGGGGAGGTCCCCCTCGCCCTCCAGCAGCCGCGCCACGGAGCCGGAGGTCCATCCGAGCCTCAGCTCGAGCTCCTCTTCAGAGAGTCCGGAAACCTGAATGGAGGTCGCCAGCAGATCCGCCATCCACCGGGCCCGATCTTCCGCCATGGCCGAAGTTTATGCCTATTTGCGGAGCGGCGTTTCCCAGAGCGGCTCGTCCTCGCCGAAGACCCGGGCCAGATGGCGGGCGAGGACGAACAGGAAGTCGGAGAGCCGGTTGAGGTAGCGCAGGACCTCGGCCGGCACGTCCTCCTCCCGCGCCAGCCGGAGCACGATCCGTTCGCAGCGCCGGCAGACCGTGCGCGCCACATGGCCGAGCGCCGAGAACCGTCCGCCTCCCGAGAGCACGAAGGAGCGCAGCGGCGGCAGCTCTTCGTTCCAGCGGTCCATGGCCTCTTCCAGCCAGCCGATGCGCTCCGGCGTGATCGGGTTCTTGACCCGGCCGGCGTGCTGCGGGGGAGTGGCGAGGGTGCTGCCCAGATCGAAGAGGTCCTGCTGCACCCGGTGGATGTGGCCTACGATCTCCTCCCGGCTCCCTGATTCGGCGAGAGCGGCGCGGAGCATCCCGAGCACGGACTGCAGCTCGTCTACCGTGCCGTAGCTCTCGATCCGCAGCGAGTCCTTGGGAACGCGCTCCCCCCCGACCAGGTCGGTCATCCCCTCGTCGCCCGTGCGGGTGTAGACCTTGTGGATCCTCATTGGACGGGCGAGCCGTTGAGCTTGTAGATCCGTCCCTGCTTCATGACGAAGGCGACGCGCTCCGTGGCGGTGATGTCGGCGAGGGGATCTCCCGGCACGGCCACGATGTCCGCTTCCTTGCCGGCTTCCAGCGTGCCGGTCAGCTTCGAGATCCCCAGCAGGTCGGCCGCCGAGGCGGTGCCGGCCCGCAGAGCGGCGGCCGGGGTCATGCCGTGGTCCACCATGAGCTTGAACTCCTTCGCATTTACGCCGTGCGGGCTCACGCCCGAATCGGTGCCGAAGGCGATCTTGATCCCCATCTTCACGGCCTTGCGGAACATGTCCGAGCGCTTCGACATGGCGGCCCGGGCTTTCTCGGCGATCTCCGGCGGGTACTTCCGCTCGGGCGCGGTCACGTATTCGCCGGCGAGCAGCGTGGGGACCAGCCAGGTGCCGCGCTCCTTCATCATGCGCAGGGCCTCGTCGTCGAGGAAGGAGCCATGCTCGATGGAGTCGATGCCGGCGCGGATCGCGACCTTGGCGCCTTCGGCGCCGTGGGCATGGGCCGCCGTCTTCTTGCGCAGCCGGTGCGCCTCCTCGACGATCGCGTTCATCTCGTCCTGGGTAATCTGCGGGGTGTCCACCTCGTCGGCCAGGGAGAGCACGCCGCCGGTGGCGCAGACCTTGATCACGTCGGCGCCGTACTTGACCTGGAACCGGACCGCGTCGCGGAACTGGTCCGGGCCGCTGGCGATGCCCTGCTCGATGCCCGGCTCGGGGCCGAACAGCTCGTACGGGAAGCCGCTCGAGTCGCAGTGGCCGCCGCGCGCGCCTAGAGAGTGGACCGCCACGAGCATCCGCGGCCCGGCGATGATCCCCTCGCGGGCTGTGTTGCGCAGGCCGACGTCGACAAAATCCCCGGAGCCCACGTCGCGGATCGAGGTGAAGCCGGCCATCAGGAGGTTGCGGGCATAGGCCGTGGCGCGGATCGCCACCTCCGGAACCGTCCGCCGCAGGCCGGCCGCGAACGCGGCGTTCCAGTCGTCCTCGGACTCGCCGGAGACATGGGTATGGGCGTCGATGAACCCCGGCAGCAGGGTCGAGTCGCCGAGGTCGACGACCCGCGCCCCGGCGGGCACCTGCAGCCCGGAGCCCACGGCCTTGATCCTTCCCCCCTCGACGATCACCACGGCATCGCGGATCGCCGAGTCTCCCTTGCCGGAGAACAGCCGCGCCGCCTTGAGCGCGACGACTTCGGTTTTCGCAGCGGGTTCCTCGGCCAGCCCGAGAGCGGGCAGCGCGAGCACGGCCAGAGCCAGGATGCTTAGCTTCATAGCGGGCCTCCCCAAAAGGAAGCTGCATCCTAACGGAAGTTCAGGGCAGATCGATCCGCGACGTGTTCGCCGCGCCCCGGGTCTCGGGGAGGGTGTCGCCGCCGATCAGGAACCAGCCGGTGGCGATCACGGAGAGCATCAGCAGAAGGGTCACTGCCAGGAGAAGCAGGGCCCAGCGGCGGTCGCCGGCCTCGGATTCCTCCGGGCGGGGACGCTGGGCGGACGGGAAGGGGGTCACGGCCGCGGTCTCCGAATGGAAGCCGGCCACGGCTCGCGGACCGGGTACAGGAAGAGCCGACACCCCGCGCGCCCGCCCGGCATTGCGCAGCGCCTCCGCCATCTCCGCCGCGCTGCGGTAGCGCGCCGCGGGGTCCGGGAACGTCGCCCGCGCCAGCACCTTGAGCAGCGGGTCGCGGCCGTTCGTGCCGACGACCCCGCCGCCGCTCTTGAGACGGCTCGCGAAGGTAAGGCGGCGCAGCAGCGAGCCCACCGCGTAGAGATCGCTCTGCGGCGCGAGCGGCTCGCCCGCGAGCTGTTCCGGCGCCATCGCGGTGAGCGGATCGAACGCGAGCTGCGTCAGGCCGAAGCCGGTCAGCACGACCTGCCCCTCGGTCGACACCAGCACCGAGTCCTCCCCGATGTGCCGGTGCAGCAGCCCTTCCGCGTGCGCCTCCGCCAGGATGTCCAGGATCTGGCAGCCCCAGTCGATGAGCTGCCCGCGGTCCGGCCGGGCCCCCTGCGCCAGCAGCTCGTGGAGGGTCTGTCCCTCCACCGCTTCGAAGGCGATGAGCAGCGAGCCTTCATGCTCGGTCACCTCGAAGAGGGCAGGCAGGCCGCGGTGGTAAATCCGCGTGAGCGCCGCCGTCTCCTCGAGAAGAATTTCCCAAGGGGTGATCTCCTGGCACAGGCCGGGGCGGGACGGAGGGATCACCTTGAGAATGGCCGTCCTGTCGCTCCTCGTGTCGAGCGCGAGGTATGCCATTCCGAACGGAGCCGGGCCGAGGTCTTCGAGCACGTCGTAGGGCCCGATGTCCTGGCTGCCCGCGGGGACCGGTGTGGAGTGCATGATCAGGGCTCGTTCGCTCACGTTGGACGGTCGTGCAAGTTTCATGCATGCTCCCCCGCGTGGTCCGGCCCCGCGGGGAGGCTTCATAAAGAGCAGTGTCGAGAAGGCCGGCGAAGGGGACAGAATGCGGATCGGAGTCATGTCGGACACGCACAACCTGCTGCGGCCCCGGGTGCTGGAGCTGCTCGCCGGCTGCGCGAGGATCCTCCACGCGGGGGACGTGGGCGGATTGGAGATCCTGGAGCGGCTGCGCCAGGTCGCGCCCGTGGCCGCCGTGCGCGGCAACACGGATACCGGGCCGACCGCGGCGGAGCTGCCGCCGGCCCTGGCAGGCGATCTGGCCGGCCTTCCCTTCCGCATGGTCCACAGCCGGGAGGAGATCGATCCGGCCTGGCCGAGGAAGCTGAGGCTGCTCGTCTTCGGCCACTCGCACCGGCCGGAGCTGGAGTGGCGCGGAGATTGCCTGCTCCTGAACCCCGGTGCGTGTGGACCGCGGCGCTTCCATCTGCCGCTGACGCTCGCTATCCTCACGGTGACCGACAACCGCATCGTGCCGGAGATCCTGTCGGTCGAGTAGCAAGCTCATTCCAGGGAGGGTTTGATGCGCCAACGACGCCTCGTTTCGCTGTGCCTCGCCGCCGTGCTCGCCGCCGGGCTTGCCAATACCGGGCGCGCTTCCGCTGCCGGCTTCGGACTTTTCCAGCACGGCGGACGCGCCCTGGGCCAGGCCGGGGCCTTCACCGCCCGCGCCTCGGAGCCCTCGGCCATCTACTACAACCCCGCGGCCATCACCCAGCTCGAAGGCTTCCAGGTCCAGGCGGGCCTCGATTTCTTCAACTCCGAGGACAAGTACCAGAGCGCCACGGGCAGCTTCTCGGCCAAGCACATCATCGAGTTCCCGCCGGCCCTCTATGCCACCTGGAGCTCCAAGGACGGCCCGTGGGCAGTCGGCATCGGGCTCGACGCCCCGTTCTGGTACCGCCTCGACTGGTTCCCCGTGAACTTCCCCGCCCGCTTCAAGACGAGTCTGGCCGAGGTGCGGGTCGCCGAGCTCCATCCGGTGATCGCCTACGACCTGGGCGACGGCTGGAGCTTCGGCGGCGGCCTGCGCTACGTCTTCGGCACCCTGGAGCAGGGCAACAGCCTGATCCTCACCGCCATCGTCCCCGCGGCCCCCGGCGGTCCCGTGGTCCCGATCCAGCTCGAGGGCGAATTCGACTCCGGCGCCGACGTCGACGCGCTGGCCTGGGACGTCGCGATCCACTACGCCGACCCGTCCTGGGGCTGGGGCGCGGTCTATCGGAGCAATGCCGAGCTGAAAGGGTCGGGCGACGTGGATTTCGAGCTGCGCCCGATCGGCCACGCGGCCGCCGAGGCCCAGCTCGAGCAGCGCTTCGGCAACGGCCGCGCCCGCCAGGCGTTCGAGATCCCCCGCGAGCTGCGCGGCGGCGTCTGGTTCGCTCCCTACCCGGAGCTCCGCCTGGAGGCCGACGCGTCCTGGCAGAGCTGGTCGAGCCTGGAGGCGACCGCCGTCACCTACAGCTTCCCCGCCGCCACCGACAGCCGCGTCGTCCTCACGCCGCGCGATTGGGACGATACGCTCTCGTTGCGCCTGGGGGCGGAGGGCAACATCACGGACCCTCTGATGATCTACGGCGGCATTGCCTGGGAGCCCTCGCCCGTGTCAGGCAGGACGGTCGAGCCCGGCTTCTCCCGCGGCGACGCCCTGGTCTACGCCGCGGGAATCAGCTACAGCCTGCCGAACATCTCGTTCGACCTCGGCTACTCGTTCCACGACCACGACCGGCAGGGAGCCTCCGCTCAGGAGCTGCTGCACCCGGGCGTGAACGGAAGCTACAACTCGAGCTCGCAGGTCTGGGGATTCTCGATCAGGCGACGCTGGTAGCAGGGCTGGCCCCCTCTCCCCCGGCACGGGGGAGAGGGCTGGGGAGAGGGGGGACGGGATCAACCGCTAGGCCGGCGCCAGCTCCGGCTGGCGCGCGGCCATCCTGGTGAACATCCCCGGCTCGTAGGCCGTGATCCTGCCCATGAAGGCCGAGGCGGCCACGGTCAGCGGCGAGGCGAGCCAGAGCTTGCCCGGGCCGGAACGTCCCTTGTAGTTGCGGTTGATCGCGCTCACGGTCACCTGGTCCGTGTCGTCCGATACGCCCGGCCCGCAGCCGATGCAGGCTCCGCAGCCGGGATGGATCAGCGTCACGCCCGCCCGCTCGAAGGTATCGGCGAGGCCGTTGCGCCGCACGAAGTCCTCCACCGCCGTCGAGCCGCACTGGATCAGGAACTTCACCCCGGGCGCCACCTCGAACCCGGCGTCGAGCGCCTCCTTCACCACCTGGTGGTAGAAGACCAGGTCGTCGATCTTGCCGGCCGTGCAGCTCCCGCCGTAGGCGATGTCGATCGGCACGTCGCCGATCTCGTCGATCCAGGCGCCGTTCGTCGGATCGGACGGAATGCCCTGATCGGGATCGCCCGGATGCGCCACCATCGGCCTCATCTCGGAGAGGTCGATCTCGTACACGCCGCCGGCGTACTCCGCCCCTTCGTCAGGGAAGACCGCGCGGGCGCGGAGCGCTTCGACGTCGATCCCCGGCCGCCACTCGGCCAGCCAGCGGAAGGTCTCGCCGTCCGCGATCACGATCGCGGTGCGGGCCGAGCACTCGGTCGCCATGTTCGTCAGGGTCGCGCGCTCGTCCATGGAGAGCGTCGCTACGCCCGGACCGGTGAACTCCATCACCCGGTTGAGCGTGAACTGCGGCCGGGCATGGTTCAAGAGGATGTAGAGCATCAGGTCCTTGGCCGTGACCCCCAAGCCGAGCTTGCCCTTGAGCTCGAAGCGGATCGACTCCGGCACTTCGACTTGAGTGAACCCCTGGTGCACCAGGTCGGCGTACTCCGTGGCGCCGACGCCCCAGGTGAGGGCGTTGTTGACTCCGCCCATGCAGGTGTGGCTGTCCGTGGCCTGGATGAAATCGCCCGGATCGATCAGGTGCTCGCGCGCCACCTCGTGGCAGATGCCGGGCGAGATGCGGTCCTTGGCCGAGAAGTCGCGCACGCCGGTGTGAGCCTGGAACTCCCGCTGCAGCTCGCGCAGGGTCTCGATCTTGTCGAGGAACGGCCGCATCTTCGGCACCTCGTCGGCGTAGACCAGGTGGTCCTCGAAGACCGCGAACTTGCCCGGGTTCTTGACCGTGTAGTCCTTGCCGTACTCCTCTTCCAGGAAGTAGTGGACCTGGGCGGTGGTGAACTCGTGCGAGTAGCCGCCATCCACCCCCACCACCACGGCGTCGCCCGGCTTCACGTATTTATGGCCCTCTCCAAACATGTGTTGGGCGAGGATCTTCTCGGCCATGGTCATGGGGCGGGGCCCGGTATCCGGGCGCGGCATTTCGATCTCGCCCGCGGTGATGGCTTTCGAGAACGGGAACAGGCCGCCCTGCAGGATCACGAGCCTGGTGATCGGGTCGTATCCCTCGGTGAACTCCTCCACCGGGATGCCCGCGTTCGCCTGCAGGCGCCGAATTTGATCGTGACTGCCCATGAGCACGCCCTGGTTGATGTTGTTGCGGGCGTGGATCGGCGCGAAGGAGGCGGCGATGGCGAGCCGGATGCCGGACCACTTCTCCGCCTGCACCGCGGTTTCGCGCGAGCTGCCCACGCCCTTGCGGTAGCCGGAGACGATCACCTCGAAGTTGCCGTTGATCAGGGCGTCGCGCTCGAACAGCCGCTTGCCGTCCACGATCAGGCCGGCATAGGCGTCGCGGGCCAGATCCTCGGGCCGGTGGCTGAAACAGACCCAGGCCGGGGTCATGGCGTCGGTATTGATGTCGTCGAGCAGGTCCTCGACGGTCAGGTCTTCCATGCGGAGGTCCAACTCGCCGGCAAGCTGGCGGCGGATCAGGTCCGGGTCCTTGGTCAGGAAGAGGACCCGCTTGCCGGGGGTCAGACGGATGATCTCGGGGGGTTTCATCCTCGTTCACGCTCCTCTCGTCCGGCACATTGTAACCTCTGATATAAGGCCGGCCATGGAGGAACAACCCGGAAGCCTGTATGAAAAAGTCCTCCGTCACCAGGGGGAGACGCCGGTGCGCGCCTCGGCGGCGGTGATCCCCTGGCGGCGCAAAGGAGAGAGGGTCGAAGTTTTCTGGGTAAGGCGCGCGGAGACCCTGCCGTTCATGGGGGGCTGGCACGCCTTTCCCGGCGGCGGGCTCTCCCGGTCGGATGCCGCCATCCCCGTCACCGGCGAGCCGTCGGGGCTGAGCGAGCTGCCGCCCGCGGCCGGGTTCCCCGAGTCGCTGGCCGCCGAGCCCGGCCCGGACATCATCCCCGGGCTGGTCGCCTGCGCGGTCCGCGAGCTCCACGAGGAGACCGGCATCCTCCTGGAGGACGCCTCGCGCCTGGTCTGGGCCGGCCGCTGGCTGACGCCCCCCTTCTCGCCGGTCCGCTTCGACAACCGCTTCTTCCTCCTGGAATGGCCGGAGAGCGAGCCGGTCCAGCCCACGGTCGTGCCCGGAGAGCTGGCTGAGGGCGAGTGGATCGATCCTCTGGCGGCCTGGGAGGCGTGGCGCAGCGGCGCGGTCCTTGTCGCTCCGCCGATCCTCCACATCCTGGACGTCCTCGCGCACGACGGTCCGGAGCGGGGGCTGGGGCGGCTGCGCAATCCCGAGGAGACCAACCTCGGCCCGTTGCGCCGTATCGAGATGCGCCCCGGGATCCTGATGTTCCCGCTCGCCACCCACACCCTGCCGCCCGCCTCGACCACGAACTGCTATCTCCTTGGCAACGGGGATGCCGTGCTGGTCGATCCGGGCTCGCCGATCGACGCGGAGAACGAGCGGCTGGAGCGGGCCCTCGCCGTCGCGCGGGAGCGGCTCGGCCGGCGGGTCACGGCGATCTGGCTGACCCATCACCACCCCGACCATATCGGCGGGGTCGAGCGGCTGCGGCGATCCCTCGGCGTACCCGTGCTGGCCCATCCCGCCACGGCTGAAAGGCTGGCCGGCAGGGGCATCAAGATCGACGGCGAGCTTCAGGACAAGCAGCGGGTCGAGCTCGCAGGCGACCCGCCGATGACGATCCTGGTGCTCCACACCCCCGGCCATGCCCGCGGACATCTCTGTTTCCTGGAGGAGGATCAGCGGGCCACGCTGGTGGGCGACCTCGTCGCGGGGCTCGGCACGATCGTCATCGATCCCCCCGAGGGGGACATGGACGACTACGTCGCCTCGCTGGCGCGGCTCGCCGTGATGCACCCGGGCACGCTCTTTCCCGCCCACGGCCCCGCCATCCTGAACGGCCGTGGGAAGCTGCGGGAGTACGTGGACCACCGGCTGTGGCGGGAGGCCAAGGTGCTGGCGGCCTGGAACGAGGGGTTGCGGGAGCCCTCCGAGATGCTCCCCAAGGTCTACGAGGACACGCCGCCCGCGGCCTGGCCCCTGGCCGAGCGGCAGATCCTCGCCCATCTGGACCGCCTGCGCCGCACCGGGCGCCTCGGCGAATGGCCGGCCGACCTGCCGGACGAGGACGATCCAAACGCATGAGAGACCCCGACTGGTTCGTGCGCCCTCTCTTCCCCCCGAAGAGCCGCATCCCTCCGAGAGCCGTTTCCGCCGACCGGCCTTCGCCGCTGTCTCCCCGGCCCGCGGTAACGAGGCGCCCTCCCCGGAGGCCGCCCCTCCCCCGCCGGGCGGGCCCGCGGTCGCCGTTTCATCCCTGAAGGAGAATAGATGTTCCGACGCTGCCTGCTCGCGCTGTTCTTCCTCCCGGTCCTGGCCGCCGGACAGGCCGACCCCACGTCGCGTTCCTGGAACCAGCCGGTCGAGCCGTTCCGGATCGCGGGCAACCTCTATTACGTGGGGGCGAGCGACATTGCCTCCTACCTGATCGCCACGCCGAAGGGCCACATCCTCCTCGACGGCGGCTTCGTGGAGACCGTGCCCCTGATCCGCGAGAGCGTGAAGAAGCTCGGGTTCAAGATCGAGGACGTGAAGATCCTCCTGAACACCCATGCCCACTACGACCACGCCGGCGGCCTCGCCGAGCTGAAGAAGCTCACCGGCGCGAGGCTCCACGCCAGCGAGGCGGATGCGCCCGCGCTCGCCCGCGGCGGCAAGGACGATCCTCTCTTCGGCGACCAGTTCCTCTTCCCCCCGGTCCAGGCAGACCGGCTCGTCAAGGACGGCGACACCGTCACCCTCGGCGGCTCCACCCTGACCGCCCGGCTGACCCCGGGCCACACGGCGGGCTGCACCACCTGGACCATGAAGGTTGACGGCCTCAATGTCGTGTTCGTCTGCAGCACGAGCGTCCTGCCCATGATGAAGCTCGGCGCGGAGCCGAGCTACCCCGGAATCGCCGACGATTACGCCCGTACGTTCCGCGTTCTGCGCGCGATCCCCTGCGATCTCTTCCTGGCCGCGCACGGCTCGTTCTACAACCTCAAGGAAAAAGCGGAGCGCCTGAAGAAAGGCGAGGGCGAGAATCCGTTCGTGGATCCCGACGGATATCGCAGCTATCTGGACAGAAACGAAAAGGTCTTCCGGGAGCGGCTCGAGAAGGACCGGAACGTTTCCGCACCGCCAAAAAACCCGTAGAACCGTCCAAAATCCCGATGGGCGACGTAGAAAGTTTTTGAGCGGCACAGAAACTTTCTGGGCTGCCTAGAAATCTTCTGAGCGACACAGAAGCTTTTCGGGCGACCCAGAAATCTTTTGGGCGACATAAAAAGATTCTGCGTTGCCCATTAGAATTTTGGGCGGCGCAGAATCTTTCTGTGTCGCCCAAAATGTTTATCGGCGACGTAGAAGATTTCTGTGTCGCCCAAAAAGATTTTGGGCGACGAAGAAACTTTCCGTGTCGTCCAAAGGCTTACTGTGGCGCGCAACGCTGTCGCAGGTGTTCGAGGGCGGGCAGGGCTTCCAGGATCGAAGGCGCGTCGACCCCGAAATCGATCAGGCAGGCGGCTTCGTCCGCGCCTGCTGCGCGGAGGCGGTCGATGAGGCGCGCTCCCTTGTCGGGATGGCCGAGAAGGGAGAGCGATGAAAAATAGCTCTCGAAGGCCGCGGCGAGCAGGGCGTCGACGTCGCTTCCCGGCGGGAAGCCGTGCTGGTCGAAGTAGGTCTTGAGGTAGGAAGTCATGGGCGCGCGCACTTTCGCCTTCACCGCCTCTTCATCCTCGCCCACGAACGCGTGCACCATGACCGTCACCTGTCCCGCCTCGGGATCGAGGCCGCGCTCCGCCCGCGCCTGGCGGTAGCGGGCGATCCTCTCCGTCAGCGTGGGGAGGGGCTGGACGATGGTCAGCACGTTGGCGCCGATCTCGCCCGCCCGGGTCCAGCTCGCGGCGTTCGTGGAACAGGTCACCCAGATGGGCACGTCCAGGAGCTGGCGCACGGTCTCGATGCCGCGGAACATGATCTCCCGGCGGTCGGCAAAGGCTTCCGGTCTCAGGGCGAAGTCGGTGGCATGCCATCCCGTGGCGAAGGAAATGCCGGCGCGGCCATTGGAAAGGCGATCGACCACCGACCATTCCCCGGCGACGCGCTCCGGGTCGTGCAGGGGGAGGACCACGCTGCCGGCCCGGATGCCGATCCGCTCGGTGGCGGCGGCGAGGGCCGCTCCCAGCAGCGAAGGATTCGGAAAGAGGCCGCCGAAGTCCTGGAAGTGCCGCTCCGGAGTCCAGACCGCCGCGAAGCCCTGGCGGTCCGCGAAGCGCGCGCTCTCGAGAAGCAGCTCGTAGCTCTCGGCCGGGGTCTTCGCGCCGCCATCCGAGAAGAAGAAAAGGCTGAAGCGGATCGGCCGGTCGGAAGGCTCGGGCTCCGGTCCGGGGTCGAACGAGAAGGGTGTCTCTTCCCGTTGCTCCTCACCAGGAGCCGCCAGGCCCTCCTTCTTGAGACGGCGCAGCAGCAGCTCGCGCTGCTCCGGGGTCAGCCCGGCGAGGCGTTTCGTGAGATCAGCCACGCTTCAGCAGCTCCAACGCCCCGGCGAGGTCGGTCCGGATGGCGTCCTCGTCTACGAGCGGCCAGAGCGGCAGCTCGGGCTGGATGGGCCGGGGGAGGATGCGCACTTCGATCTCGCGGCCCTCGCCGTCCGGAACCCGTACCGACTCTCCGCGCCAGAGCCGGCGGATGACTTCCACGTTGGCCGTCTCCGCAATGACAATTCCGGCCCGTCCGCCGGACAGGTTGTCCACCAACGCCCACTCCTCGGCCACGCGGATCGGGTTGTGGAGAGGCAGGGCGAGGCAGCCTCGCAGAAAAATCTTCTGGGTCGCCACGGCTGCCGCCGAGGCAAGAACCGCAGGGTTCAAGAAAAGGCCGGGGCCTTCAGCCAGCCAGATCGCGGAAAGGCCGAGGTCTTCGGCTTGGCGGACGACCTTTAGGAAGAGGTGGGCGTCTTCGCCGCCGGTGAGGTAGAGGCTTTGTTGCAAGCTCGGCCTCCGCCTGGGGTTGAAACCCCAGGCTAGAAGGGTATCGCCCCCTCCGGGGGCGAGTCTCCGGTTAGCGCGTCAGCCAGCCTCCGGAGGAGGCTGTACTCTTCTAGCCTGGGGTTTCAACCCCAGGCGCGCCCGGTCGACCACCCCCCGCAGCACCTCGGCAAGCGCCTCCACATGAGGCGGCCTCACCATCCGATGGTGATCGCCGGGCACGGTAACTACCTCCAGATCCCGGGCACAAGCCCCCCCCCCCCCCCGGCCC
>DATLNC010000063.1:0-98805 GCA_035536935.1 Thermoanaerobaculia bacterium
GGCTGCGTGGCGCCGCCGACCAGGTAGGGCTGGAACTGGAAGCGGCTCCCGGGGCGCGCGCCTTCCATGCCGACGAGCGTGCCGGCCTCGGAGAGCTTCCAGCGCGCGTACCAGGACTTCTGGGGGGCCTTCCAGAAGGTCCGCTCCTGCTTGCGGGCCACCAGGCGCTCGATGATGAACCCCCACTCCTGCTGCGCCTTCTCGGGGAAGCGCAGGGAGCGCCAGGGGATCTGCATCTCGGTCGTCCAGCCGCCTTCGTCGCGCGAGCCTTGCACGGTCCAGATCGCGTCCCAGTCGAGGCTGATCTGCTCGCCCTCGTTGCGCACCAGGCCATCGACCTGCACTCCGCCCGAGTTGGTGGCGAAGAGGTAGGCGCTGCGCCCGTCGCGGAAGGTGTCGAACAGGATCTGGATGGTGTCGTCGTACGTCATGTCGCTGTCGCGCGTCAGCGTCGTGGTGACGATCTTCTTGGGCTCCGAGTCGTGGCAGCGGACGCCGATGTAGAGGCTGTTCTGGTCAAAGCCCAGGTAGACCTCGGTCTCCTCGGTCGGGGGCTGGCCCTCCAGCGGCTCGAGCTGGCGGAAGCTGCCGAGCTGCTCCGCCGTCTTCCAGACCGGATCGTCCAGGTGGCCGTCGATCACCGGCGGGGTCTCGAACCGGGCGGGCCGGGCGACGAAGTCGCCCAGCGGCGCGGGCGCGGGCGCAGGGGTGGCAGCACCCTCCTGCGTCGGCTCCTGCGTGGGCGAAGCCGGAGGATTGAGAACCTCCTCCTTCACCGGCGAAGCCGGAGGGGTGGCGCCCTCCTCCTGCTCAGGCGAAACCGTGGGGGCGGCAGCCTCCTCCTGCTCCTGCACAGGCGAAGGCGGAGGGGGAGGAGCGTCCTGCTCCTGCGCGAGCAGGGCCCAGGGCAGGGCCAGGGCAAGGATGGCCCCCAGCCATGCGGCTCGCCAGCGGGCCGGCTTCACGACGGTGATCTTTTCGGGTCCCATGGGATCGTTCCTCCTTCTATCAGCTCAGGAGCGTGCAGGATTCTGAAGTGGGTGCGCTGTCGTTCGCTCGCGCTAGTCCGCGGCGCTCGTCACGAGTACTTCGCCATGACGCCGCTGCGAGATCCCCTTGCCGCGGTGGACCAGGACGGCCTCGATGTACTCCGGGTTGAACCAGGTCTTTACAAAGTCCTCGACATTGGCGCGGTCAAAGTCCTTGCAGGAATAGACGTCGATGCTGATGAATCGGTTGTTGGCGGAGGTGTGGATCTGGATGCCGCTCTCGATGATCGGAACCCAGCCGCTGTAGCCCGGCTTCCCCGGAAACGTCGTCTCGCACGTCTTGAAGATGTAGGGCTGGGTCTGCTTGGTCATCTTGAGGTGCACGCAGATCTTATCAAGGAACTCATATCCCCTGTCCAGATCGCAACAAACCTCTGGGGCACAACCAAAGCAATCGATAATCAATTGAAACCCCCAAGCATCATCGAGCTTTGTCTGCGTACTCAACGGCATGTCGGACATGTTTCCTCCCTTTTAGGGCGTATAGTTACATACGAGAACAGATTCGCCAGACTTCCTGCTGGATCTGTAAGATCCATCCCACCAAGTGCTCCGATCCAGGGAAGAGGGGACACCATCCCGATCAAGCTCCTGTGCCCGGAGTGCGTCGTTCTGCCAACCGTTTCCGCCGCCGTTCGCCGCGGCTGCGGCTCTCGTCCTCGACTTCGACCGGCTCGGCGGACGGCGGCGCGAGCAGGCGCGCCAGCGCCCGGACCGTGGAGGCTTCGTAGAGGCTCACGTCCGACAGGCTGACGTCGAACCGCTCACGCAGGATCCGCGTCACCCGGATGCCGGCCAGCGAGTTGCCTCCCAGCTCGAAGAAGTTGTCGAGGGCTCCCACCTTGTCGACGCCGAGGATCTCCTGCCAGACCTCGGCGATGTGGCGTTCCAGGTCGCCTTCCGGCGGCATGTAGGGGGTGGCCAGCGAGCGGGGATAGAGCATCGCCGGCTCCTCCCCGGCCGCGCTCTCCTGGATCTCCTCCAGCGAGACCGGGCGGGCGTTCTCGGCGCGGCGCGCGGCGAGGTCCAGGGTGGAGACGATCACCTCGGGCAGGCCGGCGGCGAGGACCCGCGAGAAGGCCTCGACCCCCTCCGCGTCGGTGAGCCCCTGGGCCAGGGTGCGGCGGCGCCAGGCCGCCAGCTCCTTGGGCACCTCGGTCTCCACGGCCATTCCGGACTCGCGCCAGGCGTCCCAGCCGATCGAAAGGACGCTCTCGCCGGCCGCTCCCGCCCGGCGGGCAAAGGCGTCCAGGAAGCTGTTCGCCGCCACGTAGTCCGCCTGTCCGATCTCCGGCAGCGCCGCGGTGATGGAGGAGAAGAGGACGAAGAAGTCGAGCCCGGCTCCTTCAAAAGCGGCATGGAGCGCCAGGGTGCCGTCGACCTTGGGGGCGAGCACACGCGACGCCTCATCGCGGGTCTTCCCGCGCAGCATTCCCATGCCCGGCACGCCGGCCGCGTGGATCACGCCGTGAACGGCGCCAAAGCGCGCCTCCGCCGCGGTGCGCACGGCGCGCATCTGCTCCGGGTCGGTCACGTCGGCTGAGACGGTCAGGACCTCGGCGCCCTGCTCCTCCAAAGCTTGGAGGTGGCGCAGCCGGCGGCTCGTCCGGTCGTCTTCTCCGTGGGCCTCGATCCACTCGTCCCAGGCGTCCCGCTCCGGCATGGAGGAGCGGCCGACGAGCACCAGGCGCGCCTGCACCGTGCCGGCGAGGTGGCGGGCGAGGGCGAGCCCCAGCCCTCCCAGGCCGCCGGTGAGGAGGTACACCCCCTGGTGGCGCAGGGGCGCCGGACGCTCGGGCAGCGGAGTCGCCTCGAAGTGCGGCGCCCAGCGCAGATGGCGGCGCCAGGCGATGACTGGCTCAGTTGGCGCGCCCTCCATCTCGGCAAGGATCTGGTCCGCCGCGCGGGCGCCAAGACTGACATCCAGGACGCGGCAGGTGAGCCACGGGTGCTCGCGGGGGAGCACGGCGCACGGGCCGAGCAGGGCCGCCTTGAGCGGCTCGATCTGCTCTTCGCCGGTGACGGTGTAGAGGCCGTCCGCCACGACGCCCAGGGCGAACGGCGCATCGCCGCCCCGCTTCACCAGCGCCTTGCCGAGGAAGACCAGGCTGTAGAAGGAGAGATCGAGGCTCGCGATATTCGCCCGCAGACCGACGTTCCACAGGTGGAGCGCCCGCGTCGGGGGCTCTCCGAGAGAGGAGAGAAGGAGCTCGTAATCCTCCTCCCGGCCCGGGTCGATCTCGAAGGCCGTCTGCCCCAGGTGCTGGAAGCGGCCCCCGGCGCGGACCGTGGCGACGCGGTGCCCGGCGGCCTCCAAACGCTCCACGAGCTGTGCTCCCAGGCCGCAAGTGTCAACGAAGACGAGCCAACTCGCGGGGGCCGCCGCCGCAGCGCCGCCCCAGGGCACTCCTGGGAGGGCGGATTGCTTCCAGCCGGGGACCCAGAACCAGTCAGCCAGCTCCCGCCGGCCGTCCTTCTGTGGAGCGCTGGCTTTCACAGCTGTCCCAGGGTCAACCCAGAACCGGCGGCGCTCGAATGGGTAGGTCGGCAGCGGCGTGCGCTGCCGGCGCTCGCGCACGTAGAAGCCTTCCCAACTCACCGTGCCGCCCGCCAGCCACAGCCGTCCCAGGGCGTTCAGCAGGAAGCGCAGATCGGGCTCGGCCTCCTTGGGATGGCGCAGAGAGGCGATCACGGTGTGCTCAGGGCCGCGGGCCGGATGCCGGCGGGACATCGTGGCCAGGGCATCGCCCGGTCCCACCTCCACGAGAATGCGCCGCGGCTCCTCGAGGAGGGCGGCCACGCCGTCGGCGAAGCGCACCGCCTGACGGAGCTGGCGCACCCAGTACTCGGGGTCCGTCGCCTCTTCGGGGCGGATCCAGGTGCCGGTGACGTTCGACAGGTAGGGGATGCGCGGCGCCGAGAGGCGCGCCTTGCGCAGCCGCTCGCGCAGCGGCGCCAGGATGGGGTCCATCATCGACGAATGGAAGGCGTGGGAGGTGTGCAGGCGGCGGCAGGTCAGGCCATCAGTATTTTCAAGTCGCTCGCGCAGCGCCTCCACCGCATCCGCCGGGCCGGAGACCACGCACGCCGCGGGCCCGTTCACCGCCGCCAGCGCGAGGCGCTCTCCGAGCAGGGGCAGGACCTCCTCCTCGCGCAGGGGCACGGCCAGCATCGCGCCCGGCGGCATCCTCTGCATCAGGCTGCCGCGCAGGGCCACGACTGCGAGGGCGTCCTCCAGCGAAATCACGCCGGCGAGGCAGGCCGCCACGTACTCGCCCAGGCTGTGGCCGAGCAGGGCGGCGGGGCGGACTCCCCAGGACATCCACAGCCGGGCCGTGGCATAGGAGATGACGAATAGCGCGGGCTGGGCGAGAGCCGTCTGCTGCAGGCGCTCGCCGGCCTTGCCCGCCGCCTCGGCTTCGACGAACTCGGCTTGGACGAAGAGAACCTCCCTCAGGTCGAGCCCCAGGTGCGGCTGGAGCAGCCGGCAGCAGAGGTCCACGTCGTCGCGGAAGGAGGGCTCCGCGTCATAGAGCCCCCGTCCCATGTTGGGATACTGGGAGCCCTGGCCGCTCAGCAGGAATGCCACCGGCCGGTCCCCGGGCGGCGCCGCCGCGGTGAGGACGTGCTCCGGGTCCAGGGTGGAGAGCCGGCCGGCCGCCTCCTCCCGGTCCGCGGCCAGGAGCATGCGGCGGAAGGGGAGCGGCTTGCGGCCGACCTGCAGGGACCAGGCGATATCGGCGATAGTCGCGGGATCGAGGTTGCGATCGGACTCCAGGTGATCGGCCACGCGCAGCGTCAGGGTGTCCAGCGCCTTGGGGCTCCTGGCCGAGAGCAGGAAGAGCTGCCAGGGGCGCGACGGCGTCGTGGCCACCCGCGGCGGCGGCTCTTCGAGGACCATGTGGACGTTCGTCCCGCCCATGCCCAGGGAGGTCACCCCGGCGCGCCGCGGTCCCGCTTCGACCTCCCACGGCCGCGTGACCGCGTTGACAAAGAACGGGCTGTTCGCGAAGTCGATCCGCGGGTTCGGCGACTCGAAGTGGAGGCTCGCCGGGAGCGTCTTGTGCTCCAGGGCGAGAGCGGCCTTGATGAGCCCCGACACGCCCGCCGCGGTATCGAGATGGCCGATGTTCGTCTTGAGCGAGCCGATGGCGCAGAAACCCTTGCGGTCCGTGTGGGCGGCGAAGGCCCGGGTGAGGGAGGTGATCTCGATGGGATCGCCCATCGACGTGGCGGTGCCGTGGCACTCGACGTAGCTCACCGTCTCCGGCGACACCCCGGCGTCCTCGTAGGCGCGGGTGTAGACGTCCACCTGCCCCTCGACGCTGGGGGCCATGAAGCTCACCTTGAGCGAGCCGTCGTTGTTGCAGGCCGAGCCCTTGATGACCGCGTGGATGTGGTCGCCGTCGGCCAGCGCGTCGGCGAGCCGCTTCAGGACCACGACGCCGGCGCCGTGGCCGCTGACGAAGCCGGTCGCCTGCGCGTCGAACGCCCGGCAGTGGCCGTCGCGGGCGGTGGTCCCGCCCTCCTCGTACATGTAGCCCGACACCTCCGGGAGGTGGATCGACACGCCCCCGGCGAGGGCCATGTCGCAGTCGCCCTGGAGCAGGAAGCGGCAGGCCGTGTGCACCGACGAGAGCGACGTGGACGAGGCGGTCTGCACCGTCAGGCTCGGGCCCTTGAGGTTGAGCTTGTAGGCCACGCGCGAGGTCAGCGGGTCCTTGTCGTTGCCCAGCGACGCCTGCAGGGTCTCCGCCGATGCCACCAGCTCCATGTGCGGCAGGAGGTTCATGAGCATGTAGGTGTTCATGCTCTCGCCGGCAAAGACGCCGATCGGCCCGGGGTAGCGGTCGGGATCGATGGCCGCCCGCTCCATGGCCTCCCAGCAGATTTCGAGGAAGATCCGGTGCTGGGGGTCCATCAGCTCGACCTCGCGCGGGTTCAAGCCGAAGAACTGCGCGTCGAACATCTCGACGTCGCCCAGGATCCCCTTGGCCTTGACGTAGTTGGGATTGGCGACCAGGGCCGGATTGGTGCCGGCGGCCAGCAGCTCCTCGTCCGTGAAGCGGCGGATCGATTCCACGCCGGCGGTCACGTTGCGCCACAGGTCCGGCACGTTGGCGGCACCCGGGAAGCGGCCCGCCATGCCGATGATCGCGATCTCCCGCCCCTCCGTCCCTGAGCGCCCCCTGCGCGCCGCGCGGGCCTCCGGCTCGGCTCCGCCCGCGAGCGATTCGGCCAGCGCGCTCACCGTGGGGAACTGGTACAGGGTGACGAGGGCCAGCTCCTGCCCCAGGACTTCCTGGAGGCGCGCGTGGAGCCTGGTCAGCATCAGCGAGTGGCCGCCCAGGTCGAAGAAGTTGTCGTGGATGCCCACGCTCTCCACGCCGAGGATCTCGCGCCAGACCTCGGCGATGCGCCGCTCGAGGCTGCTGCGCGGCACTCCGCCCGTCTTTCCAGCCCCATCCCCTGGCGCCGGGGGCGCCGGGAGCTTGCGCAGATCGACCTTCCCGGTCGGGCCGGTGGGCAGCTCGTCGAGGAAGACCACCGCGGAGGGCACCATGGGGTCGGGCAGCCGCTCGCGCAGATAGGCCAGCAGGTCTCCCGCTGTGAGGGACGTGAGGTCCGCCTCGTCGGGTACGACCCAGGCGGCCAGGCGCGGCCTCCCCGAGGCATCCTGGTGCAGGGCGACAGCGGCGTCCCGCACCTTTGGGTGCGTTGCGAGAACCGCTTCGATCTCGTCCGGCTCGATGCGGAAGCCCCGCACCTTGACCTGCTGGTCCACCCGGCCCAGGCACTCCAGGTCGCCGTCGGCCAGCCAGAGGCAGAGGTCCCCGGTGCGGTACATCCGCTCAGCCCCCGGGGACGGGGCGAAAGGATCCGGCAGGAAGCGTTCGGCGGTGCGCGCCGGCTCCCCCAGGTAGCCGCGCGCCAGCCCCTCGCCGGCCACGTACAGCTCTCCGGCGGCGCCGGGAGGGAGGAGCCGGAAGCCGCGGTCCAGCACGTAGACGCGGGTATTGCGCACCGGCCGCCCGACGGGCAGGCGCCGGCGGGCCAGGTCGGCCGGCCGCAGGCGGTGGATCGTGGAGCAGACGGCGGTCTCGGTCAGGCCGTAGCCGTTGACGATCTCCGCCGTGGCGAGCAGGCGGTCCACGTCCGCCACCGCGAGGGCCTCGCCTCCCACCAGGAGGAGGCGCACGTGGGGCATCTCGTCGCGCAGGGCATTCAGGTCCGCCGCCATGGACGGCACCGTGCTGACGATCGTGACCCGGTGCCGGCGGATGATCTCCAGGCGGGCCTCCCGCTCCAGCAGCTCGCGGCGGCGCGGCAGGACCACGGTGCCGCCGGAGCAGAGGAGAGGGTAGAGCTCCCCCAGGAAGCTGGCATGGGCGATCGAGGTCAGGGGGAGGATGCGGTCTTCGCCCCCCGGCCGGTAGCTCTCGACGAAGGAGCCCACCAGGTTGACCAGCGAGCGGTGGGTGAGGAGCACCCCTTTGGGGCGGCCGGTGGAGCCTGACGTGTAGATGACACAGGCCAGGCTGGCGCCGCCGTTCCCTCTTTCCCGGGCGGGTGTGAGTGCGTGTGGGAGAGGGGGCCAGGGGGTGAGGGTTTCGAGCCCGGCGGGCAGGCGCGGGCGGACCTCTTCCTGAGTGATCGCGCGGCGCACGCCGGCATCGCCGAGGATCGCGGCGAGGCGGTCCACGGGCTCCTCGGGATCGAGAGGGAGATAGGCCGCTCCCGACATGAGCACGCCCAGGGATGCCGCGACCAGGTCGGTGGAGCGCTCGAGGCAGACCGCCACCAGCTCCTCGGGCTCGATCCCCATCGCGGCGAGGCGGCCCGCCAGGCGCCCGGCCCGCCGCTGCAGCTCGCCGTAGGTCAGGGAGTCCTCGCCGCAGATCACGGCCACGGCGTCGGGCGTGGACTCCGCCTGCTCCATGACGAGATCGGCGAGGCTGGCCTCGCGCGGGAAGCCGGCCCCCGTGCCGTTGATCTCCACCAGGAGCTGCCGTTCCTCGGCCGCGGTGAGGAGCGGCAGGGCCGATACCGGGCACTCAGGGTCGGCGGCGATCCCCTCCAGCAGGGTGGCGAAGCGCTCGGCCAGGCGCTCGACGGTCACTGCGTCGAAGAGGTCGGTGTTGTAGTCGAAGTCGGCGACCAGGGAGCCGCCCGTCTCGCCGAGCGCCAGGGTGAGGTCGAACTGCGCGAGCCCCAGGTCCAGCGGGAGCGATTCCAGGCGCAGCCCTCCCAGGTTTACCGCCGCCGGCACGCCCAGGGCGAAGCCGGTCAGGTCCTGGCCGTCGGCCAGCTCGGCCCGCTGCCAGACGCAGAGGACCTGGAACAGCGGCGAACGGCTGGCATCGCGCTCCGGCTGCAGGCGCTCCACCAGCAGCGGGAAGGGCAGGCCCTGGTGCTCGAAAGCGCCCAGGACGTCCCGGCGGGCCGCGTCGAGGAAGGCCGCGAAAGAGGGATCGCCGGCAAATCCGGCGCGCAGGACCAGGGCATCGACGAAGTAGCCGACGACCCGGGCCAGGGCGGCATCGGAGCGGCCGTGGGCCACGGTCCCCACGAGCAGGTCGTTGTCGCCGGTGATGCGGTGGAGGAGGACCTCGAAGGCCGCGGCCAGGGTGACGAAGGAAGTGCTCTGCCGGCCGCGGCCGATCTCCTTGATGCGGCCGGTGAGCCGCGGATCGAGGGCGCGCGAGAAGGTGGCGCCGCTGTACGTCTGGACCATGGGCCGCGGCCGGTCCGTGCGCAGGCTCAGGGTCGGCAGCTCGCCGGCCTCCGGACCTGATAACCGCTCCTGCCACCAGGCCCACAGCCGCTCCCCCTCGGGTCCGGCCAGGCGCTCCCGCTGCCAGGCGACGGCGTCGGTGTAGCGCAGGGGCGGCTCGGGGAGCGCAGTGATCTCCGGATAGAGCGAGCCGAGCTCCTCCAGCAGGAGGCCCAGCGACCAGAGATCGACGACGATGTGGTGGAAGGCCACGAACAGCACGGTCTCGTCCGCGTGGCGGAAAAGGATCACGCGCAGCAGCGGGCCGGCCGACAGGTCGAAGGGTCGGCGGGCCTCCTCCGCAAGGCGGGCGCTCAGGGCCTCGGCAGCGTTCTCCTCGGTGAACCAGACCGTGGCGCTCTCCGCGACCCGCTGCCGCGGCTCCCCGTCCACGATCGGGAACGTGGTGCGCAGGGCAGCATGGCGGTCCACCAGGGTCTGGAAGGAGCGGCGCAGCGCGTCGGTATCCACCGGCCCGCGCAGGCGGACCGCGGACGGCACGTTGTAGGCCGGGCTCAGCGGGTCGAGCTGGTGGAGGAACCAGAGGGAGAGCTGGTTGTGGGCCAGGGGATGGTCGCCGTGCTCCGGACCCACCCGCTGCGGCGCGGAGGCCGGCGGAGCCGCCGACGGCTGTTCCAGGAAGCGTGCCAGGTCGGCCAGGGTCAAGCTGTCGAAGAAACGGTCCAGCGGGAGCGCGAATCCCCAGCGGGCCTCCACCGCGTGCAGGAGCTGCACGACCTGGAGGGAGTCCAGGGGGTACTCGGCGAGGGGGCGCTGCGCGTCGATCCCGGCCCGCGGCAGGCGGGAACGGCGCGCCAGCTCGGCGGCAAGCCACTCCGCGGGTCCGTCTGTGACGACTTCCTCGGCTTCCGGCGTCTCCGCTCCCGTCTCCTGCCATGTCCAGACGGTGTCGAGAGAGCCGGCGAGGAAGGCCGCCTTCGTCGCCTGGCGCTGGACCTTGCCGCTGGAAGTCTTGGGCAGGGCGCCGGGCGGCAGGAGCGCCACGGCATGGGCCTGGACCTCGTGCTCTTCCGCCAGGGCGCCGCGGATCGCCGTGACGACCTCGCTCAGGTCGCCGTGCCGCCTGGTGCGCTCCACCTCCTGGACGACGACGAGGCGCTCCTCTCCATCGACCTCGACGGCGAAAGCCGCGCCGTGGCCGCTGCGCAGGGCCGCATGGCTGGTCTCCACCGAGGCTTCCAGGTCCTGGGGATAGTGGTTGCGCCCGCGCAGGATCAACAGGTCCTTGAGCCGCCCGGTGACGAAGAGCTCGCCGCCGGACAGGAAGCCGAGGTCGCCGGTGCGCAGGTACGGCCCTTGGTCGATTTCGCCGGGATGCGCAAGCTTGGCGCCGAACGTGGCCGCGGTGATCTCCGGCCGGTTCCAGTAACCTCGCGCCACGCTGGGACCGCGGACCCAGATTTCGCCCACCTCGCCGGGAGCGGAGGGCGTTCCCGAGGCATCTACGATGGCGATTTCATGGCCGGGCTGGCGGGTGCCGCACCCGACGAGGGTCCGTCCGTCCGCGCCCGTTTCGAGGACCCGGTGCCGCTCCAGCTCGCCGGTATCGAAGCGCCGCACGGCCGCTCCGGAGCTGCGCGGGCCGGTGGAGACGAGCAGGGTTGCCTCGGCCAATCCGTAGCAGGGCATGAATGCCTCGCGGCGGAAGCCGCACCCGGCAAAGGCGCGGGCGAAATGGTCGAGCGTGGCGGCCCGCACCGGCTCGGCGCCGTTGAACGCCACCTGCCAGCTCGACAGGTCGAGCTCCCGCTTCTGCTCCTCGGAGACCTGCGCGGCGCACAGCTCGTAGGCGAAGTTGGGGCCGCCGCTCACCGTCGCCCGCGTGCGCGAGATCGCCTGCAGCCAGCGCAGCGGCCGCTGCAGGAAGCTCACCGGCGCCATGAGGACGACCGGGTAGTCGGCGTAGAGCGGCTCCAGGATGCCGCCGATCAGGCCCATGTCGTGGTACGGCGGCAGCCAGAAGACGGCCCGGTCCCGCGGCGTGAGGGAGAAGCCGTCGCCGATCAGATGCAGGTTGTGAAGGAGGTTGCGGTGGTCGAGCACCACCCCCTTGGGCTCGGAGGTGGAGCCGGAGGTGTACTGGAGGAAGGCCGGCGTGTCCTCCGTGACTTCCTCATTGAGCCACGAGCCACCCGTCTCCAGCTCCTCCAAAGGCACTGTGCGGACCTCGGGACCGAGCTGTGCACCCACGCGCGGCACGAGCGCGCCGGGAGCGAGGGCGAACTTCGCCTGGGCGCTCGCCCGGATGGCCAGGAGGCGCGGCATGGGGCGGTTGGGGCGCGGCGGGTAGACCGGCACCGCCGTGGCGCCCGCGTAGAGGCAGCCCAGGAAGCCGACGATGTAGTCGAGGCCCGGCGGATAGAGGAGGAGCACCCTCTCCCCCTCCGCTCCGAGGCGCTGCAGCCCGGCCGCGACGGCGCTCGCCCGCTGGTCGAGCGCGGCATAGGTGAGATGCTGTTCCTCCCCCTCGCCGGCCGCAAGGAACGTGTACACCACGGCCTGGGGGCGTTCGCCAGCCCGTTGGCGGACCAGCCCAGGCAGAGTGCGAGGGGTGACTTGGGACACGCTGAGCTCCTCCTGAGCAAAAGCTCCAAAACAAAAGAAAGCTTCCCCGAAGTCTCGGCGCTCGACTCAGCTGTGGCGATTACCCGAAGAAGGCCCCGAGCGGGGGTTCCCATTATAGAACGACGGCTATCCTGATTACTAGGCCTGTTTATTAGGTGCGTCGGCGCCCCGCAAGTGGGACAAACTCAAACCACTGGTTGGAAGGCGCTACCCACCGGGTAGACAGGCAAACCACTGGGTAGAGGGGTCTACCTGCTGGGTTGAGGGGAGCCACTCAGTCATTGCCGGACACAACCCGGTGAATGCCAGTCTCTACTCAGCCATTTGCGGACCGCACCCAGCGGTTGGACGGCTCCAACGAGCGGGTAGAGGGGTCTACCCGGAGGTTTCTCGTCTCTACCTGCTGGTTAGAGGCGCTGGGTAGAGAGTTTACCGGCGCCCGGCGAAGGGACCGTAGGACACCCAGGAGAGCCACTGCCTCCGGGTTTCGGGGGTCACGCCCCAGCCCGGGCCGGCGCTCAGGAGCCCGGTGAGGACCCGCACCAGCGAGGTGTCCGCCTCGTCGAGAGGAGCCCACGGCCCGTCCTCGGGCCGGCGGGCGCTCACCACCACGGCCCGGCGCGGCACGTAGACCAGATCGTCACCCAGGAATGGCTCGTTGCCGATCTCGGGATAGGAGAGGACCTCGTGCAGGAGCTCCTCGAAGCGGTCGAGCCGGCTGCCGAAGCTCTCGGTCATGCCATACATCCCCAGCAGGTAGGTGAACGCCACGTGGCGGGCGGTCGCGGGGCTCTCCTCGGGCACCGAGAAGACGAAGGGGTCCTCCATCTCGTACAGCTCCACGTTGCGGAATCCCGCCAGGTACAGGGACACGGCGAGCTGGACCGGCCCCAGATGAGGGAAGTCGTGGCCCGTCCGGCTGTGCCGGTCCACGACCTCGTGGAACCAGCGGCCCACCTGCCCCTCGTCGAGGAAGTCGTGCACCACGATCCGGCCGTCCGGCCGCAGCACGTCGATCGAGGCGCGGAAGGCCTCGTCCAGGCTGGTGACGTGGTGCGTGCCATAGGCGAAGAGCACGCCGTCGAGCGAGCCTTCGCGGAAGGTCCGCGGCAGGAGCCGCGCGTCCTCGCGGGTAGGGAAGCCCCACAGCCCTGCCGAGCGGAACATGTGCGAGGAGATGTCGTTGGTGACCATCAGCGGCGGATGGCCAGCCCCGGCGCTGGCGGTCAGCTCGTCGGCGACCCGCCGCAGGATCGCGCCGAGGCCGGTGGCCACGGGCTTGCCCCCCAGCCAGGCGACGGAGCGCTCGGCCAGGAGCCAGGCCAGCTCGCGCTCCGGCAGCTCGAAGGGATCGCCCACCGCCACCCCGGCGCCATGCATGCCGATCAGGCGGGCGCCGCACGACGCTCCGTCCCCCGAGGGCGGCGTGACCAGCAGCACGAGCACGCCCTCGGCCATCTCCAGCACGCGGTGGAGGAGAAGCTCCAGCGGCGAGGTCTCGATGCGGTCCCCGGGCGCGAGCTGCGTGTGGGCGACGGGCAGGACGAGCAGCCGCTTCTCGCGCATGGCGCGCGTCGCCTCGAGGATCCGCATGATGTAGCCGTCGCCGCCGAGCACGTCGAGATAGAGGCCGCCGCGGTTGGCGTGGAGGCCGAGAAGCTCCAGGAGGCACTCGACCCCGAAAGCCCGCGCCGCCTGGAAGTACTGCATGCCGGCCGTGTAGTCCTTGCCCCGGCCGCTGACGTCGAAGTCGCCCGCCTCGAGCGACCGCCAGACCTCGGAGAACTCGCGGTCCTGGCGGATGGCGCGGAAGGCCGGGGACCAGCGCGCCATCCGGCCCGCGCGGCGGCGCCACTCCTGGTGGATCTCCCGCTCGTCCAGGCTGTTCAACTCGTCCTGGGTCCAGAGCGGGTGGAAGTGCGCCTTGAACAGCGGCTCGAACTCGGCCGCCCGGTCCGCCGGCAGGTGGTGCTGGACGAACGACCAGACCCGCGGGTGCGACGGCAGCCCCGCGATGATCTGGTTCAGGCTGAGGGTGTACTCCCGCAGCGCGGCGCGCGTCCCTTCGCGGGGCATCGGCAGCAGCCGGATCGGCAGGCCGAGGCCGCGCAGGCGGCTCGCCTCGGCGGAGAGGACGGTGCGCGTCAGCTCCTCACCCGGCTCCTGGGCGAAAGAAGGCTCCTCCCTCGATCCATGGAACAGCGCGTCGATGAGGTGCGGTGCCGAGACCTTCATGCCTGTGAAAGTGTACGTCGCGGGTGTTTGCGAGCCCGTCCGGCGCCGCTGTCGAGGGCCGCCGCTCGCGTCGTCATAGACTCCGGCCCGATGCGCCGACCCCTTCTGATGATGGCCGCCTCTTCGGTGTGCTTCGCGCTGATGGCGTTCGCGGCCAAGCTGGCGGCGGCGCGGCTGTCGGGCGGCGAGATCGCGTTCTGCCGCTTCGCGTTCATGTTGATACCGGTGCTGGCCATACCCCGGATAGGGCGCAAGGCGGTCGAGTTCCAGCGGCTCGACCTCCTGGCCTACCGCGGCATCTTCGGCGGGGTAGCCGTGCTGCTCTACTTCCTGGCGATCGCCCACATCCCTGTCGGCATCGCGACGCTGCTCAACTACTCCTCGCCCGTGTTCAGCGTCGTCTTCGCCGCGCTCTTCCTCGGCGAGCGCGCGGACCGCCGGCTTCTGATCCCGCTCGCCGCCGCGCTGCTCGGGCTCACGCTCACCGTCACCGGCAACCCGGGCGATGCGTCCTTCCACTTCGGACGCTGGGAGATGGTCGGCATGGCTTCCGGGGTCCTGTCCGGCGCTGCCGTGACCGCGATCCGCGCAGCACGGCGCACCGAGGGCTCGTGGGCGGTCTACGGCAGCTTCTCCCTCTGCGGCCTGCTCGCGACGGCGCCGTTCGCCCTGCCGGGGTTTTCCGCCCCGACGCCCCGCGAGTGGCTCCTGCTCGCCGCCGTGGGCGGCGCCTCCGTTGTGGCCCAGCTCCTGATGACCTGGGCCTACCGCTGGGTGACGAACCTCCAGGCCGGCGTCATCTCGCAGCTCACGGTGGTGATCTCGATGCTCCTCGGCGTGGTCTTTCTCGACGATCGGCTGACGCCCGTTCAGGTACTCGGGTGCGCGCTGACCCTCGGGGGCGTCATCGGCGTGGCCTGGACGCACTCTCCTCCCCGGGCTGTCGAGTGATCGTGATAAAGTAGCCCCAGCCATATGACTCAGCAGTTGTTGTCTTCAGCGGCTCCGCCTTGCGCGGAGGACTCCGATCTCCCGGCCCCCGCCTGGGCTTTCAGCCTCGGCGAGGGGTTCTCCCTGGCGAGCGTCACGATCCCGGACGCCCGTTCACTCGGATGTGCCGAGCTGCAGGAGGCTACCTCCCAGGCCTACCGGCAAATCGAGGCCGAGCTGCGCGCCCGCGGCACGATCCATCCCGTCCGTCTCTGGAATCACATCCCGGGCATCCATGAGCCCATGGGAGAGGGACTGGACCGCTACATGGTCTTCAACGCCGGCCGCTACGAGGCGCTGTCCGCCTGGTTCGGCGGCAAGGAGACGTTCGACACCCGCGTCGCATCGGCCTCCGGCGTCGGCCATCGCGGCCGGGACCTGGTGATCCACTGCCTGGCGTCGGACCGTCCCGGCCGGGCAGTCGACAACCCGCGTCAGGTCGCGCCGTACCGCTACTCCCGCAAGTACGGCCCGCTGCCCCCCTGCTTCGCCCGCGCCACGGTGATCGAGTCGCTCGTTCTGGTCGGCGGCACCGCGAGCATCGTGGGCGAGGCCTCGGTCCACCTGGACGACCTGCCCAGGCAGGTAGAAGAGACGCTGACGAATCTGGCCGTCTTCGTCCCGCTGGACTGCTACCGGGACCTGCGCGTCTACTACCCGGACCCGGCGAGGCTGGACGAGCTGTGGGCTCTCCTGAAGGATGTTTTCCCCGGCGCTGGTGAGATCGAGTGGGTCCGCGCCGACCTCTGCCGGGCGGAGCTGCTGGTCGAGATCGAGGGTGTAGCGGTGCTTGACCCTGCCAATCCAGTGAGCTAACCTGCCAATTCACAAGCATTGAAATAGCTGGGGAGATCTGTCCCGGCCCAAACCCCTCGAGGGGTCCAGGAGAAGATCATGAGAGACCGCTCGTGGTGTCGAGGCGTAACCGTCATGGCCGTTGCTTTTCTGTCCCTCTCCGCGGCAGCCGGAGCGCAGCAGTGTCCGAATGTCGAGGACAACCAGGAACTGCGCAAGATCCCGGAGCTCGTGGCCGCGCCCTCCGCGAGAGAGCTCAGCACGACCTTCGACGTGCAGATGCAGACCCACTGCATCCCGACCAAGACGGTCGTAAGCAAGAGGACGGATGAGGACGGAACGGTGTACACGACCTACAAGGCCGATCCCATGCCCTTGCGGACCTTCGTGTACCCGGACCCCGCGAACCCGGGCAAGATGACCTGGGGCCTCCCCGGGCCGACGCTGCGCGTGCGCAAAGCCAACCAGGACGGCACAGGAGGACAGGGGATCGCGATCCTGCTCAAGAACAGCCTGCCGGCTTCGAACGAGGCCTGCGAGAACGCCTGCCCCTCCAGCGTCCAGTGCGCCGCGAATGTGTGCCAGACGGAGAACCTGAACGCGCTGGTCAAGGCGTGCTCGAGCGCCACGAAGCCGAACAACTGCTGTTGCGTCATCAACTGCACCCAGAAGTCGCCGAACTGCTTCCACGGCGACAACACCACGAACCTCCACTTCCACGGCAGCCACGCCTCGCCGCAGGAGCCGCAGGACTTCGCCCTGCTCGAGCTGCGGCCGGGAGCGGCGCCTGCGGATGGGGGCGGGGAGCATGAGCACGGCTCCCATGGCATCTACAGCAAGATCGCCTACGGCCAATATCAATACCGGGTGGACCCCTTCCGGTACACCCAGCCGGCAGGGACCCACTGGTACCACCCACACAAGCACGGGTCGGTCGGACTGCAGGTCGCGAACGGCATGGCAGGCGCAATGATCATCGAGGGTTCGTTCGACGACTGGCTGAAGAAGGGGCAGAAGCTCTACGATGACGACGGGGAGAAGCTGATGGTCGTCCAGCAGATCGCCCTGGGCACCAATCTCTTCCAGCAGGGGCGCCCCCGCCAGATCCTGGTCAACGGCCAGCTCAGCCCCAGAATCAAGGTCGAGCCCGGCGAGATCCAGCGCTGGCGGATCGTGAACGCCACGATGAGCTCCCAGGCGATGCTCAACATCAAGCTCGATCCGCGCCTGGTCCTCAAGCAGATCGCCATGGACGGCATCCGCTTTTCGCCCGCGAACTACCTATGCCAGCCGCTGGCCAACTTCGATCCCAGCAAGCCTCCCGCCTCCTTCCCCTGCGACTTCGACACGAAGATCACGCAGATCACGCTCGCGCCAGGCAACCGGGTCGACTTCCTGGTCCGGATGCCCTTGCAGGAGACCGACGAGAACCATCCGCCGCTCCGCATCGAGCGTCGGATGGTCGACATCGTGGACGAGGAGCAGAGCCAGCGGATGTTCCTCCGGGAGGAGGACGAGGAGATCGCGCCTGGGCTCCCGGAGCCTGCCCTGTTCCAGGTGATCGTGGACGACGGGATCGAGGGCAACGATGCCGAGCCGAAGCTCCTGTCGGCGACGGCGCCGAAGATCCCCGACCAGATTCCGGCCCTGCCCGACGACATCAAGAGCGTCGCCGGCGCCGAGGCCAGGGTCCCGGGTCCGATCACGATGACCTTCGAGCAGGTCCAGGCCGTAACGGGCCAACCGTGGCCGTACACTGGCAGCCCGCTCTCCCAGTTCAAGATCGACGGCAGGCAGTTCAACGCCACTTGCGCCAACGTGACGACCCAACTCGACACGGCCAAGGTCTGGACAGTCTCCAACGCCACGCGGCTCCCGCATCCGTTCCACATCCATACCAACCCGTTCGCGCTTCTCGACTATGCCGGCGCAAAGCTCCAGCCCGGCGGGAGGCCGGAGCCGATCTGGATGGACACGATGCCCCTGCCCCTGGCGAGCCTGACTCCCTGCGCGAATCCGGGCGACTGCCCGGGGGCGATTCCGTGCGACATCGGAAAGCCGGCCCTGTGCACGCTGAAGAACGCCTCGATGACCTTCGTGCAGCGCTATGAGGAGTTCACGGGCGAGTACGTTCTGCACTGCCACTTCCTCGGGCATGAGGACCGCGGCATGATGTTCTCCGTCCAGACGGTGTGCTCGGACAAGTATCCGACCTCGGCGGGCAAGTACGGCCACTCCAAGCGGCCGGAAGAGTGCGCAGGGCCCTCCCCATTCCCCGCCGCGCTCCCCCCCTGCGAGTGATCCCGCTCGTTCCCACCTCCTTCGATGCCCAGGCGGCGGAGTTCGACCGCCGCGTGGGCCTCCCGGAAGACGACTGCCGCCGGATCGTGACGGCGGTCGTCTCCACGTCCCAACTCGTTCCGGGAGACCGGATCGTGGAGATCGGCGCAGGCACGGGCATGATCGGCCGCTGGTTTCCTCACCATGCCGTGCGCTACGCCGGCCTGGATCTGTCTCGCGGCATGCTGGAGGTCTTCCGGCGGCGAGCTTCGGGGGCTCACCTCGTCCAAGCCGACGGCTCGCAGCCCTGGCCGTTGCCCGACGGCTCGGTCCGCACAATCTTCAGCTCGCGGGCCATCCATCTTCTCCCACGCGAGCACGTAGTCGGCGAGCTATTGCGCGTGGCGCCGGGCGGCGCCCTTGTGATCGGCCGGGTGGAGCGCCAGCCGGAGAGCGTCAAGGCACGCCTGTCGCGGGAGATGCGGGGCCGGCTCCGCGATCTCGGGTTCTCTCCCCGCGACGCGGGCAGCCGCCGTCTGCTCCAGGCCCTGCTCGACGAAGGGGCGCGGGACCTCGAGCGGACCGAAGTCGCGCGCTGGCCGGCCCGGCAGACGCCGCGCGAGGCCCTGGACCAATGGCGCGGCAAGGAAGGCCTTGGCGGGATCGTCCTCCCTCCAGGTGTCCAGGACGAGGTGCTGCGCGGGCTCGAAGCCTGGGCGCTGGAGACCTTCGGCGGTCTCGATCTCCTTCAGAACACGGAAGAGGCCTACGTGCTCGACAGCGTCCGACTGCCTGGATAGAAAGGATTTTTAATGGATGACCTTCTGACCGATCTGGGACAGGCGCTCGTCGAGGGCTCGCTCAGCGACGAGGATCTCCTCGCGCGCACCAGCGGGCCCGCGCTCGTCCAGATCCTCCCCGAGGCAAATGTGATCAAAGTCGGGGGCCAGAGCTTCATCGATCGCGGACGCGTCGCGGTCTTTCCCCTGATCGACGAGATCGTTGCCAATCTCGGGCGGCACAAGATGATCCTCGGCACGGGCGCCGGCACGCGCGCCCGCCATGCCTACAGCGTCGGCCTCGATCTAGGCATGCCCACGGGAGTTCTCTCCGTGCTCGGCACTTTCGTCAGCATGCAGAACGCCCGCATGCTCAACTACCTGCTTGCCAGGCACGGCATTCCGTTCATCGAGCCGGCGCAGTTCGCGCAGCTCCCGCTCTACCTGGCCGAGCGCGGCGCCGTGATCTTCTTCGGCATGCCGCCCTATGTCTACTGGCAGCAGAACCCGGCCGTGGGCCGCATCCCGCCGCATCGCACCGACACCGGCAGCTACCTGGTGAGCGAGGTGCTCGGCGCGCGCTCCATGATCTATGTCAAGGACGTGGACGGCCTCTACACCGCCGACCCCAAGAAGGACCGCGGCGCGCGATTCATCCCGCGCATCACCGTTTCCGAGCTGCGCGAGATGGATCTTCAGGATGTGGTCGTGGAGCGGGCCGTCCTCGACATGATGGCGAACGCCCAGCACCGCCGCTCGATCCAGGTCATCAACGGCCTGGTGCCGGGAAACCTCACCCGCGCCCTGGACGGAGAGCCCGTGGGTACTATCATCACTGCCGATTGAGGAATGCTTGTGATTGAAACCGACTCCAAGGCCTATCACGTCCGCTCCCTGCTGATGCGCGAGAGCCTCCTCGACCGCGAGGTGGAGCGCTCCACCGAAGGCGCGGTCTTCCGCATGCTGCCCGATGCCCACGTCCTCAAGATCGGCGGCCGGTCGATCATGGATGCAGGGCGCGGCGTGGTCTACCCCGTGGTCGAGGTCCTCGCGGACTGCCTGAAAACGTGGAAGTTGATCCTGGGCACCGGCGGCGGCGTGCGTACCCGCCACGTCTTCTCGATCGGCATCGACCTCGGGCTGCCCACGGGCGTGCTTGCCCAGGTCGCCGCGGCCGATGCCCTGGGCAATGCCCACATGCTCGGGACGCTCCTGTCGCCCTATGGCGTAGTGGCGATCCCGCCTGAAATTTTCGGCCACCTGCTGCCGCTGTTCATTCATAGCGCTCCCGGGGTCGTGTTCAGCGGCGTGCCGCCGTACTCCCTGTGGGAGCACCCACCCGGCGTGGGGCGCATCCCGCCGCACCGCACCGACGCGGGCGCGTTCCTCCTGGCGGAGTGCTTCGGCTGCCGCAGCCTCACGCTGGTCAAGGACGTGGACGGCCTTTACACGGCCGACCCGAAGCTCGATCCGGCCGCGGAGCTCATCCCGGAGATCAACGTCGCCGAGCTGCGGAAGCGGGCCTTCCGGACACTGCCGTTCGAGCCGGTGCTGCTGGACCTTCTGGAAAACGCGCGGCTGCTCGACCGTTTTCAGATCGTCAACGGGCACGAGCCCGGACGCATCCGGGAGGCGCTCGAGGGCAGGCACGTGGGCACGATCGTTCATCGCTGATGTAAGGTGATGCCATGATCGGAAAAGTGACTGCCCTCCTGCTCCTTGCCGCCGCTTCCGCCCAGGCGCAGAGCCAGTTCTGTATCCCCTGTACGCTGGGCCAGGACCTCGTCGAGCCGCCGGTGATCTCCGCCGTCAACGGCGTGCTCGACACCACGCTGCGCATCGAGATGAAGCCGCACTCCGTGCCCGTCTGGACCCAGAGCGGCGGCCAGTGGTCGTGCTGCCAGCGGAACCTCTCGCTGCGCACCTACGGCTTTCCTGCGCCCGGCGGGGGCTACCAATGGGATTTCCCAGGCCCGACCCTGAAGCTGCGCAAGCCGAACGCCTCGGGTGGCCAGGGGGACCGCCTGCGCGTCAAGCTGGTCAACGCCCTGCCCGTGAATTCGGCGGCGACCCACGAGTGCAACGCCTGCACCGGTTGCGACGGCGCCAACCCGCCCAAGTGCTGCGACGCGCTGGACGCCTTCCCCAACTGCTTCCACGGCAACGACGACACCAATCTCCATTTCCACGGCAGCCACGTCTCGCCCCAGGCGCCGCAGGATTACGTGCTCCTCGAGCTGCGGCCGCAGGGCTCTTCGAGCGCCGGGAGCGGCACCCACGGCCGCGGGCTCGTGGCCACGGGCGAGTACCAGTACAGCGTCGATCCGCTGCGCTGGACGCAGCCCGAGGGCACCCACTGGTATCACCCGCACAAGCACGGGGCCGTGGCGCTCCAGGTGGCCAACGGCATGGCTGGCGCCCTGCTGATCGAGGGCCCGTTCGACGATTGGCTGCGCGGGTTCTACCAGGTCCGGGGCTTCACGTTGAAAGAGAAGCTCCTGGTCATCCAGCAGGTCAGCGATCACCTCAACTTCTTCCAGGGGGGCAGCGCGCCTACGCCGCTGGTCAACGGCCAGGCCAACCCGAAGGTCCGGATGTACCCCGGTGAGATTCAACGCTGGCGGTTTCTCGGCGCCACCATGCAGGGGAGCGCGCAGCTCGAGCTGGATTTCAACGGGCCTCAGGGCACGCCTACCACGGCGCGGCAGATCGCCATGGACGGCATCCAATTCGCTCCCAAGAACTACGAGCGCCAGCCGCTGCTGCCGCTCTCCCTCGAGTTCCGGCTGTCGCCGGGCAACCGGGCCGACTTCCTGGTCCAGGCGCCGCAGACGCCGGGGACCTACGCCGTGACCTACGACGTCTTCGGCCAGGCAGAGTCGTCCGAGCAGTCCGAGCGCCTGAGAAGCCTGCTGGAGTTCCTCGCCCCCGGGGCAGCCAAGCCCGAGATCGTGACGATCGAGGTCGTGCCCTGCTCCTCCGACGGCGCGTGCGATCCCATGCCGTACCCCACGCCCGGCCAGTGGCCCGCCGTACCTTCCTATCTCGAGGACATCACGCAGGTGGCCGGCACGCGGACCCTGCGCTTCGAATTGAAAGACCCGACGAACGGTCATGATGTCAGCCCGCCGTTCCAGCCCAGCAAGTTCTACATCAATCTCCAGGCTGGCGAGCTGCGGCAATACAATCCGGCCTGCGTCGACATCACGGCCAGGCTGGGCACCGCCGAGGAATGGACGATCATCAACACCACGGACGCCGATCCGTTCCACGTCTTCCACATCCACACCAACTCGTTCCAGATCATCCAGAACGGGACCACTCCCCTGGATCCGCCCTGGGTCTGGCGCGACAGCATCACCCTGCCGGCGAACGGAAATGACTCCGACCTGCCGAAGGTGGTGAAGATGCGGACGCGCTTCGAAGAGTTCACCGGCGAGTACGTGCTGCACTGCCACTTCCTGGGCCACGAGGACCGCGGCATGATGCTCGGCGTCCAGACCGTCTGCCCGACCCTGACGCCGAGCCTGTACTTCGGCAAGCCGAATCCGACCGGGCCGGAGTGTTTCGCGGGCAACTACATCCCCGCGGCGCCGCAATGCCCAGTGATTACGACGCAATGAGAGATCGTGCCGGTCTCGGTTGAAGCTGCGAGCGCCGCGTCCGTCCGCGGCGTAAGCGTGCGCTTCGGCTCCATCGAGGCTCTGGCGGATATCGCCCTCGATTTCCCCCGCGGCAGCCTCACCGTCCTGGTGGGGCCCAACGGCGCGGGCAAGACCACGCTCTTGCGCGTCCTGGCCGGGCTCCTCGTTCCGGATGAGGGAACGGTAGAGATCCCCGGCAACCGGAACCGCCGCGGCTTCATCCCTCAGGACCTCGCGCTCGATCCCGAGATGACCGGCCGCGAGACGCTCTGGCTGCTCGCGGCGCTCCACGGCGTGCCGAGGCGGGAGCGGTCCGAGCGCATCGCCGGTCTCGCCGCGGCGTTCGGCATCGCGGAGCACCTGCCGCGGCCCGTGGCCGTCTGGTCGGGAGGGCTGAAGCGGCGGCTCCACCTGGCTGCGGGGATGATCCACGATCCCGACCTGCTGCTGCTCGATGAGCCGACAGCGGGGCTCGACGTCGAGAGGTCCGGCTTCCTCTGGGCGGAGTTGAAGCGCCGGGCCGCCGCGGGCCGCGCCGTGGTGGTCGTGACACACGACCTCGCTGCTGCCGAGCGCCACGCCGATCGTGCCGTGGTCCTGCACGGTGGCCGTATCGCAGCCTCCGGCCCGCCGCGTGGTCTGGAGGAGCTCTTGTGATCGATGCGCTGCGCGCCGTCGCCTGGCGCACCTGGGTGATCACCTGGCGAAGGCCGGTGCTCCTGACCTTCTCGCTGGGCCAGCCGCTGGTCTGGATGCTTTTCTTCGGCTTCCTTTTCGAAAGGTTTACCTTGGCGGAGACCAGCTACCTGGACTTCCTCGCCCCGGGCGTGAGCGTGATGACCGTGCTCTTCGGAGCCTCGCAGTCGGGGATCGGTTGGATTCGCGACCTCAACACCGGCTTCCTGCCGCGCATGTTGAGCACGCCGGCCCCGCCGTTCGCGATTCTGGCTGGCAAGGCGCTGGCGGACATGGCCCGGCTGCTGGTCCAATCGATGGCCGTGCTGCTGCTGGCGCTGCTCCTCGGCGCGCGTCTGCATCCCGGTCCTGCGGCGCTGCTTACAGGCCTGATCTGTCTGGCCCTTTTCGCCGTCGCGTTCTCCTGCCTCTCGGCGGCATTCGCCCTTCAGGTGCGAGCGCAGGAAGCCATGGCCACCTTCGTCCATCTGGTCAACATGCCGCTGCTCTTCACGAGCACGGCACTGGTGCCGCGAGGCCAGATGCCCGGCTGGCTCGCCACCGTCTCCCGCTTCAATCCCCTCACCCTGACGGTGGACGCCTGGCGGGGAGCGCTGCTCCACAGCGAGATGCCCGCGCTAAGGAGCCTGCTGCTCCTCGCTGCGCTGGCTGTCGTGCTCTTCCTGTCAGCGCTGAGCCGGATGCGGGCGGCGGCACGGCGGTATTGACTGCCCTTTGGGCTTTCGGGCTCCCGGCGTGAATCGTTTTCTCGCACAAGAATCCTAAATTTTCGCACAAAAATTCTCTTTTCGAGGGCGCCCAAAGCATATTTTCGTACGAGTATTTTAAATTTTCGTACGAAAAAAGCTCTTCGTTGTGCGAGAAAAACAAATTTTCGCACAAGAATTCTAAATTGTTGTGCGAAAATTTGATTTTCTTGTGCGAAGAAAGTCTCTGCACGCCCTTGAAAACGCTTTTCTTGTGCGTAAATTCACTTTTTTTGTGCGAAAAAACTGCCGTTGCAGGTCTCTCTCCGGAGACGAACAATCTCCAGATCCAATGAAATACATTCCGCATAGAAGAAAACGGCATGGAGATTGCGAAATGTGCCGCTTTCATGGACGAATTTCCAGAGCCGTTTGCGCCCATGCTGGCCGACGAGGTCAAGCGACCGTTCCACAAGCCGGGGTGGGTCTATGAGGAGAAGTACGACGGCTACCGCATGCTCGCTTTCAAGCAAGGGGCGCGGGTCCAGCTCATCAGCCGCAACCGCAAGGACTTCACGCGCCAGTTTCCGGAGATCGTCGAGGCCCTCGCCGCGCTCAAGGTCAAGACCCTGATCCTGGACGGCGAGGTCGCAGTCTTCGACGAGCGCCTGGTCTCCCATCTCGGCTACCTGAGGGGCGCGCCCACGGACCAGATCTTCACTCCGCCCATGTACGTCGCCTTCGATTGCCTCTACGCCCGCGGTAAGGACCTCATGGCACAACCTCTGCACAGTCGTCGTTCTGTGTTGGAGCGGGAGGTGCGTGGCGCGGCGGGTCCTATCATCCTGGCCCGCAGGTTGGCAGAGGATGGCCTCGAAGCATGGAAAGAGGTCGTCTACCACGGCTGGGAGGGGCTGGTGGCCAAAGACCCCTCGTCCCTCTATGAGCCGGGCGCGCGCACCCGAAGCTGGGTTAAGGTCAAGCACAAGGTCCGAATCGGCTGGCCCGGGGAAGGGACCGAATACACGCGGGGATGACCCCGCGCGGTCCCGAACCCTCACGGTCCCGATGTTTGGGAAAGGAGTATCTCGTGAGGAGTCAGTCGTTCACCTTTGCCGTTATCTTTGCGCTCATCCTGTCCGTCCCAGCCGGGGCGAGCATCGTCTACGACTTCACCACGCCTCAGGCGGATGCGGCCCTGTCGGGCAAGCCCACCGCGGTCTACCAGGCCGGCGGCATCCCCATGGCGATCCAGGCCGGGCTCCTGGACCAGGATGGCAACTTCGAGCCTGGGGGCGCGAATGCGGTCCTGTCCGTGATCCTCGCTTCGCCTGGCGATCCCGGGGTGGGATTGGGCGTGCTGTCGGACGTGGCATCCGGCTCGGGCCCTGAGGACGCCCTGTCCATGCAGGAGGGCCTCGTCTTCCACTTCTCCTCGCTGTTCGAGCCGAAGCGCATCTACCTGAGCGGCATCACGCTGGGCGGTCCTCAAGGCGGGGGCACGTTCGAGGCGGTCCGCCTCTTCGCCGACGGCGAGTTCCTGCTCGACCGGAGGGGCGAGCCGGACGGCACCCTGACGATCCAGCTCCCCCCGGGAATCTCCACCCTCGCGGTCACGCCTTTGCTCTACGAGACCCCGGAGATCCCGAGCCTCTCCTCGGACCCGATCTTCTTCGTCGCCGCGATCGAGGGCGATGCCCTGGGCGTCGGAGTCGCCTTCGACCTCAAGCCGGGCTCCTGCGAGAACCAACTCAACACCAAGAGCAAGGGCGTGCTCTCCGCGGCCATCCTCGGCACGCCGACGCTGAACGTCTCCACGATCAACCCGGCCACGATCCGGCTCGCCGGTGTGGCGCCGGAACGCTGGAGCATCGAGGACGTCGGCCGGCCAGGAAGCTGCGCCGCCGGCCCGGACGGGATTGCCGACCTCGTCCTGAAGTTCGACACCCAGAAGGTCGTGCGGGCGCTCAAGGCATCGATGGGCACCCTGCGGGACGGGCAGACGATCATCGTGCCTCTGGAAGGCCGGCTCAAGAACGGCACGCTCTTCGTAGGAGAGGACGTGGTCCGGCTGCAGGTGCCGGGGAAGGGGAAAGGGAAGAAGTAGGGGAGCGGCGACACTGCCCTGAGATTGGAATGCCCACGCGGCTGGAAATGGCCGTAGAATCGTTCCGTCTTCGGGCTAATCTTTAGTGACTGAGAACGTTCCCACTGTCGTGATCGGCGGCGGGCCCGCCGGGGTCGCCGCCGCGCTGACGCTCGCTCGCGCGGGCTCGCCGGTGGTGCTGATCGAGCGCTCGGATGCTCTCGGGGGCAAGGTGCGCACCGTCGACGATGCTGAGCGCCGCTACGAGCACGGCGTTCACGGGTGGTGGCCCTGCTACGCCAATTTCGACCGCCTGCTCACCTGGGCCGGCGTCGCGCCCGCGGAGGTGCTCCACCCGGCCGAGGACATCCGGATGGTTCTCGAAGGGGGGCGCCAGGTGCCGATGCGTCCCCTCGCGAGGTGGGTGCCAAGCCCGCTCTTCCTGGTCGTGCAGTGTCTGCGCACGCCGGTCATGGGCCTGCGCGACCTGTTCCGCCTGTTCCGCTTTGCCATGCACCTCCTCGCCTTCGATCCGGTCAAGGACGAAGCGGCCTACGCGGCTTGGAGCTTTGAGCAGTTCCTCGACTATGTCGGAGTCTCGCCGCGAGCGAAGAAGGTGATGTTCGAGCCGTTCACCAAGATGTTCTGCTACAGCCGGCTTGACCAGGTTTCGGCGGCCGTGGCGCTGGCAGCGTTTCGGGCCTATGTGCTGCCGAGCGACCGCGGCGTGATCCCCCGCTGGTTGGCAGGCCTCAGCCACGATGTGATGTTCGGCGCGTTCGAAGCCAGGCTCCTCAATCTCGGCGCGACGATCCTGAAGTCGACGACCGTGGACCGGCTTCGGCTCGACGCGGAGGGCGAGTGGGAGGTCCTGTTGCGCTCGCCTTCCAGCCTCCCACCGACGGAAGGGGAGAGCCCGCCGGGATCGACCGTGCTGGGTGTGGTGGAGCGATCCCGGGTCGACGCCCTGCCCGAGGGCGTGTCCGTCGAGCTGGATGGGGAACCGGTGACAGTCCGCCTGCGGCAGGACGGCGGCTACGAGGCGCTGTCCCGGCGTTGCACCCACGCCGGCTGCGCAACGAGTTGGGACGTCACCTCACGGGTTTTTCGCTGCCCGTGCCACGGCGGCGTCTTCGATCGTGGGGGGCTGCCGGTGTCGGGGCCGCCCCTGCGTCCGCTCGATCCTCTCGCGACCGAGATCGCCGGCGATTCGGTGCGCATCGTGCGCCCGGCCCTCGGCTTGAGCCTGCCGGCCGCCGCCGTGATCTTCGCCACCGACGTTCTGGCTGCCCTCGCGCTGGTAGCCGACACCGTCGAGATCTCGGACGAGGTGCGCCACACGATGGGGCATCTCGCGGCCACGTCGGTTCTCGTGATCCGCTTCTGGTTCCATCCGGATACGCCGCTCGACGACAAGCCGCAGTGCGCGCTGACACCGCTGTTGCCGATGATCGACGCGTACTTCTGCCTGTCGAAGATCCTGAGGAGCGGCGCGAGCCCGGCCGAGCACGTCATCGAGGTGCAGGTGGCCGGAGCGAAGGATAACTACCTCGAGCTTCCGGACGACACGCTCGTCGCTCTCGCGCTCGAGGACCTGGCGGTCGTCTCGCCGGACTACCGGGCCGACCTTCTGGTTGATGTGCGCGTCCAGCGGCATGTCGACGTGTTCTCCGCCTTCCCTGCCGGCACCGAGGGGCTCGGATTGCCCGGCGAGATCGCGGAGGGCGTGCACGTGGCGGGTGACTGGGCGCCGCGCTCCGGCAACTCGTGGATGATGGAGCGTGCCGTTGCATCCGGCATCGCCCGCGCCATTGACGTCCTCGCAGACCGGGGGATCGACCCGCCTGTGGAGGTGCTGCGACCGCGGCGCGACGGCCTGCTGTTGCGGCTTGCGACGGGGCTTGCTTTCCTGTGGCGATCGCTCGTACGGAGGGGATTCGACGTGCCACCGCAAATGACCGAGAAGCAGATGATCGAGCACGACCGTCTCGATCACGTGATCAACGGCTGGGGCTGCCTCGTTTTCGGCTTCTGCAACCTCCTGCCGCTGTTCGACGGCGAGTTCGACGTGCTGCTGAAGGTCTGGCCGATCGTCTTTCTCGCCATGAACCTGTACTTCTTCTTCCATGTCGAGCCGTGGGTGAGGGTGCAGTATGGAAGCTGGTTGCGTTCCCTTTCCGACAAGCACAGCTTTCAGCACCGCATCATGACCGGAGGCGGCCTCGTGGCCGGCGCCGTGGAGATCGGCCTCGCGTTCGGCTGGATCGAGGGGGATCTCGTGCGGGCGGTCTTTCCGGTGGGATCGGTGATCTTCGGCCTTCTCTTCATGCTGCACCACTGGGGTGAGGAGCCGCTGGCCGACCGGCAGCACCGTGATATCGGCTTCCTCGCCATTGTGACGGGCATCTGCCTGGGAGCGGCACGGCTCTTCCCCTCCATGGGGGGCATGGCCTACGTATGGCCCGTTCTCTTCCTCTGCCAGGCCTTTCTCTTCATGACGTACATGTCGACCAGCCTGCATGGCGGCCATGTCCATGGCGCGGAGCCGCACGACCACGCCCACGCGGAGTAGATGTGCCCGACTGGACCTATCACCCTCTATACCGGCCGATCGTGTTTCGGCTCCCGCTGGAGGACGCCCGCCGTCTGACCATGGCCATCCTCGCCTTCATGGGTCGTGGTCGAATCCGCCGCGAGCTGTTCCGGCTGCTCAGCTACGGCCTAGCGGACCGGCCCGTCGAGGTGTTCGGCCTGACGTTCGCCTGCCGGTTCGGGCTCGGGCCCGATATCGATGTGGATGCGCGGACGTTCGCTGCGATGCAGTTCCTCGGTTGCGGTTTCCTCACGGCGGGTCCGGTGACGCTCGGCGGACGGCCGCGGGTGCGCCGTCTCGATCGCCGGCGGATCGCTTCCGATCACGCGCTGACGCGCAGCGCGCAGGGATACGCGCCGGCAGCAGCTGCCGTGCATGGCCATCTCGCGCGCCGCGACCTTGTCCGGGTGCCGGTCGGAATCACCATCGAGGATGCCGACCCGGCCGCGGTGATCACCGCGTTGGGCGACCGGGCGGATTTCTTCAGCCTGCGCGGGACCGCACGCGTCACGCTAGCGAGCGCCCGCGCGGCGACCACCAGGCCCGTTCTGCTGCGCATCCCGCTCGACGGCGACACCGGCCGGGTGATGGCCGAGGCTGCCAGAGCCAAGGAAGCCGGACTCGACGGCGTCGTGGTCAGCGACGGCGAGCCCTACGCGGGAGTGCCGGACGGCCGCATCGATGCAGCGGCCTCGCTTCCTCGCGTGCTCGCGGCGGTGACCGCGGTGAGCCAGGCATTCGGCGACGGTCTTCCCGTGATTGCCGCGGGTGGCGCGGTGACGCCGGAGGATGCACTCGCCTGTGTCGAAGCCGGTGCAAGCCTGGTGGAGATTTCCTCGGGTTTCGTCTACAGCGGTCCGGGATTCGTGGGGCGCACGCTGGCTGCTCGCAGCGAGGCAGCAGAGTCCGAGCGTACCCTTTCCTCCCGGCCTGGGCCGCTGGCGATCCTCGTGCTCCGGATGTGGGCGTTGCTCGCGCTTGCAGGCGCGGCAGCGTTGCTCGCCGTATCCGGGGGACGGCTCGCCGGCTTCGCGCATCTCGCACCCTGGGTGCTCTCACCTGCGGCGGCAGCGTCGCCCCTGGTTTGTGCCGTCACCTTTGCGACGCTCGCCGCCGTGGCAGCCGCGGGCGTTTCCCTGGCGCGGCGAGGGCAGGCGTGGACTTCGTGGATGCTCGGTCTGGCCGCGGTCTGCGTGCTGCCCGTCAGCGTGGTGCTCGGCGCCGCCTGCCTGCTCGGGCTTGTCCTGGGCGATCTGATGAGCGGCTGGCTGAGGGCGGGTTTCCGACCTCTGTTCGCGCCAGGGCCGCCGGCCTGGCGGTGGAGCGCGGCAAATCTCGGGAGACGGAGCCTGCAGGCGAGTGCCGTGCTCGCTCTCGTCCTGGCGCTGACGGGCCCGGACACCGGCGCAGTCCGACTCGCGGTCGCCGGCGCCATGGGTTGCGCCCTCTTGCTGGCGCAGCGCGGACTGCTGCCGGGCATTCGCTCCGTATGGCTGGGGCTGCTTGGTTGCGCAGCCGGGATGGCTGCGCTTGCGGCGTCATTCGCGGGGGGCGGTTGGCGGACTGCTGTCGCGGGTCTGTCCATGGCTTTTGCGTGCGCGGGAATCACCTGGTTGTGGCGTCCCCTCGTCCAGATCGATGAGGGGCTGGATCGGTTCCCGGACATCTGACCTGAAGGGCCGCGGGCGGGTGAGGAAAGGGCTTGGCGGTTCCGTCCTACCTTTTGCGTATATCTGGATGGGGCAGTACCCCCGCATCGCGAAGGAGGCGATCCGATGAAGACCCAACCCCAACTCCCGACCCATCCCGCGCCGCAGCAGATCGAGCGCTTCGTGAAGGGAGAGTGCACCCGGGGCGAGACCCGGGACGTGGTGCGCCACCTGCTGCTCGGCTGCCCGACGTGCAGCCAGGCGGTCCGGCCCCTCTGGGGTCTGCGCTGAGGCGCGAGGCCTTCCGCGAGCGGCACCTCTGAAGGTAGGGACGGGCTGATCCCGTCCTGCCTTCAAGGAGAGACGCTCATGAGGAAGACCTTCCCGCTCTGCCTGCTCCTGCTCGCCCTCGCTCTCACCGCCACCGCGGCCTTCGCGGCGCCGCCGGCCGCCCCGGCTCCGCTCGACTTCTTTTCGACGACAACCGGCTCCTGTCCCGCTGCCAACCTCTCCACCCCGGCCCCCTCGCCCGCGGCGCTGGATCTCTTCGGAGCCCTGAGCTGCTGCCGGCCCGAGTGCTCCTCGAACAGCGGCTGCGACCAGAAGTGTGGGGTGGGTCGGGGTACGTGCGTGCAGGTGAACTCCTGCTGCAAGCAGTGCATCTGCAATCAGACGTAGACAGCCCCGCCTTGAGAGCCCGCGCCCGGGAGGGCGCGGGCTTCTGACAATCTTCTGTCTCCGCTGTGAGACGATGAGCCATGGACGAAGATTCCGGGCGGCCTCTGGTCATAGTCCGTTGGGGCATACCCTCCGGCAGCCGGAGCGAGGCGGACGAGGCTGCGGCGGAGGAGTTGGCCGAAGAACTGGTTCCTCTGATCCCGCCCGTGGCAAACGCCGAGATCCTCGGCTTCGAGGATGCCCACAATCGCATCGACATCGTGATCTGGGGCGAGGGCACGGACGAGGAGATCGATCAGATCTACCGCGCTGTCGCGCCCCTGTTCCGGCGTTACGGCTGTCCTTCCGGTTCCTGCCTCATCCGCTACTACAGCGGCGGCGGGTGGGAGCTCGTTTCCGACGAGGTATAGGAGAACCCATGAAAGCCATTCGCGTCCAAGCTCCAGGTGGTCCCGAGGTCCTCCGGTTCGAAGACATCCCGGATCCGGTCCCCGCTGAAGTCCAGGCGGTGGTGCGGATCGAGGCCATCGGCGTCAATTTCATCGACACCTACCATCGGACGGGCCTCTACAAGGTTCCGCTGCCGTTCATCCTCGGCCAGGAGGCGGCGGGCACGGTCGAGGCCGTGGGACCCGGCGTGACGGGGATCGCTGCCGGCGATCGGGTGGCCTACACGGGCGTGATGGGCGCTTACGCCGAGAAGGCCGCCGTGCCCGCCGATCGGCTGGTGAAGCTCCCCGAGGGGCTGAGCGCCAGGGACGGCGCCGCGGCCATGTTGCAGGGCACTACGGCCCACTATCTCGCCTGCTCGACCTACCCTCTGCAGCCCGGCGATACCTGCCTGGTCCATGCCGCGGCAGGCGGGGTAGGGCTCCTCCTGTGCCAGATTGCTAAGCTGCGGGGCGCCCGCGTCCTCGCCACTACTTCGACGGAGGACAAGGCCGCGCTCGCCCGCGAGGCCGGAGCCGACGAGGTCATCCTCTACGAGAAGCAGGATTTCGCGGCCGAGGTCCGGCGCCTGACGGACGGCCGGGGTGTCCAGGTGGTCTATGACGGGGTGGGCCGGGCGACGTTCGACAAGAGCCTCGACTCCCTGGCCCGCCGCGGCATGATGGTGCTCTTCGGCCAGGCGAGCGGACCGGTTCCCCCTCTTGATCCAGCGATCCTGAACGCCAAGGGCTCGATCTATCTCACCCGCCCTTCCCTGGTCCATTACATCGCGGCGGGCGAGGAGCTCGCATCCCGGGCGGGAGACGTCCTCGGCTGGATCCGGGAGGGCCGGCTGAAGCTGCGGATCGGCCTCGAGCTGCCGCTTGGCGAAGCCGCCGCGGCCCACCGGGCTCTCGAAGGCCGGACCACGACGGGGAAGGTGCTGCTCCTTCCGTAAAACCTTCTTTCCTGTAGTCTCCTCTGGATGAAGGTCCTTGTCACCGGGGCGACCGGGTATATCGGGGGCCGGCTCGTGCCCCGGCTCCTGGAGCAGGGCCATGCGGTGCGGGTGCTGGTGCGCGTCGAGGCGCGGCCCTGGGCAGAGCGGGTGGAGGTGGCGGTCGGCAATCTCCTCGATCCCGAGTCCCTGGGGCCGGCCCTCGCCGGCGTCGATACGGCCTATTACCTCGTTCATTCCATGGGGTCCGGCAAGGATTTCGAGGAGCGCGACCGGACCGCGGCTGCCAACTTCGTCGCGGCTGCGCTCGCCGCCGGGATCGGCAAGGTGATCTATCTCGGCGGGCTGCTGCCCGCGGGAGAGGACGTGTCCGACCACCTGCGCAGCCGCGCCGAGGTCGGCGAGATTCTCCGGAAGGGGCTTCCCGCCACCGAATTCCGCGCCGGCCCCATCATCGGCTCGGGATCGGCTTCATTCGAGATGGTGCGCCATCTCACCGAGCGGCTGCCCGCCATGATCGCGCCGAAATGGGTGCTCAACGAGGTGCAGCCGATCGGCGTGCGCGACGTCCTCTCCTACCTTGTCCTCGCGCTGGAGCGCGAGCCCCTCGGTGTGATCGACATCGGCAGCGACCGCATGACCTTCCGGCAGATGATGCTGGGCTATGCCGGGGTCCGCGGCCTGCGCCGGTTCATCATTCCCGTGCCCGTGCTTACGCCGCGCCTCGCCGGGCTCTGGGTCGGGCTGGTCACTCCCATTCCGAACACGCTCGCCGTACCCATCATCAAGGGGATGGTCCATCCCGTGGTGGCCGACACCACTCGCGCCCGGCAGCTCTTCCCGGAGGTCGAGCCGTCCTTCTACCGCGAGGCCGTCGAGTTGGCTTTGAGGAGCGACGCGGCTGGCTGAAGCCGCGTGGCGGTTTCTTCCCTCTTTTGCGTAGACTCTGTACGGATATCTGAATCAGCAAAGGAGAAGAAGCCATGAGATTCCGTCCATTTGCCATGCTGTGCATGCTGGCCGTCGTCCTGCTCCCGTCCGGCGCCCAGGCTGCGGAGGGCGGGTTCCGCTGCGAGGAGCTGTCGTTCGGCGTGAACCTCTCTCCGAGCGATCCCACCGTCTACAGCGTGTTCGGTGTCCTCTGCTCCCGCGGCAGCATCGGGCGCAAGACGGTTCAGATCACGCTCCACGGCGCCACTTACAGCCACTTGTACTGGGATTGGCCCGTCCAGCCCGAGACCTACTCCTACGTGCGCCGCGCCACGGCGGAGGGCTACGCGGTCCTCAACCTCGACCGGATCGGCATCGGCCAGAGCGATCGACCTGCAGCGGCGGATGTCACCATCGCGGCCAACGGCTACGTCGTCCATCAGATCGTGCAGGCGCTACGCGGGGGAGACCTGGTCGTCCCCTCCTTCGGGCGGATCTCCGCCGAGCGCGTGGTGCTCGTCGGGCACTCGCTCGGGTCTGTGATTTCGATCCAGGAGGCGGCGACCTACGGCGATGTGGACGGCGTGGTGCTGACCGGCGCGTCTCACACCATTACCCCGGCGTTGAACGAGGTCTTTGCGGTGCTGTATCCGGCCAACCTGGATCCGCGTTTCCCGGGTGCACCGAATGGCTATCTCACCACCCTGCCGGGCTCTCGCGACGTCTTCTACTATCAGCCCTCCAGAGACCCCCTGGTCCTCGCGATCGACGAGCAGACCAAGGAGACCGTCACCACGGCCGAGCTCGACACGGCTGTGCCAGCGCTGTTCCTGTCGCCCGGGATCCACGTCCCGGTGCTCGTGGTCGTCGGCGATCACGACAGGGCATTTTGCGGCGAGCCGACGTGCTCGGCTTCCGGCAGCCTGGACGACGAGGCGAGCTTCTTCGCGCCGGATGCCTGCGTAGAGACGGCGGCCATCTCCGGTGCGGGGCACGACTTGAACCTGCAGTTCCAGGCGCCGATCGCGTACGACGCCGTGCTGAGCTGGATGAACCGGCGAGTGGGCAGCGATCCGAACGTGCCGCCGCCGTCCCCCTGCCAGCCGTAGAGATTCAGCGCCGTGCGCGAAGCGCCCGGGTGAGCACCCGGTCGAGCGTGGCCGCGAAGGCCTGCCGGTCCTTGGGACTGTAGGGGCGCGGCCCGCCCGGCTCCAGCATGCCCGCGCCTCTCAAGCCGTCCATCAGGTCGCGTACGGCGAGCCGCTCTCCGACGTTCTCTTCGGTGTACTCGTCGCCTCGCGGATCAATGGCCATGACGTTCTTTTCCACGAGGCGCGCGGCCAGGGGGATGTCGGCGGTTACGGCGACGTCCCCCGGCTCGGCGTGCTCGGCGATGTGACGGTCGGCCACGTCGAGACCCCCGTCCACCCGCACGGTTGAGACGAATGGGTTGCCCGGCGGACCGGTCAGCCACTGGTTGGCCACGAGCACTGCCTGCACTTCCAGGCGTTTCACGGCCCGGAAGATGATTTCCTTCACTTCGCGGGGCGCGGCGTCGGCATCGATCCAGACTCTCATCAGACCTGCACGATACCCCAAAAGCAAAGGGGACCCGAGCGGGTCCCCTTTTTTCAGGCTGGTGGAGAGGTGAGGTCTATTCCGGTTTCCAGGTCGGGATGCGGCTCGGCGTCCAGGGGGCGCCGGCGGCTTCGAGCCGGTTTTCCAGGTTGACCAGGTCCTCGCCGAGAGCCTTGCGGATGTCGGCGAGCAGCGGGGCGAACGCCTCCGCGGCCTGGGTGTAGTTGTTCTGGTGCGTCTGCGTGGGCGACGAGGTGGAGCCCCAGGCGCCGAAGACGACCTGGAAGACCCGATCGGCGATGGACGGGGAGGTCGGCTCATTGCGCGCGCCGATCACGGGGTCTCCCGTGAGCTGCTCGTTGAGGTCGCGGAGATGGTCCTCGATCTTGCGCGCCTCGTCCAGCATCTTCGGATCGGCGGCGGGAGTATCGAGCAGGGCCTTCTGGATGAGCTCGATCCGGGTCAGGCCCTCTTCGAGGGCGCTGGCGGCTCCGGCCACGGCGCGCTGCAGATTGGCCACCTTGCGCTGGAACTCCAGCGTGGCCCTCCGGTCGGTTGCCGGCAGCGTGGCGTTGCCCAGGGGCTCGGTCTCGAAGGTCTGCGCCTCGCCCAGGGGCGTGGTCACGTCGCCGATCCGCTTGGCCAAGGTCACGGTGTACTTGCCGGGCGCGACCAGCGGTCCTTCCGGCGGCGTGAAGAACGGGTTGTCGGTCGGTCCTTCGCCGAGGCTCGCAGGCATGGTAGTGGGGTAGCGCAGGTTCCAGGCGACCCGGTGCATGCCGGCGGTGGCCGGTCCCGTGATGCGGCGCACGACCTGGCCTTCGGCATCCGTGATGGTGAGGATGATCACGGGGTCCTTCTCGCGCTCCTCGGCGCGGAGGTCTTCCCACGCCGGGTACTCGACGTTGCCGCCTTCCTTCTCGGCTGCGGCCTCGGCCTCCCAGCGCATGGCCTTGCGGGTCTTCAGATCCTCCTTGAGATAGTAGGTGAAGACCGTGCCGTACGGCGGGTTGGGAGCGGTGTAGTGGCTCTCGCCCTGGAACGCCTTGCCGGGCAATCCAAGGGGCGAGGCCTGGATGAACATCCAGGTCTTCTTGACCGGGTAGAGGATCGAGTCCTTTTCCAGGTCGGCCTCGGTGCGGATCTGCCGCAGCGGAGTGTAGTCGTCGAGGATGTAGAAGCCGCGGCCGAACGTGGCCAGCACGAGATCGTTCTCGCGCTGGTGGAGGGCGATGTCACGGATGGCGATGGTGGGCATGCCGCCGTTGAGCTGGATCCACTTCTTGCCGCCATCGACGGTGAAGAAGATGCCGAACTCGGTGCCGGCGAAGAGCAGGTCCCGGTTGACGAAGTCCTCGGCGACGGCGTAGACCGTGCCCCGCTCCGGCAGGTCGCCGGCGATGGAGGTCCATGACTTGCCGCGGTCGGTGCTCTTGAGCAGGTAGGGCTTGAAGTCGCCCATCTTGTGGTTGTCGAAAGAGGCGTAGATGGTCGAGTCGTCGAACTGCGAGGCCTCCAGGTCGGAGACGTAGGTGTTCTCCGGGATGCCTGGGAACTTCTCGATCTTGCGCCAGTTGGCGCCGGCGTCGTCGCTGATCTGGATCAGGCCGTCGTCGGTGCCGACGTAGAGCAGGTCTTCCTTTTTCGGCGATTCGGAGAGCGAGACGATGTTGCCGTAGAACGACGTGGAGGCGTTCTTGGCCACGGTGTCGATGCCCCAGACCTTGCCCATGACCTTGAGCTTGTTGCGGTCGATCCGGCGGGTCAGGTCGGGGCTCACCGCGCGCCAGGAGTTGCCGCGGTCGTCGCTGCGGAACAGGCGCTGGGCGGCCAGGTAGAGACGGGTGTGTGAGTGCGGGCTGATCATCAGCGGCGAGTCCCAGTTGAAGCGCATCGGGTCTTCGTTCGACGCGGGCTGCGGCTGAATGTCGACCGCCTCGCCGCTCTTGCGGTCGAAACGCACGATGCCGGCGTGCTGCGCCTCGGCATAGATGATGTTCGGGTCGGTCGGATCGACCACCGTCTCGAAGCCGTCGCCGCCGTTGGTGATGAACCAGTCGGCGTTGGTGATGCCGTGGTTGGTGGTGGTCTGGGACGGCCCGCCGAGGCTGAAGTTGTCCTGCGTGCCGCCATAGACGTTGTAGAACGGGGTGGCGTTGTCCAGGCTCACGCGGTAGAACTGGGTGACGGGGATGTTCTCCTTGAACATCCAGGTGGCGCCCCGGTCGTAGGACTCGTAGAGGCCGCCATCGCAGCCGACCAGCAGGTGATCGGTGTTCGACGGATCTATCCACATCGCGTGGTTGTCGACGTGCTTGGAACGCTCGCCGAGATTGCGCCAGTTCTTGCCGCCGTCCTCGGTCACCTGGACGAAGACGTCCATGGAGTAGACGCGGTCGGCGTCGTAGGGATCGACGAAAAGCTCCTGGTAATACTGGGCGCTGCCGGGGTTGTACTTGCCGCGGCGTTCCCAGTTGGCGCCGCCATCCGTGGAGCGGAAGAAGCCGCCGGCACCGCGCGCGGCTTCGATGATGGCGTAGACGGTATCGGGCTGGGACGGGGCGATGGCGAGGCCGATGCGTCCCTTCTCTTCCCGGGGAAGGCCGGCCTCGAGCTTCTTCCAGGTGGCGCCACCGTCGACCGACTTGTGGATCGCCGCCTCGGGACCGCCGTTGATCAGGGTCCAGACGTGGCGCCGGCGCTGGTAGGCGGCGGCGTAGAGCACGTCGGAGTCGCGCGGGTCCATGACCACGTCGGAGATGCCGGTGTTCTCGCTGATCGCGAGGACGGACTTCCAGGTCTTGCCGCCGTCGGTGGTCTTGTAGAGGCCGCGCTCGCCGCCGGCGTTCCAGAGCGGACCCTGGGCGGCCACGTAGACCGTGTCGGAGTTGCGGGGGTCAACCACGATCTTGCCGATGTGCTCGGAGGTCTTGAGACCCACGTTCGCCCACGTCTTGCCGCCGTCGATCGACTTGTAGACGCCATCGCCGTAGGCGACGCTGCGCTGGCTGTTGTTCTCACCGGAGCCGACCCAGACCACGAGCGGGTTGTTCGGGTCGAGCGTGATGCAGCCGATGGAGTAGACGGGCTGGCCGTCGAAGATGGGCTGGAAGGTGGTGCCGCCATTGGTGGTCTTCCACACGCCGCCGGAGGCCACCGCGACGTAATAGGTGCTGGGCTTCTTGGGATCGACGGCGAGGTCGATGATCCGGCCCGAGGTGAGGGCGGGCCCGATGCCGCGGAGCTGGAGTCCGGAGAAGGTGCCCGCGGAGAGCTTTTCCTTCTTCTCGTCCTTCTTGTCCTTGGCGTCAGCGGCCTTGCCCTTGTCGACCTTCTGCGTCTTCGCGGCGTGGATAGGGCTTCCCGCCAGCAGGAGAGACAGCAGAGCGATCGCAGCAGAGATTCGTTTCACAGGAAATCCTCCAATCGATTCAGGATGTTCGCCAACGCGGAGGCCAGACAGACCTCCCCCGCGTTCGGCCGCCCGATTGTAGTCAGTTACGGGCTCAGGGGGAAAAAGTTGCCGTCCGTTTCCGGAACCACAGGTAAGCCGGCAGACCGAGCGCCAGCAGGCCCAGGCCCAGTAGGGACTCGACAGGCCTCTCGACAAGGGTGTTTCCGACCAGGAGCAGGCAGGCGAGGATGAACAGGGCCGGGACCACGGGGTAGCCCCAGGTGCGGTAGGGGCGCGGATGGTCCGGACGGGTCCGCCGCAGGACGATCACGGCCGCCGCGGTGGCGGCGTGGAACATCACCGAGACGAAGACCACGTAGGTATAGAGCTGCTCGTAGGTCCCCGAGAGCGTCAGCAGCAGCGCCCAGGCGGTCTGCGCCCAGAGGCTGCGGACCGGCGTGCGGAAGCGCGGGTGGACCTCGGCGAGCGAGCGGAAGAAGACGCCGTCCTCGGCCATGGGCTGATAGATCCGCGAGCTGTAGAGGATCGTCGAGGAGAGGCAGCCGAAGGTCGAGACCAGGATGGCCATCGACACGAGCCTCGCGCCCGTGGGACCGAAGAGGATGCCGGCCGCCGCCTCGCCGATTCGCGCTGCCCCCGCCATCTCGGGCACCGTCATCGCCCGGATGTAGACCAGGTTCAGGAGCATGTAGAGGACGATGACGATCCCGGTCCCCAGGATCAGCCCGCGAGGGAGGCTCCGGCCGGGATCGCGCAGCTCGCCCGCCGAGCAGGTGAGGCCGTACCAGCCGTCGTAGGTCCACAGGGCGGCGATCATCGCGACCCCGAAGGCGGTGAGTAGTGGGCCGCCCGCGATTCCCATCGGGGTGGTCACGTCAGGCCTCGACGGCGCGGGAGCGAAAAGGCCGAGCGCCACGAAAGCTACGATCGAGCCGATCTTCAGGACCGTCAGCGCGTTCTGGACGCCGGCCCCCTCCTTGAGCCCCAGGTGGTTGATCCCGGTGAGGACGAGGATCGCCAGGCACGCCGCCATCTTGACGGAAACGAAGGGGAAGAAGCTCACGAGATACGTGCCGAACGCCACTCCGAGCGCGGCAATACCGCCCGACATGATGACCACGAACGCGGCCCAGCCGAAGAGGAAGCCCCAGAGCGGACCGTACGCCTCCCGGAGGTAGTGGTACATGCCTCCGGCGCGGGGGAACATGGCCCCGAGCTCGCCATAGGTGAGGGCGCCGGCCAGGGTCAGCAGGCCGCCAGCCAGCCAGACGCCGAGGATCAGGCCCGAATGCGGCAGCACCCGGGCCATGTCCGACGTGGTCAGGAAGATGCCCGTGCCCACGATCGAGCCGATCGTGAGCAGCGCGCCGTCCCAGGTGCCCAGGCCGCGGACGAGCCCGGGCCGGGATTCGGCCGTTTCATCCATGGGCTTATCCATGAAGAAACCGCGTAAGCAGCCGGTGGAAGTGGTGCGGTCCGGTTTCCCGCTTCGGGGAGTAGCGGCCCCGGTGATAGAGGCGCGACCGAATACCGCGCTGCACGCTCTCGACCACCGCCTCGTCCTCCCGCTCCACCCGGTCCAGCCCCGCGCCCGCGCCGCGGTCCAGCCGGCTCGGGTCCCACACATAGGAGAGGAACGAGACCTTGGTCCGGTCCGGAGCCAGGGGGCGGACGACGTTGACCGAGATCCCCCAGGGATAGACGTTGATCATCGTGTTCGGGAAGAGCCAGAAGTACCAGGCCGCCACGTTCTGTCCCGAATCCGGATGTCCGGTGGGGAGCTCGAATACGTCCTCGCCGCCGTTGGCGATTCCGAGCTGCAGGTTGGCGTAGGGGAACAGCTCGGTGCGGTACTCCCCGTAATCCAGGGCGCCGGCCAGGGCGGCATGGACGTAGGGGATGTGGAATCCCTCCAGGTAGTTGTCGCAGTAGAGCGCCCAGTTGGCGCGCACCAGGTAGTCGCGGGAGCGCGTCGGGTCGAACACGGCTTCGGAGAGCGGCAGGAACGAGAGCCGCGCGTCCATCTCCGCGATCAGCTCGGAGAGCGGAAAGGCCGGGTGCAGGGAGACGAACATGAGCTTGCCCCAACTCCCAAAGGGTACACGGGGGAGATGATCAGCCTCGGATGGAAAACCCTCCGCGCCTTCGAACTCGGGCATGGAGAGGAAGCGGCCGTCGAGGGAGAAGCGCCGGCCATGGTAGCGGCAGCGCATCGCCGGCTCGACGCCGGGGTGCTCGCAGAGCAGCGCGCCGCGGTGGGTGCAGACGTTCGACAGGCAGTGGAGCCGGTCCTGCGCGTCGCGGGTCAGGACCAGCGGCTCGTCCAGCATCCCTTCGAGGAGCGTGAAGGGGTGCACCTGCCCGGGCACGCGGACCATGTCGGTGTCGGCGGCGAGCTGCCAGGTGCGGGCGAAGACCCGCTCCCGCGCCAGCTCGAAGACGCGCGGATCGGCATAGGCGGCCCCGGGCAGGGTCGAGGCGCGGCGGATCTCGTCGTCGATTCCCCAGAGGGAGGAGAGCATGGCGGCGATTATAGAGGGAGGGGGCCTGAAAGCGGCGAGGCCGCCCCGATGTCCTCGGAGCGGCCTCGCAGTTTCGGAAGCGAAGGGGTTCAGGACATCCGGACGACGTTCTGGGCCGCGGGGCCCTTCTGGCCCTGGATGACCTCGAACTCCACGCGGTCGCCCTCGGCCAGGGACTTGAAGCCCTGGCCCTGGATCGCCGAGTGATGAACGAAACAATCCTTCTGGCCGTCCTCCGGCGTGATGAAGCCGAAGCCCTTGGTGTCGTTGAACCACTTCACTCTTCCGGTGATACGCATGCTGTGTTCTCTCTTTCTCTTGGATTGTCCCAGACACACGAAAGGGACCCGATCGACCAGGTCCCCCGAAACCGTGTTCGCTGGCATGCTGCGAACCCCACCTTGGGATCCGAGGCGCGGAGGATAGTAGCCATCACTCTTTTCGGTGTCAAGTGGGGTATCATCGCTGCACTGACCTTGAAGTTGATGTTCTGAGGAGGATCGCTGCGGTTCAACGCGGTCGCCGTACCGCAAAGGGGAGACGTTTCATGAGCGATCCGAAGACGTACGATGTCGCCATCCTGGGTACCGGGATCGGCGGAGGGATGCTCGCCTGCATCCTGGCCCGGCAGGGTTTTGACGTCCTGCTGCTGGAAAAGGAGGCGCACCCCCGCTTCGCCGTGGGCGAGGCCCTGCTGCCGCAGAGCACCATGCTCATGTGGATGCTCGGCCAGCGCTGGGACGTGCCCGAGATCCTCCACCTGACCCGCACGGAATCGATTACCGAGCACATCGCCCCGTCCTGCGGGGTCAAGCGCATCATCGGCTTCCTCTACCACCGCGACGGCCAACGGCAGGATCACTCGGAGTCTCACCTGCTGGTGCCTCCGGTGACTCCTATCACCTCGGAGAGCCATCTCTTCCGGCAGGATATCGACCTGTACCTGCTCAACGCGGCCCTGCGCTACGGCGTCACCTACCACGACCACATCGACGCCACGGACGTGGAGATCGATTCCCAGGGCGTGGATCTGACCATGAACACGGGCGAGCGCTTCCGCGCGCGCTTCCTCGTGGACTGCTCGGGCTACAAGTCGGTGCTCGCCCGCAAGTTCGCCCTGCGCGAGGAGCCGTCGCGCCTGCGCACGCAGTCGCGCACCCTGTTCACCCATTTCGAGGGGATCAAGCGCTACGACGACCTCCTCGAAGACTGGGAGGACCCCAAGCTTTCCGCGCATTGGAACGAGGGCACGATCCACCACGTTTTCGACGGCGGCTGGTTCTGGGTGATCCCGTTCAACAACCACAAGGACGGCCAGAACCCGCTCTGCAGCGTCGGCCTGAGCCTCGACATGCGCAAGTATCCGCAGCGGCCGGGGGTTTCCCCCGAGGACGAGTTCCGGGAGATCGTGAGCCGCTTCCCGAGCGTCGCGGCCCATTTCGCGGATGCGCGCGCCGTGCGCCCCTGGGTGAGCACGGACCGGCTCCAGTACTCCTCGACCTCGTGCGCCGGCGACCGCTGGTTCCTCGCGGCCCACGCCTACGGATTCGTGGATGCGCTCTACTCGCGGGGGCTGATCAGCACGATCGACGTCCTGCGCACGCTGACCCCCCGGCTCATCCAGGCGCTCCGCGACGACGACTTCTCCCGCGAGCGCTTCGCATTCCCCGAGCGCCAGCAGGCCGCGCTGCTCGACAACGCCGACCAGATGGTCTACTGCTCCTACCGGGCCTTCGGGTCCTATCCGATCTGGAACGCCTGGGTCCGGCTCTGGCTGTTGAGCACGATGTTCAACGACTTCCGGCACTTCCGGGTGATCGTGAAGTCGCTGGAATCGGGGGACACGGGGATGTTCGACCTGCTCGATCAGACCCCGCTCCACGGCGAAGGCAAGCCGGGGGAGAACCCGGTGCAGGATCTGATCGACGCGGCGGACGGCATGCTGACGGCGGTCGAAGCCGGGGCCATGACTCCCGAAGAGGCTGCGGAGCGCATCTTCGAGATGCTGCGCCATGCGCCGCTGCCGCCGGTCCACCCCTGGGGGGACCCGGATCAGCATCACCTGGATTTCCTGCCGGAGAAGCTGATCGGGCTGATCCAGTGGGGCAAGACGGTCGCGCCGCCGCCGTTCAGCCTGATGTTCGACTTCAGCCCCGAGAACTATCTGCAGGGCGAGGTGCAGGCGGCGCAGGTGGCTTGAAAAAGACAGGGACCTCAAGGACCTCAAGGACTTCAAGGACGAACAGACCGTCCTTGGTGTCCTTGAGGTCTTTGGTGTCCTTTTGGTCCTTTCCGGCGGTAGCATGTCCCCCGTGGACCTCAACAGCTCCGTCGCCCATGCCGCCGACACCATCCACTGGGCGTTCGACGAGCACCGGCAGCGCGTGCAGGCGATCACCCGCCGCGTTCAGCAGCGGTTCGAGCGCTGCGACTGGGCGGGCATCCGCCAGGATACGGTCGAGCGCCTGGGCCTCCATTCCCGCAACGTCGACCGGATCTGCGAGGTGCTGGGCGAGCAGCTCGGCGAGCGCCTGAGGGACCGCTCCCTGTGGGCCGGCCTCAAGGAGGCCTACACCGCCACGATCCTGGGCCGCAACGACTTCGAGCTTGCCCAGACCTGGTTCAACTCCCTCTCCCGCCGGGTGTTCGGCCACGACGGCGTCGATCCCACCATCGACTTCGCCTCCGACGAGTTCCCCCTGCCGTACCACGGCTGGGAGATGGCCAGCGCGCGCATGTACGCCGTGCGGCGGGTGGATGCCGGCGTCGTACGCAAGATCCTGGAGGACGCCGGCTTCCGCGTTCCGTTCCGCGATCTCGAACGGGATGCGGCCCTGGCGGCCGGCCGCATCCGGCAGGCGCTCCGCGAGCGGTTCGGGACGGAGGAGGTCGAAGCGCTGGACATGCTGCACCCGATCTTCTTCCGCAACAAGGGGGCCTACGTGGTGGGCCGGGTGCGGCTCCGGGAGGGCGGCGTGTACATGCCCCTGCTCCTGCCGATCGCGAGCCGGGAGACCGGGCTGGAGCTGGACGCGGTCCTCCACAGCGAGGACGAGGCGAGCGTGGTGTTCAGCTTCGCCCGCTGGTACTTCCACGCCGACGTGGAGAGCCCGCGCGAGGTCATCGGCTTCCTTCAGTCGATCCTGCCGCGCAAGCGCATCGCCGAGCTCTACATCTCCCTGGGCTACACCAAGCACGGCAAGACCGAGCTCTACCGGGACCTCATGCGCCATGTGTCTGCCTCCGAGGCGTCGGAAGAGCCGTTCGTCGTCTCCGAGGGCCAGCGCGGGCTGGTGATGTCGGTGTTCGACCTGCCCTCGTACCCGTTCGTGTTCAAGATCATCAAGGACCGTTTCCCGCCGCAGAAGACCGCCAGCCGCGAAAGGGTCCGCGAGAAGTACCGGGAGGTGCTGCAGCACGACCGCGTGGGCCGGCTGGTCGACTTCCAGGAGTACGAGCACCTGAAAATCCCCCGCGCCCGCTTCGACCCCGGCCTGCTGGAGGAGCTGCTCCAGGAATCCGCGAAGAACGTGGAGGTGCAGGGGGACGACGTGGTGATCCGCCATGTCTACGTCGAGCGGCGCGTCATGCCTCTCGACGTCTACCTGAGGAAAGTGGACGAGGAGGACGCGCTGGCGGCGATCTCGGACTATGGCCGCTGCATCAAGGACCTGGCCGCGGCGAACATCTTCCCCGGCGACGTCCTGCTCAAGAACTTCGGCGTCACCCGCCACGGCCGGGTGGTCTTCTACGACTACGACGAGGTGGGCCGCCTCACCGACTACCACTTCCGCCCGTTCCCCAATGCGCGCCACGACTTCGAGGAGCTTTCGTCCGAGACCTGGTTCGCGGTGGGGGAGGGCGACGTCTTCCCCGAGGAGCTCGGCCGCTTCGTGGGGTTGGAAGGAGCGCGCCGGGAGGCGTTCCTCGAGGAGCACGGCGACCTGTTCGGCGTGGGCTTCTGGCAGCGCATGCAGGAGCGCAACCTGTCGGGCGAGATCATCGAGTTCTTCCCCTACCGCGACGAGCGGCGGCTGCGCCCGCGCGGCCGCGAGGAGGGGGAGGCCGGGCGGGATTGGATGAGAGCCTCTAGTCGGCTGAGCTTCGGGGAATGAGATGGACGGATGTCGCTTTCACCACACAAGTCACGGGGGTTCCCACGGCAAGCTCGAGCTCTTCGCACGACAGGCAGGTGACGAGGGATGCGAGAGAGAACCCGCAGTCCACGACGACCCGCACCAGCGGGCCCTCGGGCTGGAGGGCGGTGACATGCCCGGGAAGGTGGTTGCGGGCGCTCTCTCTGGAGGCCTTGCCGCCGCGCTGCAGGAGGACCTCTTCCGCCCGGATGCTCACGATCACGGCTGTGCCGAGCCCGCCGAGATCCGGCGCCCAAAGGCGCGCCGTGCCTACTTCCACCTCCAGGAGGCCCTCCGCCGCATGCACCACCCTGCCCGGAGCCACTGTCTCCACGCCTACGATCTCGGCAACTGAAAGATCGAGCGGCCGGCTGAATACCTCATGTACCGGACCGTCCTGGAGGATGCGCCCCTCTGCCACGACGAGCATCCGGTCCCCCAGGGCGAGCGATTCCACCCGGTCATGCGTCACGAGAAGCGTCGGGACCTGCAAATGCGAGAGGAGGCTTCGCAGCTCGCGCCGCACCAGGACCCGAGAGGAGGCATCCAGCGCGGACAGGGGCTCATCGAGCAGGAGGAGCCGTGGCTCCGTGGCGAGCGCCCGTGCGAGCGCGACCCGTTGCCGCTGGCCACCCGAGAGCTGGCAAGGATATCGCCGTGCAAGATCCTCGAGGGCAAACCTGTGCAGGAGCTCCGCGACCCTCGCGGCCCGCTCGGGACGCTTCCGCCGCATGCCATATGCGATGTTGCCCTCGACCGTGAGGTGAGGAAACAAGGCGTAGTCCTGGAAGAGATAGCCGATCGGGCGAGCTTGGGGTGGGGAGGAGATTCGCCGCTCCGTATCGAGCCAGGTGTCTGTGCCGAACCGGATCGTACCGGTCTCGGGGCGTTCCAAGCCGGCGAGGCAGCGGAGGATGGTCGTCTTCCCCGAGCCTGACGGACCGAAGAGAATGGTCACCGAAGGGGAGTCGGCGTCCAGGCTCAACTCGGCCGAGATCGAGGGCCCGCCAGGGTAGCGCTTGGTGAAGGCGGCTACCAGCTCAGCGGCCACGAGGGGCGCCCCCGCCTCTGGAGACCATAGGTGAGCGCCAGTACGACCAGGGAGAGACCCAGGAGCAGAAGCGAGGTCCTCCCGGCGGACGCATAGTCGAGAGCCTGCACGTCGTCGTAGATCGAGATGGAGACGGTTCGGGTCACGCCCGGGAGATTGCCACCCACCATGAGTACGACGCCGAATTCTCCCAGGGTGTGCGCGAAGCTCAGGACGATTCCCGTGACAATGCCCGGCCGAGAGAGCGGCAGGATGATGCGGAGAAAGGTCGCCAGTCGGGAGACGCCGAGCGACCACGAGGCTTCGACGAGGTGGCGGTCCACCCCCTTGAAGGCTGCCGCGAAGGGCTGGACGGCGAAGGGGAGGCTGTAGAGGACGGAAGCCAGGAGAAGGCCCTGGAAAGAGAACGGCAACGTCTTTCCAGTGAGGTCCTGGTAGAGCGCCCCGAGCGGGTTCCGGGGGCTCACGACGAGCAGGACGTAGAACCCGAGCACGGTCGGCGGCAGGACCAGCGGCAGTGCCACCACGGCTTCCACGAGGAACGCGAGGCGCCACCGGGACACGGCCAGCCAGTAAGCGATCGGGATCCCGATGAAGAACAAGAGAAGGCTCGTCCACGCGGCGAGCCGTATGCTCAATCCCACTGCCTCCCAATCCATGGTTTATTTCTTCGGGAGTCCGAATCCGTACTTCTTCAACAGCTCGTGTCCGGCGGGACTGAGGACGAACGAACGGAAAGACCGGGCTGCCTCGGGATCGCGAGCCCACTTGAGGATGACTCCGCCTTGATCCATCCGGGGATAGGCGTCGACCGGGATGCTCCAGAACCGCCCATCCTTCCGGAGCGAGGGGGCGACGGCGAGCGACAGGGCGATGACACCCGCCTCCGCGGCGCCGGTCTGGACGAATTGCGCGGTCTGGGCGACGTTTTCGCCGAGCACCAGCTTGTCTTTTACCGCCTCGTAGACGCCCAGGGAGCGCAGCGCCGCCACGGCAGCGCTGCCGTAGGGAGCATGCCGGGGATTGGCGATCGCGATGCGGCGCACTGCTGGGTCCTTGAGGATCGCGATGCCTCGTTCCTCGACAGCGAGAGACGAGGATCGGCTCACCCACAAGACGATGCGCCCGACGGCGTAGAGGAACTCGCTATCGGGCAGCGTCACATCCTGTGCCACGAGCTTGTCGACGAATTGGCGGTCCGCGGAGAAGAAGACGTCGAACGGCGCGCGGTTCGAGAGCTGGGAGTAGAAGTTCCCTGATGACCCGTAGCTTGCCGTCACGGTGATGTCGGGCCGCTCTTTGCGGAACTCGGCAATGAGCTCATCCATCGCAAACTTCAAGTCGGCCGCGGCGGCAACCCTGACCTCGCCTTTGGCGCCGGCTGCTGCAAGAGGGAGAAATCCGCTCATACAAGCGAGGACAAAGAGTCCGAAGACCAGGATTCCTTGAATCCGGCGTTCTTGGCTGTTGGTCATGGCGGGGATTATAAGCGCGCCCCCGCTCGCGTTTCAGGCGAGGTGATCCGCGAGCAGCGACTCGATCAGATTGCGGTGGGAAAAATCCCCGAAGCTGGCCCAGGAGAGAAAGCCGTCCCGGCCGAGGAGCCGGAGGGCGATGTCGTCCGTCGTATGGCCCTGCTCCCGCAGCTCGCGCGCCTGGCCGGCGAGATCCTCCCAGAATCGGATCTTGCGGGCCAGCCGCTCCGGTGCGTGCTCCAGGATTCCGGCATGATCGCAGATGAGGATCTCCGGCTTCAGCTCCAGCACCCGGCGGAGTGAGGCGATGTGCTCCCGGGCATCCTCGATCCGTCGCAGGTAACGGACTTTCTCATGGACGTAGAGGTCGCCCGAGAACAGCCAGCGCCGCTCCTCGTCGAACAGGCAGACATGGGTCATCGCGTGCCCCGGCGTGGGGATCACCCGCAGCCGGCAGCCGTCCCCCTCGATCCAGTCGCCCAGCGGCTCGGCGCGGAAGCGGCGGGGCGTGGTCCAGATCGCCTTGCGGTACAAGGGCATGCGCAGGCCCTCGGCGAGGATCGGCACGGCAGGGGCCGGCGCATGGACCGGCAATTTCAGCTTCTCCTGGAGCGCCGCGGCGCCGCCGACATGATCTTCATGATGATGGGTGAGGACCACCCGCCGGATCTCGGGATGTTCCCGGCACCAATCCACGAGCTGGCCGGCGGCGGTCGGGGGGCCCGAATCGATCAGGAGGCCGCTGCAGGCATAGGCCGAAACTTCGTACAGCGGCCGGCCGAACAGGGTCCGGGCCATGCGAAGGCGGGTAATCGGGCCGTGCTGGCTGATGCGGAACACTAGTTGCGGACCGCAGTCCCCCCGTAGAGGGACATGATCACCCGCGGCCCGGGGACCTCGAAGCGGTCGAGCCGCTCGATCCGGAAGCCGGCCTCGCCGAGGAGGCGGTCGGGCTCGCGGTTCAGATGGCAGCCGCCGGCCAGCAGCCTCTGGACCGGATCGAGCCGGTCCTGCCAGCGGGAGATCCGTGGATACTCCGAGCGCCCATGCTCGAGAAATCGGAAGACCCCGCCGGGCCGGAGCACGCGGCGGACCTCGCGGAGGGCCTTCTCCGCGTCGGGGATGGTGCAGAGGGAGAACGAAGAGATCACCTGGTCCACGGAGCCGTCGGGGAGGGGGATGACCTCGGCGGTCCTGCCCGTCCGCTCCACGGGGAAGGGCGCCCGGCCGATCGTGGGCTGGGCGATCTTCCAGGCCGCGTCAGCCGGCTCGACCGCGTAGAGCTTGCGGACCTTCTGCGAGAGATGCGGGACGTTGAGGCCCGAGCCGAACCCGATTTCCAGCACCTCGCCCTCCGCCCCACACAGATACTCCGACCTCACCTCCTGAAACTCCTCCCCCCGCAGCGCGGCGTGAACGAAGTAGGGGAGGATGCGGTTTTTCCAGAGGGCCATGGCGGCTCCGATCTTATCTCCCCTCCCCGCGCCGGGTAGACCCCTCTCCCCCGGGTAGACCCCTCTCCCCGTCGGGTAGACCCCTCTCCCCGTCGGGTAGACCCCTCTCCCCGTCGGGTAGATCCCTCTCCCCGTCGGGTAGATGCCTCTCCCCGCCGGGTAGATGCCTCTCCCCGTTGGGTAGATGCCTCTCCCCGTTGGGTAGACCCCTCTCCCCGCCGTATGGGCCCTCTAGATGATGGGTAGCCATGGCTACCCGTCGGGTAGACCCGTCTACCCAGCGCCCGGCAACGCAGTACGAGCGACGAGCGCCGTATACTCCCGGGCCATGAGCGAAGAGCCTCGCGACCGGTATGAGGAGGAGGCGCTGCGCCTGGTGAGGGTGCTCGCCTCCCTGGCCAGGGAGAAACGCGTGTCCGTGCGCTCGCTGGAGAAGAAGATGGGCGTGGGCGATTCCGTGTTCGCCAAGGTGCTGCGGGGGAGGATCACCCCCCAGGTGCGGCACGTGCTGATGATCGCCGACGCCCTGGAGGTCGGCTGGCCGGAGCTTTTCGCGCGGGCCTACGGGCTCTCCCTGCCCAGGCCGCCGCGCGCGGCGGCGCCGGCCGACCTGGAGGAGCACATGGTCGGGCTCCTGCTCCGGCTCGGAGTCATCGACGCCGAGACCGCGCGCCGCGCCCTGTCCTCAACCGTGCAGGAGTAGCTCGTCGAAGCGCCTGCCCGGATTGTCCTGGACCTGCTCGATATAGTCGCGGACGGTGCGCGTCGCCCGTACCGTCGCCACCTGGTTGGCGCACAGCACCTCGTACAACATCAGCGCCTGGACCGCTTGCGGATCGACCGCGTGCTCCTCAAACCGGGCGAGGATGTCGCCGGCCAGCCGGTGGATCTCTTTGCCCTGGCGCAGCATCACCTCCGCCTGGTCGAGGCCGGCCACGGCCGCGACGTACGCCAGCTTGTGCTCCAGGAACCCGTACCGCACCTCGGCCAGCACCATCTCCGCATCCTTCAGCCGGCCGCGCCCGGCGAGGATCTTGGCTTCCACCCAGCGCAGCCGCAGCAGGTTGAGCGGATCGCCCGCGAACTTCCGGCGCAGGTCGCTCGCCAGAAGCAGCTTGCCGGCTTCGACATAGCTCGCGGCTCCGACAAGGGCGTTCAGAAGGCAGTGATGCGCGGCAGCCACGAGCTGCGCATCACGAGCGGCATCCATGAGAGCGATGGCCTTTCTGTGGCAGCGGATCGCCTCTCGGGGCTTCTTGTCGATCTCCAGGATGATCCCTCTGCTCATCATCGCCCGGCCGGCAAGGTGGCGCTCGCCGATCTTCAAGTAGGCCCGGTAGACCCGGCCGAGGAGCCGGCTGGCCTCGTCGAGCCACCGCTGGTCCTTGCGGAGAGAGGCTTCAAGGTCGTCGATGCGCGCCGCGAGCTTGGGATCGCCAGTGCCCTGCTCGCAGAGCGAGCGCGCCGTCTCCAGCGCCTCCTCGGCTTCCTGGAACCCCTCGTTGACGCGGTAGGCGTTGCCGAGCTCGGCCCAGACCCGCGCCCTCAGGTCGAAGTGCAGCGCCTCGCCGTAGCGGACCGGATGGCCTGTCTCCTCCACCGCAAACCGGGCGGCTTTGGCAAGACGGAGCATCTCCCTGGGATCGCGGTAGCGGAGCTCGAAGGCGAGCTGGAGAAGCACCTCCACGTGGACCATCTGGAAGGACCTGTACTCGGGCCACGTCAGTTCTCCGAAGGTCCTTTCCCGCAGCATGGAGACGCCGCTCTCGCGGCGCTCCTTGTCCCGCTGCAGCCGGGGCTCGAGCCGGCGCACTGCCCGCCTCGCCCGCGTGATGCAGGCGTCGTAGACCTTCTCCAGTTCCGGAGCGGGAGCCGCCGCCGCGGTCAACCGGCTCCGGCATTCCGCGCAGCCCCCGAGCAGATGCCGGGTGACCCGGTGCAGGTCGCCAGCAGCCAGCTCGCCGGTCAGGAAGGCCGCGACGTCGAGATCCGAAAGGCAGTCCATCCGCTCCTCCCCGTTTCGCTGTACGTGAAGCTCGCGCATTATCGCACGAATCGGTTACGAGCCGGGGCCCAAACGGCGGGCGTGGCCCCTGGGATTGGCGGTTTTCCCTGGGTGCGCTGGCGTCCCGCCGGCTTGTCCGGATGAATCGGCGGAACGCCGGCAATTGTCTCTGCCCTGCACAAAGGCCGGGCCTTCGGCCCAATGTCTTAGGATGCCGGCGAGACGCCAGCGGTCCCAGGGAAAGCCCGCCGCCCGCCCGGGAGGGGGCAAGCCCCTCCCCTACACCTAGCTAGCCATCCGGATCGATGTAGCCGGAGCTGTCCGCCTTGGCCGAACCCGGCTGGCCGTCCGGGTCGATATTCGCCGAGCTGTCGCCCGTCGGCTTCGGCTGGCCGTTTGGATCGATGTTGGCGCTGGACATCTCCCAGACGGCGGTGACGGATGGCGGCAGGCCGAGCCACGCGGCCAGCCGGACGATCCAATTCCCCGGGTCCCGCCGCGCCGGACCCGCGGCCGAGGCCGGGACCGGGGCCAGCAGGAGCGCGGCCAGGGCCGCGGGCGCAATCCAACCCTTTCTCTGATTCCGCAACATGACGTCCCCCTCTGCCCGCGGGCGCATTGCGGCCTCGATTGGCCGCAAGCCCCGCGGATTCGTCAAAAACGCGCCCTAGTGTGCGCCAGATTTCCCGGAATCGGTGCTTTCCGGTTGCTGGCGACAACCGCCGCCCGCGGGAGCGGTTTCTCGATAGCGAGACATAAGGCGCGGGAAGAGGATACGCAAGAATGCAACGGCGTGGATCGGGGAGCGTCAATTCGCGGCTCAGGAGGGATGTTCAGGCGCGGCGATCCGCGCAGGGGATTAAGAAGCCGCGAGCCCCGCGGTCCCGGCTCAGGGAACAAAAGCGCCGGAGAATAGTCCTGAAAGGCCACCAGCCAGGCGTGCTAGCATCCCCCGCTTCAGCGATGATGCTCCGAATCCTGCTCGCCGCCTGCCTGCTGGCAACGCCAGCCCTCGCCCACCCCAGGGCGCGCGACCTGGGCATCCCCTTCAACGGCACGCCGGGGCCGCTCAACGCGATCACCGACGTCCAGGGCGTCGAGGTCGGGCATGCCACGATCGTCTCGGGGGAGGCGGTGCGCACGGGGGTCACCGTGGTGTTCCCCCGCGGCAAGGGCTCGCCGGACCCGGTGTTCGCCGGCTGGTATGCCCTGAACGGCAACGGCGAGATGACCGGGACCACCTGGATCGAGGAGGGCGGGTTCCTCGAAGGGGCGGTCTTCCTTACCAATACCAACAGCGTCGGGCTGGTGCGGGACGCCAGCATCGAGTGGTGGCTGCGCCGCTTCCCCGACGATGCCCGGGACGCCAACTTCAGCCTGCCCGTCGTCGCCGAGACCTGGGACGGCTTCCTCAACGACATCTTCGGCTTCCATGTAAAGAAGGAGCACGTCTTCCAGGCCATGGACGGCGCGTCGTCTGCTGTCGCCGAGGGGAACGTGGGCGGCGGCACGGGGATGATCTCTTACGGCTTCAAAGGTGGGATCGGGACGTCCTCCCGCCGCCTGGAAGCAGGGGAGGGAGGCTACACGGTCGGCGTGCTGGTCCAGTCCAACCATGGCCGGAGGAATCGATTGACTATTGCGGGTGTTCCGGTGGGGAAGGAGTTCCCCGACCTCCTGCCGGAGCCGGGGAAGCATGCGGACGGGGAGGGGTCGATCATCGTGGTCGTGGCGACGGACGCGCCGCTCCTGCCCATGCAGCTCGAGCGGCTGGCCCGGCGCGCGGCCCTGGGCATCGGCCGCGTGGGCGGCGCCGGCGAGAACACGTCGGGGGACATCCTCCTGGCGTTCTCCACGGCCAATCCCGGGGTCGCGAGATCGGCGGGCCCCGCGCGTCTGACCATGCTGCCCAACGACTCGATGGACCCGCTGTTCTGGGCCACGGTCGATGCAACCGAGGAGGCGATCGTCAACGCGATGATCGCGGCGGAGACGATGAAGGGGGCCGGCGGCAATACGGTGCACGCGCTCCCTCACGATCGCCTCCGGGAGATCTTGAAGAAACACCAACGGCTCCAGCCCTAGAGCCATTCACAGCGACACGGAGACGTCATGAAACAGCTTTCCGCCCTCTTCGCCACCGCCCTGCTCGCCGCTCTGCCGGCGCTCGCGCAGGACCAGCCCAAGGCGGCCGACCCCCAGGCGGCCCGGCCAGCCCAGCCCAAAGCCCAGCAGGCCCCGGCCGAGGGTCAGGGCCAGAAGCCCGCGGCCCAGGGACAGACCCCGGCCCAGGGCCAGGGCCAGAAGCCCGCCGCCCTCCAGGACCGCGCCAGCTACATCATCGGCCTCAACCTCGGCCAGTCGCTCAAGGCCCAGGAGGTCCCCGTCTCGGTGGACCTGATCGTCCAGGGTCTGCGGGACGGCATCGGCGGCGGCACTGCCCTCCTCACCCCTGAGGAGATCCAGGCCGCCATGCAGGAGTTCCAGCAGCAGCTCATGACGCAGCAGCAGGCCAAGCGTGAGGCCGCGGGCGCAAAGAACATGAAGGAGAGCCAGGCGTACCTGGACCAGAACAAGGCCAAGGCAGGGGTCAAGACCACGGCGAGCGGCCTCCAGTACGAGGTGGTGAAGGAGGGGAGCGGCGAGTCTCCCAAGGCGACCGACAAGGTCACGGTCCACTACCGCGGCACGCTGCCCGACGGCACCGTGTTCGACAGCTCCTACGACCGCAAAGAGCCGGCGACCTTCCCGGTCAACGGCGTCATCCCGGGCTGGGTCGAGGCGCTGCAGCTCATGAAGCCGGGCGCGAAGTACAAGCTCGTCATTCCGCCCGCGCTGGCCTATGCCGAGCGCGGAGCCGGCAACGACATCGGCCCCAACCAGGTCCTTATCTTCGACGTCGAGCTCCTCTCGATCGACAAGACCGCGGCGCCCGCCCCGGGTCAGCCGGCCACGCCGGAAACCGAGCCCGAGCCGCCGGCCGAGGAAGGCGAGAAGCCGCCCACGCGGTAAGCTTCCGCGCTTTCCCGGGCGGGCGGGGAACCCCCTCTCCCGCGCAGCGGGGGAGGGAGCCGCTGCCCCTTCCTCTTTCAACTGGCCCTCACCTCCTCAACCGCCTCCCGGATATCTTCCAGGCACATCTCCATCCGGTCCCGGTGCGTCCGGAAGGAGAGGACGCAGATGCGGATCACGAAGCGGTCGCCGAGCTTCGTGCCGGTGAGGAAGACCCTCTGCCGGTCGTTGACCGCCTTCATGAGCCGGCGGTTCAGCCGGTTCAGATCCTCTGTCTCCATCCCCTCCAAGTTCAGCCGGAACGCCAGCGTCGAGAGCTGGGGCTCGGCCACGACCTCGATCCCATCGATGGTTTTCAGCTCCTCCGATGCCTGCCGGGCGAGAGCGAGCTTCTCCTCCAACTCCACCCGGAAGGGGCCGATGCCGTGCATCTTCAGGGGCAGCCAGACCCGCAGCCCGCGGAACGGGCGGGTCAGCTCCGGCGACATCTCCGAGGGGTCTACCTGGTCCGGATCGTCCCGGGACTGGGGCAGGTAGTCGGCCGTGGTGCTATGGGTCCGCCTCAGCGCGCCGGCGTCGCGCACCAGGAGGGCGCCGGTGCCATAGGGGAGGAAGAGGCTCTTGTGGGGATCGAGGACCACGGAGTCCGCCAGCTCGATGCCGCGCAGGACGCGCCGGCCCTCCTCCGTCAGCAGGAAGAAGCCGCCGTACGCCCCGTCCACATGCAGCCAGAGGTCATGCCTCCGGGCCGTTTCGGCGATCTCTTCGATGGGATCGACCGCGCCCGTGTTGGTGGTGCCGCCGCTGGCCACGACCAGGAACGGGGTGAGGCCGCGCCGCCGGTCCTCCTCGACCGCCGCTTCCAGGGCGTCCACCCGGAGGCGGAAGCGCTCGTCGGAGGGCAGCTTGCGGAGGTTCGCCGCCGGAAACCCCGCGAGGAGCGCGGCCTTCTCAAGGGAGTGGTGGACCTGGTCGGACCAGTAGAGGACGCCGGAGAGGAAGTTCTCGGGCAGGCGCTCGCGCCGGGCGGTGATGAGGGCGGTCAGGGCCGAGAGCGAGCCGCCGCTGGTCAGGATCCCCCCGGCCTCGGGCGGGTAGCCCACGATCTCCCGGAACCAGGCGAGGACGTTGGCCTCGATCTGCCCCAGCCCGGGCGCGGAGACGAACAGGCCGACGTAGCGGTTGACGCTGTCGGCGATCAGGTCGGCGACCGCGGAGTGGAGCAGGCCGCCGCCCGGCACATAGGCGAGATAGCCCGGGCCCGCCGTGTTGAGCGAGCGCGGCACCGCCCGGTCGAAGAGAAGGTCGAGGAGCTTGGGGAAGGGGGTGGCGCTCTGCGGGAGAGGCTCGGCCAGCGAGCGGGCCAGCCGGAGCCCCCCTTCCGTGGAGCTGGCCGGCTGCTCCGGCAGGGTATCCACATGCTTCGCGATGCGCTCCATCGCCGCCTCGACCAGGCGGCGCATCTCGTCTCCGGACAGTTCCAGCGGGTGGTCGTGGCTCATGCGGGGAGCTTATGCTGGAACGGGGAGAACCCCCTCCCCGACCCTCCCCCGCTGCGCGGGAGAGGGAGCCCCCGCCCGCGTTCTGTCAGATCTTGGGGGAGGATCCGGCCCCCTCTCCCGCGTAGCGGGAGAGGGCTGGGGAGGGGGTCTTCACTCCTCCAACATCTTCTCCAAAAACTTCACCGCCTCCGGATCATCCGACTCCGCCAGCCAGAAGAGCGCCTGCTTGCGGACCTCGCGGTCCTTGCTCTCGCGGCCGAGCCGGATCAGCAGCGGGACGCCCTTGCCGTCGGGGAGCTGCGAGAGGGCGAACACGCCCTGCTCGCGGACGTCCGCATCGGCATCCTTGGCGATGGCCTCCAGGATCGTGGCGGGAGCTTGCGGGTGGTCGATCTGGGAGAGCCAGAACATCGCCTGGGAGCGCACTCCGGGGCTGCGGTCCGAGCGGGCTGTCCTCACCAGGACCTCTCCGGCCTCGGGCACGGGGCTCTGGCTGAGCGCGAAGAGCGCCTTTTCCCGGATGTCGTCGTCCTTGTCCTCGCGCAGCACTTTCGTGACGACCTCGTAGCCCTCGCGGCCCCGGGCCTCCCCGAGCCAGAACAGGGCGTGCTCGCGGACGTCGGTGCGGTAGCGGGCCGAGGCGGCGAAGTCCGAAAGGGCATCCAGGGCTCCGGAATTGCGATGGAAGACGAGGGCGTCGAGGCCCTCCTCGTCCAGGCTGGTCCCCTTCCCCGGGGCGCTCCGCACCACCTCGGCGAGGTAGCGCACGCTTTCCTCGGGCTTCACCCCCTCCAGCCAGACGAAGCGCCGGCCGCCGGCATTCAGCGGACAGCTCGCGGAGACGCTGCGGATCCGATCGACCTTGCCGTCTTCGAGCCGGACGAGCACGTTCAGGAAGGGATCCTGCCGCTCCCGGTCCTTGTCCGTGCTTCCCCAGCTCTGATTGCCCTCTTCGAGCTTGCAGGGGCTGGGATTGAAGTCGCGGGTGAAGCAGCAGGAGTACCTGTGGCTCTCGAGCACGGGCACGGTCCACGACACCCAGACGGGCTGGCCGCCGCGGCCGGCCTGGCGCACGGCATCGCTCAGATTGCCGGCCGCGGGGACGGTCTCGAAGCGGGCCTCGTCGACCTTCGGCTGAGCCCAGGCGGCGGATATCGTGATAACCACGAGGAAGAAGGACAGGGAAAAGGCTTTCATTCTCATGGCTCACTCCTGTTCGAAGATCTTGGTCACGAACGCTTCGGCCTCGGGACTGTCCATGTCCGCCAGGCGGTGGACGATCTCCTTGCGCAGCTCCCGGTCCTTCTCCGCGCGGAAGATCTCGATCAGGGCCTTGGCGTTCTCCTGGTTGGTGAGGGCGTCGATCACGGCGGTCCGGGTCCTTCGGTCCGCGCTCGCGGAGTAGATGGACCTGAGCGCCTCCATGGCCTTGGGCGACTCGTCGTTGCCCAGGCTGTGGATGGCCTCTACCCGCGTCTCGGGGTCCTTCTCGTTGCGCGCCGCGTTGATGAGGACTTCCAGATCCCCTGTGTTGCCGAGGGCGCGGATCAGGGAGCGGCGGGTCTCGGGGTCCGACTCGCTCTGGAGAAGCGAGCGCAGCTCCGCGGCTCCGTCCGCTCCGCTCAGCATGTCGATAGCCTGCTGGCGCAGTCCCCGATCCTTCTCGGAACGGATCAGGGCCACGAGGCCTGCCCGGTGCTCCGCGATGCCGAAGGCCTCGATCACGGCCGAGCGCACCTTGCGGTCCTGGCTGGAGCTGTAGATCCCGTCGAGCTCGCCCAGGAGCGCGCGGTCCTCCTCGCCGACGATGCCGACGTACTGGATGGCCTGCGCGCGCAGCTCCGGGTGCGCGGAGCCGCGGACGATCTGCAGGAGCGCCTGCCGCGCCTGGGGCAGGTCGCTCTGGGTGAGGAGGAACAGCGCCTTCTCCTTGTCCTCCTGCGAGTGCTTCCCATTCAGATATTGCTGCACCAGGGGCAGGGCCTTCTGCGGGTTGTGGTTCATCAGGCCACTGAGGGCGTAGAGCTTGAGCTCCTCGTCCTCCTCGGCGGAGGGTCGGACCGGTTGCCCCTGGTCGCCGCGCATCTCCACCTCCAGGGCGCGGGCGTCGTCGAGCCAGGCGCTCTTCGGGAAGGTGGCGGCGAGCTTGCGGATGGTGGCCAGGGCCTCGGCGCGGTTCCCTGCCTTGTGCTGGGCGTACGCCTTCCAGTACAGGCCGGCGTCGGCCTCGGGCCCGCCCTGCTCGGCCACCTTGCCGAAGATCGACGTGGCCTCGTTCCAGCGCCCCTCGTCGATGGCCTTCTGGCCGGAGCGGTAGAGGTCGTCCTTCGCGAAGGAAGCGAAGGCCGACCCGTCGCAGGACATCAGGAGCAGGGGGATCAGAAGGGTCAGTATTCTCATGGTCATCTAGGTTTTCTCCTTGCCGGTCCGGTCCTGCCGGGCCGATTGTTCCAGCCGCTCGCCGAGGATCCGCACTTTGAACAGGAGGGCCTGCTCGTCGATCCGGTCGCGCAGCGTCTGCATCTCTTCGGGGGAAGACTCGTCCGTCGCGTGGGCGAGCTCCAGGAGGAAGGGCTCCAGCTCGTCGAGCAGCGTGGCCAGGCGCTTGCGCCCGCCGTGGCGCGCCGACTGCCGGTAGAGCCGGTTCGCCTCCAGAAGATCCTGCGCCCAGGCGCGCTCGGCGGACAGGTCCAGATCCTCGCCACCCTCGCCGGGATTGGCGTTCGCCACCTCCACCAGCAGCCTTTCCGAGCTCTCCAGATGGCCGGCGACCGCGCCTGCCAGGATGCGGTCCCGGGCCTGCTCGGGGAGCGTTTGTGCCACTTGGGGCTGCGGCCCCCACGGAAAATACCGGCCGGCCGCGAAGCCGATCACCAGGAGGAGGGCCGCCGCGGCCCAGGCGAGGCGGGGAGCAAAGACAGAGCTCCAGAAAGATTTCCGTTCCAGTTTCGGGCCCAGCCGCGGGAGCAACCGGGCCCAGACGCGGGCGCCGTACGCTTCCGGCCGCTCGGGCACGGGCAGATCCACGGCGGCGAGCACGCTCTCCAGCGCCTCGAAGCGGGCGCGCAGCTCCGGATCGGCCGCGAGCGCCTCCCGCATCGCGACGGGATCTGCGTGCTCGCCATAGAAGAAGAGGACCAGGTCGTCGTCGGTGTACGTCTTCATGAGGACCTCACGGGATGGACGAGCGGCTCGAGTGCTCGGCGTAGCTTGCGGACGGCGCGGAAGATGGCCTGCTTGCCGGCGCTCTCTCTCAATCCCAGATGGCGGCAGATCTCGGCGATGGGCCGGCCCTCGAAGTGGCGGAGGACGAACGCGGTCCTCTCCATGGGGCTCAGCTCCCCGAGGGCGGTCCGCACCGAGCGCTGGACCTCCTGGCTGAGGGCGGCGCGCTCCGGCCCAGGCTCCGTCGAAGGGATCGGCTCCGGCTCTTCCAGGTGCGTTTCAGGTCGTTTCTTTCTCATGATCTCGATCGCCGTATTGACCGCGATGCGATGGAGCCAGGTCCCGAACCGGGAGCGGGCGTCGAAGCGGTGGAGCGAGCGGTAGACGCGGAGGAAGGTCTCCTGGACCGCGTCCTCCGCGGAAGCCTCGTCGCCGGTGATCCGCCAGGAGAGACGGAACACGCGGGTGCTGTGGCGCTCCACCAGCTCGCGGAACGCGTCGGCGTCTCCTTGCTGGGCGTTCTGCACGAGGACTTCATCGTCGGGCTCCATTCGACTCCTTTAGACGCGGCCCATCGTTGTTGGTTAGCCAGCCAAACTTTTACGCCCTTCGTGCGTCTAAAGGGCTGTACGGCCGGAGAGAGGAGACTTTTTCATGTTTCAGCACAAGGGATGGGTTGCCGGGCTGGCAGCGTTCACTATTGTTGCCCCGCTCGCGGCAGCGCAGGATCAGGGGAGCGCCAAGGGGCCGGTACGTCCGCCCTACGCGGTCACCCGCGCCACGTCCCCGATCAAGGTGGATGGCAACCTCGACGAAGCCGCCTGGCAGGGAGCGGCGCTGATCGACCTCGCCTATGAGACCCGCCCGGCGGAGAACACGGCGCCTCCGGTCAAGACAGAGTGCCTGATCACCCACGACGACGACAGCATCTATGTGGCGTTCCGCGCCCAGGACCCCGACCCGTCGCAGATCCGGGCCCACCTGTCCGACCGCGACAAGGCCTTCGACGACGACTTCGTGGGTATCGTGCTCGACCCGTTCAACGACGAGCGCCGGGCCTTCGAGTTCTTCGTCAACCCGTTCGGCATCCAGATGGACATGTTCATGGACGACGTGGGCGGCAACGAGAGCGAAACCTGGGACGCCATCTGGGCCTCGTCCGGCCGGATCACCGAGACGGGCTTCGAAGTCGAGATCGCGATCCCCTTCAGCTCCCTGCGCTTCCCCCGCGCCGAAGGGGACCAGACCTGGGGCTTCGACGCCCTGCGCTTCTACCCGCGCAACCAGCGCCATCGCCTCGCCGCGCAGCCCATGGACCGCAACATAAGCTGCTACCTCTGCCAGGTCTCCAAGATGACCGGCTTCGCCGGCGTCACGCCCGGGCTCAACATGGAGCTCGTCCCGACCCTGATCTCGGGCCGGACCGATGCGAAGCCGGACGCCTTCCAGGACCGTCTCGCCGAGGGGGACGTGGAGACGGAGCTCGGCGTCACCGGCAAGTGGGGGATCACGCCCAACCTGACCCTGAACGCGGCGATCAACCCCGACTTCTCCCAGGTCGAGGCGGACGCGGCCCAGCTCAACGTCAACACCACCTTCGCCCTGTTCTTCCCGGAGAAGCGGCCCTTCTTCCTCGAGGGGGCCGACTTCTTCCGCACCCCGTTCGAGGCGGTCTTCACGCGCAACGTGTCCGATCCCGAATGGGGTCTCAAACTGACCGGCAAGGAAGGGCAGAACGCGGTGGGCGTGTTCGTGGCCCAGGACGACCGCACCGACTTCCTCATCCCGGGCGCCCAGTCCTCGCTCGAGACCGCCCTGAACGCGGAGAGCACCGACGCGGTGCTGCGCTACCGGCGCGACCTGGGCTCCTCCTCGGCCCTCGGCCTCCTGGTGACCAGCCGCGAGGGCGACGTCTACTCCAACCAGCTCGCCGGGATCGACGGCCTTTACCGCCTCGGCGACTCGAACTCGTTCCGCGGCCAGTTCCTGCGCTCGCAGACCGAGTACCCATCCGAGATCTTCGCCAACGCGGACCTCCGCCAGCCGGCCGGCACGCTGGAAGACGAGGCGCTCTACCTCGGCTACGATCACAACTCCCGCAACTGGGACGCCTACGCCCGCTACGAGGACGTGGGGGAGCTCTTCCGCGCCGACATGGGCTTCATGCCCCAGGTGGACTACACCTTCAAGCTCGCCGGGGGCGACCGGATCTGGCACGGCGGAGAGGGGGACTGGTGGACCCGCGCCTCGGTGGGCGGCGACTGGGACGAGAGGAAGGACCAGGCCGGCAACCTCCTGGAGCGGGAGGTGGAGGTGCGCGGCAACCTGAACGGTCCGCTGCAGTCCTACGTCGAGCTCGTCACGGGCCAGCGCGAGAGGGTCTTCAACGGCGTCTCCTTCGACGAGACCTTCGCGAACAGCTATGGCGAGATCCTGCCCACTGGCAATCTGCGCCTGAACCTTTACGTGAGGGTCGGCGACGATATCGACTTCGCCAACACCCGGCCGGCGAAGGTCCTGGTGCTGGAGCCGGGTTTCCGCTTCCTGGTGGGCCGCCATCTGCGCTTTGGCTTCTCGCACCTGTTCCAGCGGCTCGACGTGGAGGGCGGCCGGCTCTTCGACGCCAACCTGAGCCAGCTCACCACGATCTATCAGTTCAGCTCCCGCATGTTCGTCCGGCTGATCACGCAGTACACGGACATCCAGCGCGACCCGACCCTGTACACGGCGGACGTGAACGCAAAGACGGAGCAGCTCTTCAACCAGCTCCTGTTCAGCTACAAGCTCAACCCCCAGACCGTGCTCTTCGCGGGCTACAGCGACAACGCCCTGGGCACCGAGAGGATCGACTTCGAGCGGGAGAACAGGACGTTCTTCGTGAAGCTCGGCTATGCCTGGGTGCCGTAGTCCGATAGGCATATTGCAATATAAGCCGAGGCAGGCGAGACTTCCTCCAGCCAAAGAGATTCCCCCTTTGGTCTGGAAAAGGAGGTCTTCATGACTCGGCAGACGTCCCTGCTCCTGCTTGGGCTGGCACTGGCGCTCGCGGTGCCGTGGCAGGCCCGGGCCACCACTCTCGTCACCCTGGACCTCGAGCAGCTCGCAGATCGTGCGGAGCTGGTCTTCACCGGCACGGCGGTGTCCAGCGAGGTCGCCCTCACGCCCGAGGACCAGTTCCCCTTCACCTTCGTCACCTTCAGGGTCGAGAGCACGCTCAAGGGGCGCGCGGAGGGGAAGGAGCTGACCCTGCGGTTCGCGGGCGGGCCCGTCGGCGAAGACTGGGTGGAGGTCGTCGGCATGCCCGAGTTCGCGATCGGAGAGGAGTATCTGCTCTTCGTCAGCGGCAACGGCGTGAATCTCTCGCCGGTGCTCGGCTGGCACCAGGGGAGGCTCCGCGTAGCCCGGGATCCGGAATCCGGCCGCAAGGTCCTGGTGGATGAAGCCGGCGCACCCGTCCTGGGCATCGAGCGCGGGCGCTGGGTCCTGGGCGTGCCGCAGCACGGGCTCGGAGGCAAGGCCGAGCTGGTGGACCAGGAGGGGGTGGTGATCACGGCCGAGCGGCCGGGTCCCGTGCGGCGCGCCAGGCCGGACGCCGGCCAGGTCGTACAGTCGCTGCGCTCATTCTTGCACTCCCGGGGAGCGAAGCCGACCTTCGCGCCCGGCCGCACCGTGCGCTCCGCAAGCCCCAGCGAAATCCCCGCGCGGATGGGTGGCGACGTCGCCGCCCCGCGCCAGTAGCCCTGTCATCACCCAAGGAGACGACCCATGACGTACCGGATGAGCTCTTCCTGGACCCGCGCGGTGGTGACGCTGACCTTGATGGCTGCAACCGTCGCGCCGGCCTTCGCCTACAACTATGAGACCTGCAGCGGCCAGCGGCGGGTCTGGGGCTCCAGCACCGTGACCCTGAGGCCCGCCAACATCTCCTTCCCCGGCTCCTTCCGGACCGCGCTCGAAGAGACGCTGAACGGCTGGAACTACCGCAGTCCGGGCACCAAGTTCCGCTACACCCACGTCTACACCGACTCCACGACGTGGCAGGAGGGCGACGGCGTCAACACCGTCGGCTTCACCTCCGACTGGCGCTGGGATCAGAACTTCATCGCGGTGACGCTCTGGCGCTACAACGCCTGCTACTGGTTCGGAGGGGGCGGCCTCAAGGAAATCGACATCATGTTCCACAACGGGAACGGCTACTACTTCGATCCGACCATCAGCCCGTATGCCCTGCCCTCCAGGGCGGACAACCCGATCTTCAATGTGACGATCACCGGCCTTCACGAGTACGGACACGGATTCGGTCTTCAGCACCAGCAGAACATGCTGGCGACGATGAACTCGGTCTATCCGTTCGGCGGCGTGCTGGGTAACAACAACGACCTGCACCCGCACGCCGACGACGTCCACGGAGACCGTGCCGGCTACGGCACCTGCTGCACGGAGCGGGATCTGGCGGTCTCGGCCTACGCGCGGACCGGGGCCGGCACCTCGGACCTGATCGCCGCGCCGGCTTACGCCTACCGCGGCAATCCGGCCTCGTTCCAGTTCACGGTCTCGAACCGGGGCACGATGAACGAGACCAGCGCGCGTGTCGAGTTCTATCTTTCGACCGACAGGTACGTGACGACCTCGGACATCTATCTCGGCGCGGCCACATACAACCTCAACGCCGGAGCCGAGGCGACCTACTGGGCCACACCCACGATCCCCTCCTGGCTGACGCCGGGGACCTACTACTTCGGCTACGTCATCGACCCTTGGGGCAGCGTGCCGGAGATCAACGAGACCAACAACGGGGTGGGCTACGCCTCCCCGACCCAGGTGCCGTCCTACTCGCCGCCGGTCTCCTGCTTCAGCGCGAATCCGACCTATGGCAATACGCCGCTGGGGGTGTCGTTCGACGCGAGTTGCAGCAGCGATCCGGACGGCTCGGTGGTGAGCTATTCGTGGAACTTCGGCGACGGCACGACGGCCACGGGGCCGACGGCCTACCACACGTATTGGTCGCCGGGCTTCTATACGGTCACGCTGACGGTGACGGACAACTCGGGGTATACGTCGCAAAGCTACCAGTATGTGGACGTATACGAGGAGCCCTGCCCCGGCTGCCCCGTTTGAGCATTGACCATCCCTCTCCCCCGTCTGCGCGGGGGAGAGGGGCCTCCCATATACTCCCGGCACCATGCGCCGAGCCCTTCCGGACCTCTCCCTGGCCGCCCTGCTCGCGGCGCTCGGAGGGCTCGTCTACCACCCGGCGCTGGATCTGTGGCTGACCTACGACGACTTCTTCCACCTCCACTACCTCTACACCTCGACCCCGGCGGAGTACCTTCTCGATCCCGAGGTCTGGCAACGGCTGCCGTTCAAGATGGTCACGCCGCTGCTCTTCCTCTCCTTCGACCTCGACCTCGCGCTCTTCGGGCTGGACGCCCATGCTTTTCTCGTCCACCAGCTCGTCTCGTTCGCGCTCTGCGCCGCGGCCTTCTACCTGGTGCTCCGCCTCTGGCTGGCCCCCGCCTGGTCCGCCTTCGCCACCGTGCTGTTCATCCTCGGCCCGGTCACGGTTTCGATCGCGCCGCTCCTCATGGTCCGGCACTACGTCGAGACCACGCTGCTCTGCCTGATCGCGGTGGGTCTTTACGTGCTGGCCGCGCGCGGCAGAGGGATGGGGCTCGCGCTCGTCTCCGCCGTCGTCTACCTCCTGGCGATGCTGGCGAAAGAGATCGCGGTGCCGCTGGTCTTCCTGCTGGTGCTGCTGCCGCTGCCGGTGGAGACCACCCTGCGCCGCCGGCTCTCCCTGGCCGTGCCGCACGCCGCGGCCTTCGTGCTGTACCTCGCCTACCGCTTTTACATGCTCGGAACCATGACGGGCGGCTACGGCTGGCTGGTCGACTCCTCGGACCTGCCGCGTCTCGCGCTCCTCCTGCCGGTCAAGATCGGAGCCGAGCTGCTCGGCCAGCCCTCCGCCGCGAGCTGGGCGATGCTGATCGCGCTGCTCGCCGGGCTCGGGATCGTCCTGTTCAAGGGGAGGGAGATGGCGCTGCTCGTGGCGATATCGGTCCTCCTGGCCCTGCTGCCCATCCTGCCCGTCTCGACCGAGATGGTGCCGCGGTACGCGCTGCCGGCGTGGTTTATCGTGGTGCTCGCCTTTCCGTTCGCGGTGCGGGACCTGGTGAAGCGCGGAGGAGCGGTGCGGCTGGCCGGGCTGGGCCTTGCCGTCATCGCGGCGGAGGGTGTCCTGCTCGCTCACCTGGACGCGAGGGAGGCGACGTTCGCAAGGGTGGAGCGGATGTCCGCCGAGAACCGCGCCTTCCTGGAAATGGGCCCCGGCGACTTCCTGCGCACGCCCCTCAGCCCGCCGGCCACCATGGGCGAGTTGGCCTGGCTCAAGACCGACCTCCTCGAGAAAAAGCCGGGCGCCGGCTGGTTCTACGACGACCTCTTCGTCTGCATGAATCCCGGCCTGGGCCGGGTCTGGACCTGGGACCCGGCCCAGCGCCGGGTGGAGGACATGACCGCATCCCTGCCCCGCCTCCAGCGCCGTCATTGCAGGGCGATCCGGGAGCGGGCGCCGTTGACCGTGGAGATGCACGCTGCCGGAAGGACCCTCCACTGGACCCTCGGCCCCTACCGCGAGGGCACCTACTCCTTCGTGCTGGGAGACGGCCTGCAGGCCTTCCCAATGCCTGCGAACGGCGGCTTCCAGCTCCGCCGGGCGGCGGCGCTCTCCCTGCGGGTGAAGTACCGCTCGCCGGAGGGCTGGACCACCTACTCGCCGGAGCTGAAGATGGACTTTACGCGTGACCCGAGCTTCCGCTGGGCGCGTCCGCGGCTCTGATCTGCTTCCCGGAGCCCTCCAACCCGCGAGTGGAAGCACAAAACCCGCGGGTTAAGCCTCCCAACCGGCCGGTTGAACGTTTCAACCCGCAGTTTCCCTGTTTCAACCGCCGGGGTTTGTATTACAACCCCCGGGTTTTTAGTTGCAACCGGCGGGTTGTACGTTTCGACGGGCGGGTTTTTTGTTACAGCCGGCGGGTTATGCGTCCCAACCCCCGGGTTGGACCGTTCCGCGCAGCGGTTTGGTGTCTCAATCCGCGGGTTGAGCCTGTCAACCGCCAGGTTGAAGGCCCCAACCTGCGGGTTTTGCGTCGCAGTCCGCCGGTTGAGCGGCCTCCGCGTTCGGCACCACCGCCGTAGCCTCGATCTCAACCAGCGCCCTGTCTTCTAGAAGCGCCGCCACCACCACCAGCGACATCGGTGGGAAGTGGCGGCCTAGGACATCACGGTACGCGCGGCCGATCTCGCGGCGGGCGGCGAGGTAGGCGGCCTTGTCAACGATGTACCAGGTGAGGCGGACCAGATGTTGCGACCCGGCTCCGGCTTCCTTGAGGACGGCCACGATGTTTTCCAGTGCCTGCCGCACCTGCTCGGCGAGGTCGTCGGTCTCGAACTGGCAAGTGGCGGGGTTCCAGCCTATCTGGCCGGCGATGTAAACCTGACGGCCCTGGACCGCGACTCCGTTTGCGTAGCCGACCGGCGCGGCCCAGCCTTCTGGTTGAAGATTCATTCCTCTCGCTCCCTCAGGCGGAAGCGCTGGAGCTTGCCGGTCAGCGTACGGGGGAGGCTCTCCGCGAACTCGATCTGGCGCGGGTACTTGTAGGGGGCGATCACGGACTTCACGTAGTCCTGCAGCTCTTTGACCAGCTCGGGGGTTCCGGGATTGCCCGGACGGAGCACGATGAAGGCTTTCACTACGTGGCCGCGCTCCTGGTCCGGCACTCCGATGACTCCGCACTCCAGCACCTTGGGATGCTCCAGGAGCACGTTCTCCACCTCCACGCCCGAGATGTTGATGCCCGAGGAAATGATCATGTCGTCCGTGCGCGCCTGGTACCAGAAATAACCTTCCTCATCCTGCGTGAACGAGTCGCCGGTCAGGTTCCAGCCGTTCTGCACGTAGCCGGCCTGACGCTCCGGATCGTCCAGGTAGCGGCAGCCTGTCGGTCCCTTGACTGCCAGCTTGCCCACGGTGCCGATGGGTACCTCGCGGCCTTCGTCGTCCACGATTCGTGCTCGATAGCCGGGGACCGCCCGGCCCGTGGAGCCGGGGCGGATGCCGTCCCCCGACTCGCTGATGAAGATGTGCAGCATCTCCGTCGAGCCGATGCCGTCGATGATCCCGAGGCCGGTCGCCTCCTGCCAGGCCTCCCAGGTCGGGCGCGGCAGATGCTCGCCCGCGGAGACACAGGCGCGCAGGCTCGATATGTCATGTTTCTCCAGCAGGCCGAGCATCGCCCGGTAGGCCGTCGGCGCAGTGAACACGACCGTCGCGCGGAAGTCCTGGATGCCCTGGATGAGCTGCGGCGGCGCGGACTGCTCCAGCAGCACCGCCGAGGCGCCGATCCGCATCGGGAAGAGCAGCAGCCCACCCAATCCATACGTGAAGGCGAAGGGCGGCGAGCCCGCGAAGACGTCGTCGCGATGCGGTTTGAGCACGTACGGCGGGAAGCAGTCGCAGACCGCGATCACGTCGCGGTGCAGGTGGACCGTCCCCTTGGCGTTGCCCGTGGTGCCCGAGGTGAAGCCGATCATGGAGATGTCGTCAGCCGCTGTATCGCAATTGTCGAAGGTGGCGGGCTTGCCCTGCATCAGCTCTTCGAGCTCCGCGTCTTGAAAGGTCACCACGCGCGATCCTTCCATGGCCTGATCGCAAGCCTCGCGGATGCGTACGTCGGTGAGCGCCAGGCGAATGTCCGCTTTTTCCGCGATGTAGGCCAGCTCGCGCGTGCGCAGCAGCGGCATGGTGCAGACCACGATGCCGCCGGCCTTGAGGATCGCGAACCAGCAGGCTGCCATCATCGGATTGTTGAAGCCGCGCAGGAGCACGCGGTTGCCCGGGACGAGGCCGAGGTCCTCCACGAGGACATGGGCGATGCGGTTCGCGGTCTCCGTCAGCTCGCGATAGGTCCAGCGTCCGCCGGGGAAGTGGAAGGCGATGCGGTCTCCGTCGCCCGCGGCGATCCGGGTATCCAGAAGCTCGGCGGCGCAGTTGATGCGGTCCGGGTAGGCGAGCTCGGGGATGCCGCCGTAGTCCATCTCGGGCAGCAGCTCGGGCGGAGGGAGGAGCTCGCGGCAGAAGGTGTCGGCGTGGGCCGTGGCTCCCCCGGGGAGTCTAGGCATCTGGAGTCTCCTTGAGGATCTGGCCGGCGATCACCAGCTTCTGGACCTCGCTGGTCCCTTCGTAGATGCGCAGGGCGCGGACCTCGCGGTAGAGGCGCTCGACCGGCGCGCCCGCGAGCACTCCCCGCCCGCCCAGGAGCTGCACGGCATCGTCGATCACGCGCTGCGCCGTCTCGGTCGCGTAGAGCTTGGCCATGGCCGCCTCGCGCGTGACCCGCGTCGCGCACGCGTCGCGCGTCCAGGCGGCGCGATAGACGAGGAGGGCGCTCGCATCCACCCCCACCGCCATGTCCGCGATCCGCGCCTGGGTGAGTTGCAAGTCCGCGAGCGGCTTGCCGAAAACCTTTCTTTTGCGGACGTGGCTCACGGCTTCGTCCAAGGCGCGGCGGGCGAAGCCGAGCGCGGCTGCGCCCACGGTGGAGCGGAACACGTCCAGCGTGCCGAGCGCGACGCGAAGGCCCCGGCCGGGCTCGCCCAGCATGGCGGAGGCGGGCACGCGGCAGCGCTCGAAGCGGATCGTGCCCAGCGGATGCGGCGCCATCAGGTCGAGCCGGGCGGTCACGATGAGGCCGGGGTTGGACGCCTCCACCACGAACGCTCCGAAACCTTTTTCGCCCAGCTCGGGCATGCGGCAGAAGACCACGTAGAAGTCCGCCAGGCCGGCGTTGGAGATCCAGGTCTTCTCGCCTTCGATCATGTATCCCGCGCCCTCGCGGTGGGCGGCCGTGGTCATGGCGTTCACATCGGAGCCGGCCTCGGCCTCGGAGAGCGCGAAGGCGGGGAGCACCTCGCCGGACGCCGCCCGCGGCAGCCAGGTCTGGCGCAGCTCGTCGGAGCCGAAGAGGGAGATCGGACCGCTGCCCAGGCCTTGCATGGCGAAGACGAAGTCGGCGAGGCCGGAGGTGCGGGCCAGGGTCTCGCGGATCAGGCAGAGAGTGCGGACGTCGAGGCGATCGCCGACTGCGTAGCGAAGCCAGCCGCCGGACGCGAGACGGCGGACGAGCTCGCGGCAGGTGGTATCGAGGTCGTGGAGGTCCGCGGGCTCGTGCTGGGCGAGCGGCGCTATCTCGCGCTCGGTCCACTCCTCCAACTCCCGCGCGAGGGCGCGGTGCGAGTCCTCGAAGAACGGCCAGGAGAGGAAGGTGGTATCGGTCATCAGTCCCCCTGGAAGACGGGCTTCTCTTTGGCCACGAACGCCCGGTAGGCGCGGGCGAAGTCCTCGGTCTGCATGCAGATGGCCTGGGCCTGGGCCTCGGCCTCGATCGCTTCGTCGACGCCCATGGCCCACTCCTGGTGCAGCGCCTTCTTGGTGATGGAGTGGGCGAACGCGGGTCCCCGGGCGAGAGAAGCCGCGAGGGCCTGAGCTTCGGCGAGGAGCCTGTCGGGCTCGGCGAGGCGGTTGTAGAACCCCCAGCGCTCGGCCTCGGGCCCCTCCATGAAGCGCCCGGTGTAGAGCAGCTCGGCGGCGCGGCCCTGTCCGATGATGCGCGGCAGCATGGCGCACGCTCCCATGTCCGCTCCGGAGAGGCCGACCTTGACGAAGAGGAAGGCGACGCGGCTGCGCGCCGTGCCCAGCCGCATGTCCGAGGCCATGGCGAGGATGGCGCCGGCGCCCACGCACATGCCGTCGATGGCCGCGATGACCGGCTGCGGGCAGGCGCGGATGGTGCGGACCAGCTCGCCGGTCAGGCGGGTGAAGGCGAGCAGCTTGTCCATGCGCTTCTCCTCGCGCCATTGGACAAGCGGGCCGATGATGTCGTGAACGTCGCCCCCCGAGCAGAAGTTCTCGCCCGAGCCGGTGATCACGACCGTCCGCACTTCGTCCACCCGGCGCAGGCGGTCAAAGGTGTCGGACAGCTCGCGGTAGGACTCGAACGTGAGCGGGTTCTTGCGCTCCGGGCGGTTCAGCGTGATGGTGGCGACCCGGTCCTCGACGCTCCAGGCGAAGCTCGTCGGGCGGATGTCTGCGACGGGAATGCGGTCGTGCAAGGTGGTTGTCTCCTTAAGGTCCGTGGTGCCCGGAACCCTCACCCCCGTCCCCTCTCCCATCCGCACTCCCGACCCCCGGGAGAGGGGCGCCACCGCCCGCCCAAAAGCAATCCGGCTCCCCCTCTCCCGGGCGGGTGTGAGTGCGTGTGGGAGAGGGGGTTGGGGGGTGAGGGTCTCATACCGTGCTCGTGCCCAGCATCTCCTGGGCCTGCTGTTTGGCCCGCGCCAGGTTGCGCTCGAGCTGCTTGGCGCCCGAGTGGTATTGCACGGGCCAGAAATCCTCCCCGAGCCCGTATTCGGCGGCGGCGCGCAGCGTCCATTGCGGATCGGCCAGGTGCGGGCGGGCCAGGGCGCAGAGGTCCGCGCGGCCCGCGGCGAGGATCGAGTTCACCTGGTCGGGCTCGGTGATGTTGCCCACCGCGATCGTCGGGATCCCGGTCTCGTTGCGGATGCGGTCCGAGTACGGGGTCTGGAACATCCGCCCGTAGACCGGCTTCGCGTTGATGGAGGTCTGGCCGGCCGAGATGTGGAGGATGTCCGCGCCCGCCGCGTGAAAGGCGCGGGCGATCTCCACGGCCTCGGGGCCGTCAATCCCGTCCTCGACCCAGTCGGTCGCCGAGATACGCACGGACATGGGCCGGTCCTCCGGCCAGACCGCGCGCATGGCGTCGAACACCTCCAGCGGATAGCGCAGCCGGTTTGCGAGAGACCCGCCGTACTCGTCGGTCCGCCGGTTCGTCAGCGGCGTGATGAAGCTCGACAGGAGATAGCCGTGGGCGCAGTGCAGCTCGACCATGTCGAAGCCCGCGTCGATCGCCATCCGGGTGGCGCGCACGAACTGCTCGCGGACGAGGTCCATGTCCTCCCGGGTCATCTCCCGCGGTATCGGATTACGCGGGCTCCAGGGCACGGGCGAGGGGCCGATCACGTCCCAGCCGCCACCGTCCTCGATACCGAGCGGCTCGTCCATCCCCTCCCACATGCGCTTGGTGGAACCCTTGGGTCCCGAATGGCCGAGCTGGAGGCAGATCTTCGCGCCGCTCCAGGTGTGGACGAAATCCACGACCCGGCGGTAGGCCTCGACGTGCTCGGGTCTGTACATGCCGGTGCAGCCCAGACTGATCCGCGCCTCGGGAGAGACGCAGGTCATCTCCGTGACGACCAGGCCGGCCCCGCCGAGGGCGCGGGCGCCCAGGTGGACCAGGTGGAAGTCGTTGGGCGTGCCGTCCTCGGCGCTGTACATGTCCATGGGAGCGACCACGATGCGGTTGCGCAGCGTCATTCCCCGCAGCGTGAACGGGGTGAACATGGGCGGGATGGGCTTTACGGCGCTGGCGAACCAGCGCTCGACGCCTTCGAGGTAGGCGCTGTCGCGCAGGCGCAGGTTCTCGTGGCTGACGCGCTGGCTGCGGGTGAGCAGGCTGTAGGCGAACTGCGGCGGGTCGAGCCGGGTGTAGCGCCGGACGTTCTCGAACCACTCCATGGAGTTGCGCGCCGCGTTCTGGAGGCGGAGCGCGTCGGTCATGCGCTCTTCCTGAAAACTGGCGAGCGCCTTCTCCATGCAGGGCTCGGTATGGAGCCAGCGCGAGAGGGCGATCGAATCCTCCATGGCGAGCTTGGTGCCCGAACCGATGGAGAAGTGGGCGGTATGGGCCGCGTCGCCGATCAGCGCTACGTTACCGTCATACCACTTCTGGCAGCGCACGCGGTTGAAGTTGATCCACGGATGCTCGCGCATGTGCGGCGGGATGTTTTCGAGGAGCGGATGCCCGCCGAGCCAGGGGCCGAACATCTCCTGGCAGGCGGCGAGGGTCTCGTCCACGTTCATCCGGTCGAAGCCCGCGTTCCGCCAGGAGAGCGGATCGCACTCCACGATGAAGGTGGAGAGCCCCTCCTCGAACCGGTACGCGTGGGCCTGGAACACGCCGTGCCCGTTCTCGACGATCACGAACGTGAAGGCTTCGAAGGGAAAGGTGGTGCCGAGCCAGATGAACTTCGCGGGGCGCACGTCCACGTCGGGCTGAAACACGTCCGCATGCCGCCGCCGCACCGCGCTGTTGACGCCGTCCGCCCCGACGATCAGGTCCGCTTCGAAATCGGAGTCGTCCTTGAACTCGGTCTGGAAGCGCAGCTCGACGCCCAGCTCCGCCGCGCGGCGTTGGAGGAGGCCGAGGAGCGAGCGCCGGGCGATGCCGGCGAAGCCATGGCCGCCGGACGTGATCGTCGTCCCCTTGTAATGGATGTCGATGTCGTCCCACCGGGCGAAGTGGGAGGTGATGGCGGCATGGGTCTCGGGATCGGCAGCCTGGAGATTGCCGAGGGTCTGCTCGGAGAACACCACGCCCCACCCGAACGTATCGTCGGGCCGGTTGCGCTCGACGACGGTGATCCGGTGCGACGGATCGGCCTTCTTCATGAGGAGAGCGAGATAGAGGCCCGCCGGGCCTCCGCCGAGGATCGCGACATTCACGGCGCGGAGTCTAGCATCGCCCTCAAGGAGCGGTCGGTCTCTTGGACCGCTCCTCTTCGTCAGGACAGGCGTCCGCCTCCGGGAACCAGCGCAGCTCGTCGGCCTCGCGGCCCAGCTCCGTGGAGCCGCAGCAGCGGACGAGCTGCTTGTAGAAGCGGTCTGCGGCCTGGGGGTCGGCGTGCTCGATCCAGCTTCCGGCGGTCGCGAGCATCCCCGCCTTCTCGTCTCCGGAGGGCAGCAGGCTCGCCGCTTCCCAGGCGAGGTCCGCGGCGCGGTAGCGGTAGTGGAAGCGCTTCCAGGGACTCACCCGGTTCTTCTTCACCCGGGCGGTCTCGTCGTCGGTTTCGCGCAGGAGGCGGTTCTCCCGGCGCAGGTCGCGGCTTTTGAAGGTCCACTCCGCCACGTTGTAATCGCCTTCCACCAGGGTCCAGTCGGGCTCCACTTCGGTGCCGGTGAGGTGCATGCCCTTGTGGCGCGTCAGGCAGGCGGCCTGGAAGAGCTCCCGCCCGCGCTCCGCACCCGGGCGCTGCCTGTCGCGGCCCGCTTCGAGATGCCCGGCCAGCCTCTCCAGGACGGGACGGCGATCGGTCGGGACGTAGGCCAGGGCGTCCCGAAGCCGGCCTTCACGGGCCAGGCGCCGCCCCAGAAGGTTGCGCACGTCCCGGGCGAGGCGCTCCGGTGAAGGCGTGGTGTAACCGCCGACGAGGAGCGGCTCCCAGGCATCGCCGGCGGGCGGCTCGTACTTCGCGGCCAGATCGGCCGGCCAGGTGGCATCCACGTAAGCCTTCAACTCGTCGAGCGTGAGCACCTGCTCGGCCAGGTAGGCGGCGTCCATCCAGTAGCCGGCGCGCAGGAAGCGGTCGAGGGCGCCGGTGTAGTCCTGCTGGGTGACACGGACCACGGCTTCCTCGCCCAGGGCCCGCTGAGGCGCGGCCAGGACCTCCCCGGTCTCATAGACGATCTGCATGGCTTCGTCCATGTCGATCCCGAGGTCGGGAAGGCCGCCGGCGGTGTTGGCCACGTCGGCGAGAAGGGCGCGGGCCTCGTCGAGCTTGCCGTCGCGCAGCAGCAGGCGAGCCCGGACCCATTTTGCGATCGGCGATGGTTCCTGCGCGTGGTCGAGCCAGGCCGCGGCGGCGGTGAAGTCGCCGCTCAGGTAGGCAGCCCAGGCGAGCCGGTCGGCGCCGACGGCGTCGCGGACATCGGCGGCCTTGAGCGCTCGCTCCCAGGCATTGCGGCCCTCGGGGTTGCGGGAGACGATCCAGGCCGTGAAGATCGCCCTGGCTTCGGGGTTCCTGGCGACGCGGATCAGCGCTTCGGGCTTGTCCAGGAGGTCGCCGCAGGTGAGCCTGATCGAGACCAGGGCGCCGGGGTCGCCGGCCCGGAACTGCTGCGCGTAGAGGATGAGGGCGCGGGCGTAGCGCTCCTGGGCGATCTCGGCATAGGCCTCCCAGCCGAGGCTGGAAGCCGCGAGGCCCAGCCTGTCTTCGAAGCCTTGCAGGGCGAGGTCGCGGGTGAGCTGGAACGACTTAACCGCGCGGTCCCGGTCGCCGGGGATGCTGGCCCTGCCGATCATGTAGGCCGCCCAGGTCGAGCGGAAGCGCCGTTCTTCCTGGGGCCGCCGGAGCAGCCTCTCCCAGGCCTGGACCGCGGCCTCGTATCGCCCCTCGTGGTAGGCGATCGCGCCCTCGAGGTAGTCGGCGAACTCGGGCAGCAGCGGCTGGGGGACCTTCAGGCCGGAGGGCGCGTGGTTCTCCCGGACGCGGGCGAGCGCCTCCCGGAGCCGCACGACGTTGTCCATGACCTGCACCCGCAGGATGGTCCAGGTGCCGTGCCGTTCCATCGCCTCCGCCAGGTCCGCGCGCTCGGCCGCGAGGACTTCGGCGTCGAAGCTCTCCTGGCTCGGCACGGCCTTGAACGGCGGGCTGGACCCAAGCTGCTCCAGCTCCTGCTTGAGCTTCCCCGTGGGGCCGTCGAAAAACGTTTCCTCCGATCCCAGCAGCCAGTTGGGAAGGTAGGGCGCGCAGGCCCAGAGGACCGGGACGGCGATCAGCAGCGCGGCGGCGATGAGGAACGGCCTAGGGGATTTCAACGTGGACCTCCGTAGATCCTTGGAATCGAAACCAGGCGATCGTACGCCGCTCCCCGGGCCGCACCCGTCGGATCGGCTCGGGGTTCTCCAGCCGGGCCTCGCGTGGACCCGACGGGAGAAGCCTGTATCCGTATAGACCGTCGGCAGCGATCAGGGTATCCGAATCCCAGCTCAAATCGATGGGGGAAGGCAGAGGGACCTCGGCCTCGCCCGTGTTGAGGAGGTCGATCTCGACGAGGGCGGGGCTCGGATGGCGGAGCGCGGTGCGGATCTCCCGCCGGGGAGCGCGGCCGGCCATCACGGCTTTCAGCGTGGCCGGCGCCCAGTTGCGGGTGTCGGACGTCACCGGGAGCCGGTACCAGACCAGGGCCGCGAGCTCCGCGGGACGGTCCCCGGTCCAGCGCCGCACCAGTTCTGCCATGGCGCCGGGGTCGGCCGTGGCGTAGGTCGGCAGCGCGACCCGGAATGGGCGCCCGGCCTTGGCCGCCTCTTCCACGGCCCGGGCCGCCTCTTCGGGATCGACGAGGTCGGAGTGTGGCTTCAACGAGTGAACTTGGAGGACGATTCCGTCCGTCTTCCGGGAGAGGCTCTGGAAGGCCCGCTGATGCCGCAGCCAGGTGGGGAGCGCGGTGACCGTGACCGGGGCTGGCGCCACGCTCCGGCGCACGGCTTCGATGAGGATGGGATAGTCGGAGAGCTTGGACTCGGGGCAGTCGTAGTCGATCTGGATTTCCCGGAGGTCGAGGCCGTGGGAGCGCGCCTGTTTCGCCAGCTCTCCGGCGAGATCGGCGAGCCGCCGGACCGTCTCCGGCTCATCCTCGAAGCGGCCGGTCCCGCCGCCCCAGCCCTGGAACCGGCCGATGCGCAGCGCCAGCCCCACCGGCCGGCCGGCATCCCGCAGCGATCGCCAGTCGATCCCGACCCGGAAGGCGCGGAAGGGGGAGCGGGAGAGGTCGATCTCCGCGGCGAGCACCGTCAGGCCGGCGAAGTCCGAGGAGTGGCTGACCGCCGCGCGCACGGCCGGGCTCCACGCCCGCTGCCAGACGTAGGCTTCCTGGGGGAGCGGACCGGCGGCGCGCTCCCGCGGCTGGCAGGCGAGGGCGAGGAGGGCCAGGAGGGCCAGGAGGGGTATCAGGGCGGGGGTCCTCACCCCCGCGCCAACCTCTCCAGCACGGCCATCCTCTCTCCGGGATCGCCCGGCAGCTCTCCCGAGCTGAGACAGTGGCCGTCCCGCACGGTGAAGGCCCGGTCCGCCAGGGGGGCGAAGGGCTCGATGTCGTGGGAGACCACCACCACGGCGGCGCCCGCGGCGAGGCGGCCTCCGATCCAGGTCAGGATGTCTTCCCGCGCGCCGCGGTCCATGGCTTCCAGCGGCTCGTCGAGGAGGAGGTGGGCCGGCGTGCCGATCCGGGCCGCGGCGAGCACGGCCCGGCGGCGCTGGCCCATGGACAGCTCCCGCACCGAGCGCTGCGCCAGGCGGTCCAGCCCGACCAGGGCGAGCGCCTGTTCGGCAGACTGGCGAGGCTCTCCACGGAGGCGGCAGACGAGGCCGAGGATCTCCCGCACGGTGGCGTAGGGGGTCAGGTCCGGCTGCTCGGGCACGTAGGCGAGGGTCCGCCGCGCCTCGGCCTCGTCGGTCCAGAGGTCGCGGCCGTCCACCTCGACCCTCCCCTGATCGGGCTGCTCGACTCCCGCCGCGATCTTGAGGAGCGTGCTCTTGCCGCAGCCGTTCGGCCCCAGGAGCAGGGTGAGGCCGGCGGGGATCTCCACGCTCACCTCGGAGAGGACCGGCTGGCCGTCGCGATAGGAGAACCCGACCTTGTCGAGCCGGATCATCCGGAACTCCAGGACTGGGGATCGCCCACGGCCAGGTGGTGGATCTCCTGCCAGCGACTGACTTTCTGGCGCCGCTCGCGCTCGGCCGCGGCCCGCACGGCCAAAGGCGTTCCGATCAGGGCGAGCAGGGAGACCCAGGGGAGGAGGGCGACGGCAAAGGCGAGGAGCATGCCCTCGATCAGGATCTCCCCCGAGGCCCCGGTCCGGCGCTCCGGCGCGCGGCGCACGGCTCCGGCCGTCCGCGCGCCGAGGAACGGGATGATCAGGAGGACCGCGACGGCCGCGAGCGGCTCGATCCAGGCGGTGAGCAGGACGAGCGGGAGGGCGTGCGCTCCGAGGAAGAGACTGTCGAAGAGCACGCGCTGCCGGGCCGTCCAGGGGAGCGAGCGCGACCAGGGCCAGGCCGGACGGCGGACGGCCAGGCTCTCTCCCAGGCCGGAGAGGAGAAGGACCACGGCCGTGCCGCCGCCGAGGAGCGCTCCCAGCCGGACGTAGACCGGGGCGAGCTCGTTGTTGCGGACGAACAGCATGGCGGCGCCGAGAGGGAGCAGGCTGGTCAAGTAGGCGCCCAGGAGTGAGCCGCCGAGGGCGCGCCAGGCGATCCGCGCTTCCAGCCAGCGGCCGGTCCCCCTCCGAGCGAACGAAATTCCCGGCGGGGTCTTCCGGAGAGGGCCCGCGAGCGCATCCGCGACGATCAGGAGGACTGCCCCGAGGGCGACCGGCAGCCATCCGCCGGAAAAGGGGAGGAACGCGGCTGTCATGGCGAGGGCACGGGCCAGGAAGCGGACCGGCATTGCGGCCAGAGCGGCTGCGGGTAGAGCGATGAGCAGGCCGGCGAGACTGGGATACGGGTGGGCTCCATTCTTGGCGGCCGCGGCAGCGAAGAAGAGGAGCAGGAGGAGGAGCGAGGCCTGGGCGGCGGCGATGGCGAGCATTGCGGCCCGGCGATGGGCGAGCCCCGAGACGGGCAGGTGCCGCATCCAGCCGTCGAGCCCCCGGCAGATCCGCGGCGCCGCGATCGAGGCGACTCCGAGGCAGGCAAAGGCGATGATCAGGCCGCCCGAGCTGCCGAAGAGCAGGATGCCAAAGGAGTTGATGAAGTCGACGCCCAGGAGCATCATGCCGCCGACCACGGCTGCCAGGATCGGCGCCATGACCCGCAGCGCCAGCCGGGCTCCGACTCGGAGATGGAAGCGAAGGAGACCGGTGATCATCCCAGCCGGTCGATCCGCCCGTTGTCGAGGGCCGAGACTGCCGTGCGTCCGAGCAGCTTCACCGAGGTGATCATGGCGGCGAAGCGGGGGTCCTTGGTGAGGCCCTGCTGGAAGCGGTAGTAGATCTGCTGGGCGATGACCGCGATCTTGAACAGGCCGAAGACATAGGCGAAGACCGCGTCTGACCCGTCTGAAATATTGCGGCCGGTCGTCGCCGCGTAGCGCTGGACCACCTCAATCCTGCTGAGGTTTCCCGGAGTCGTGGTGGGGCCTGAGGGTAACATCCGCAGCATCGGGTCGTCGTCCGGATCGACCCAGTAGCCGAGCGTGGTCCCCAGGTCGAGCAGCGGATCGCCGATGGTGGACATCTCCCAATCGAACACGGCTACGATGCGGGAGAGGTCCGGCGCGAAGACCACGTTGTCGTATTTGTAATCATTATGGACGAGCACCGCTCCGTGCTCCACGGGCCGGTGATCGGAAAGCCAGGCGGCGGCGCGCTCGATGTCCGGCACGTCATCGGTGCGGGAGCCCTCCCACCGTTTGCGCCAGCCGTTCACCTGCCGCTCGACGTAACCCTCCGGCCGGCCGAAGTCCGCTAGCCCGGCCTCCTGATAGTCCACGGCGTGAAGCTCGGCCAGGCCGTCCACCAGCTCCTCGCTCAATCGGCGCAGGTCCTCCGTCCCGGAGCGCTGGTCTCGAAAGATCACTCCGCGGACCCGCTCCATCACATAGAAGGGGGCGCCGATCACCTCCGGGCCATCGCAGCAAGCCAGGGTGGCGGGGGCCTTGGGGTAATGCCCCTGCAGGTGAGAGAGCACGCGGTACTCGCGCCCCATGTCGTGGGCCGTCTTCACCTTGGAGCCGAAGGGCGGACGCCTCAGGACCATCTCCCTGTCGCCGAAGCGCAGCAGGTAGGTGAGGTTCGAGTGCCCGCCCGGGAACTGCTCGATTTCCAATGGGCCTGGAGGCAGGGACAATCGCTCACGCAGCCAGGCTTCGAGAGGACCGGCGTCCAGCTCCTCGCCTGGGCGAACCTGTCGGGTTTCGCTCACCGCTTCCGCTCCATGCCGTAGCGGGCGAGGATTCGGCGGGCCACGGAGGTCTTGTGGACCTCGTCGGGTCCGTCGTAGATGCGAGAGGCGCGCTCGTGCCGCCACCAGAAGGCGAGGGGCAATTCGTCGAGTAGGCCATAGCCGCCGTGCACCTGGATGGACCGGTCGAGCACTTCCTGGAGCACGCCGGCCACCTGAAACTTGATCAATGACACATCGTCGCGGGCGGCGCTCGCCCCTTCGTTGTCGATGCGCCACGCCGTGCGCAGGACCATGAGCCGGGCGGCGTCGATGGCGGCGCGGCTCTCCGCGATCCAGGCGTGGACGATCTGCCGGGTTCCCAGGGGCTCGCCGGGGGCGATCTCCCGCTCGGCGGCGCGGGTGCACATCAGGTCGAAAGCCCGTTCGCAGATGCCGATCCAGCGCATGCAGTGGTGGATGCGGCCGGGGCCGAGGCGCTCCTGGGCGAGGGTGAAGCCGGCCCCCTCCTCGCCGATCCGGTTCGCCACGGGTACGCGCACGCCCTGGAGAGCCACCTCGGCGTGGCTCATCCACCCCTCGCCCGCCTCGCCCATGACCGGCAGGTTGCGCACGATCCCGAAGCCGGGGGCGTCCATGGGGACCAGGATCATGCTCGCCCGGGAATGAGGCTTTCCGGAGGGGGAGGTGACCGCCATGACCACGCAGAAGGCGGCGCCCTCGGCCGAGGAGGTGAACCACTTGCGGCCGTCGAGGATGTAGTCGTCGCCCTCGCGGCGGGCAGTGGTGCCCATCCAGACCGGGTTCGACCCTGCAAAGTCGGGCTCGGTCATGCCGAAGCAGCTCCGCACCTCGCCGCGAACCAGGGGGCGGAGCCACCGCTCGCGCTGCTCGACCGATCCGTATTGGAGGAGAAGCTCCATGTTGCCCGCGTCCGGCGCCTGACAGTTGAAGACGTAATGGCCGAGCGGGCTGCGGCCCAGCACCTCGCTGACAAGGGCGAACTCCAGGAGCGTCAGCCCGCCGCCGCCCCACTCCTTGGGCAGGTGGGGAGGGAAGAGGCCCATCCGCCGCACCTCGTCGCGCAGCCGGTCGAGCTCCCCCGTCACCGCGCCGAAGCCGCGGGCGAAGAGCTGTCGCTCCAGGGGGACGATCTCCCTGTCCAGGAAGGAACGGATCGTGCCGGCGATCTCCCGCACGCGCTCGGGGATGGAGAAGTCCATGGGCAGCCTCCTGGCGGGGGATCGTATCGGATTTTGATACCGTTGCCGGCGCAATGCCGAGTCGCGACTACGCCCAACTCCTGGAAGCGATGAACGAGCTGCTCGCCGTGCTGTCCAGCGACGGCGACCAGGAAACCGCGCTCAAAGCCTCGTTCGAAGCCGCCGCCCGCGGGTTCGGCGCCCGCAAGGCCCTCCTCCTGCTGGTCGAAGAGCGCGATCCCCTGCGCCTGCGCCATATCCACGTGCTGGGCAACCTTACGGCGGAGCAGGTCAAGGCCTGTGAGAGGGGAGAGTCCGTCCGCGGCGTGAGCCCTTCGGTGATCCATCGGGTGATCGAGAGCGGCCGGACCGAGCTTATCGAAGACCCGAGGCTGCAGGCCGACGCCGCGCGCACTCCCTCGCTCGAAGGGGGCGGATACAGCGTCCTCTGCGCGCCGATCTGCGATCCATTGCGCGGCGTGGTGCTCGCGGTGGTCTACCTCCAGAGCAGCGGGATCACAGAGGCCTACGGCGAGCAGGACCGCGACTGGCTGGAGAGGTATGCCGCCGCAGTCGGCCACGTCTTCGGGTTCACCTTCCGTCACCAGCGTCAGGAGCGCGAGCTGCGGGAGCTTCTTGACTCGCCGGTGCCCGACGATGCGCCGGAGATCCTCGGCGACTCCACGCACATCCAGGCGCTGCGGCGCGCGCTCCACGAAACCTTCATCCCGTCGCTCGAAGCCGAAAACCCGGAGCCGATCCTGATCCTCGGCGAGCGGGGCACGGGCAAGGACCTCGTGGCCCGCTATCTTCATGCCTACAGCGGACGCCGCCGCAAGCCGCTGGTCGTCGTCAACTGCGCCGAGATCACCGACGAGCTGGCGGCCTCGCGCTTCTTCGGCCACAAGAGAGGCTCCTTCACCGGCGCCCTGACCGACGAGCCTGGCTTCTTTCGTGCCGCGGAAGGCGGCCTCCTTTTCCTCGACGAGGTAGCGGAGCTCTCGCTCCGGGCACAGGCCCATCTGCTGCGGGTTCTGGAAAACCATACCGTTGTGCCCGTGGGGCAGACGCGGGAGATGCGGATCAACGTGGGCGTGATCCTCGCAACCAATCAGGATTTGGACGAGGCGGTCCGCGAGGGCAAGCTGCGGGCCGACTTCCATGATCGTTTCCGCAGCCTGACGATCCCTCTCCTCCCCCTGCGCGAGCGTCCCTGGGACATCCCGCTGCTGCTCGATCATTTCCGGCGGCACCACGAGCGCAAGCAGCGCAAGCGCACCCTCGGCTTCACCCGCGAAGCGCTCCGGGCATTGGTAGCTTATGGCTGGCCCGGGAACGTGAGGGAGCTGGCCCGCGCCTGCTCGCTCTTCGTAATCCATGCCCGCCCTGGAGCCTGGATCGATCCGGCGCTCCTCGACGCCTGCCTGCCGGACCTCCGCCGCGCCAGCCCCAACCCGAAGGCCGGGCCGTTTCTTGGTGAGGGGGCTACGATGCGCGACGCCGTTCACGCCTTCCAGCGCGAGCTGATCCTGTCTCGTCTGGAGCTCCACGCTGGCAGTGTGAAGGCTGCCCGCGAGAGCCTGGAGCTTCCCAAGGTGACCTTTCATCGCTACATGAAGAGGCTGGGGATCTCCGCGGGAGGAGGAGCGTCCGATGAGTGACCCGAGGCGGGCGCCAGATGACGAGGAGCGGGCGCGGGCAGGCTGCGAGTCTGCAAGAATGACTGCCAATGCGCCGAGGATGACCTCGAGCCCCTCGAATTGGAATTCGAAGGGCTCGATGAGACAACGAGCGCTCTGAAATAGAGATCGAACGCGCAAATTGACAACGAGTGCGGTCGATTTGAATTCCGATGCGGCGAATTGGAGTGCGAAGGGCCGAGATTCAAAACGGCCGCGCTGGATTCCAATGCGAAGCGCTCGACGTCATCTCGAACGCGCCGAATCCCATTCCAGCTGACTTCACGTCATCTCCGAAGCTCTGGAGCCGAGTTTTGCGGGCTCGACAGCTCTTCGGGCGCGCCGTTCTCTAATCTATTGGATCGCAAGCCTCGCTGGGCACGCAGAATTCCAATCTGAGGCGCTCGAAGGCTTCGCCGGCCCGCTGAAATATAATCCGGTGCGCTCGAAGTCTTCCCGGGTGCGCCGAAACCTGTTTTCAAGCGTTCAAAGCGGTCGCGCCCGCCATGCACCTCAGTTGACGGTGCCGCGAAGCAAGCCGCCTGATCAGCGCGGTCCGGAAGATCCGCCGCAAAGCGGATCTCGTCACTGGCTGGGCGCCCCGTCTAGCCACCTTCGTACCACGACCTCTGAGCCGAGCGAAGTGAAGCTCGTCTGCCAGGCGGGCAAAGTATAGCAAGCATAATCAGTGCTTGAGTAGAAGACAAACTCGCGCAGGCAGTTGCAGGTTGGAGAAAAGACGTAGTGCCCTATTGGATTGCCTCGGCCGGATTCGTTCCGAGAGGGCCAGAAGGTGGTTTTGACGTAGGTGGCCAGGTTCACGAAGGCCAGACGGCGGCCCCGACCTGGCGAGAAGGAGTCCTCGCAGCCCGCAGTTGTGGCATCGGTTGGGATGCTCTCGTCTGTCCAAGCATTCCAGGTGGAGTTGATCGGATTGAACTTCACATCACTGATGGAGTTCAATCCGATCATGCCGGAAAGGTCGTCCGGAACGGTTGGGAAAGTACCATCGGCGTTCATGGGAATCCAGGAGTTACCCTTCTTGAAGTGGAGCCGGGCCGACGAGGGCCTCACCGTGGTTGAGGTGTCGGTCAGGAAGACAGCAGCCAGGCGACCTGGGAAGCCGGGCTGCGTGCACCGTGGTGGAGTCTGTGCCATATCCCATGCTACACAGATGTGTCCGAATTCCATAAAACCGAACAGCACCGCTCCCTGAGAGCCGATCCCAGAAAAGATGGGCAGGCTTTCCGTGGCCGTATTGATTTCGGCCAAGAGCGGAGGTAGAGCGCTAAAGGTCTTGGTTTGCCCGTCCACAGGATCCACCAGGCCATCGGTGATGCGGACGAGAGGAGTGAGTTTCCAGACGAAAGCGGAAGTGCACGTCTCGTTGGCCGGTGGGTTGACCTGACCTCGGCAGAGGGTCGAAGTGGAGGTCGGGGTATTCATCGCGGCACTTAGCGTTTCCTTTGCCCCAATGAAGATTTGGTCGAAGTCCCCGGTCTGCCACTCAGCACCGGTCGAGGACAACTCGTAAGGAGAGGTGCTGTCCGGCCTCTTGCGGATGCGCGTGCGGTTGACGGTCAGGTAGGCCTTGCCCTTAACGGCAGAGACGACGGTGCTGCCGGCGCCGTAGGCAAAGGTGCGGTGCTGCTGCTCGGTCTGCTCACCTGAGCGTCCATCGAAACAAGGGGAGACGGTGCGGAACCTCGTGAAGGCAGGATTGGCGGACTGGAAAAAGGCGAACGTGTTATTGCCGCGGTAACCGACCACCTCCTCGCGAATGGCCCGCTGCACTTTGTCCACATCGTCGTAATAGCGGCACTCCCCGTTAGGCAATGCCGTAGCAGGTGAGCCGGAAAGGTAACCGTTGGTTGAGAGCATATAATAATAGCTCCCCTCCACGGCGCCAGAGGCATAAGCTGAAAACGCGCCATTCAGCATATAAGCGGGCCCGTATTCGAAGCGCGGACTGATGATCGCCTCATCGATCTCCTGGGCTAGCACTCTGGTGGTTAGGTAGAACAGGAAGACGGCGATTACTGGCTTCTTCATAGCAACACTCCTGTACCCATGCTTCTCCGGAGATGTCTTAGCCCGGAGCTGCTTAGTTCTAGACCTTTGGACGGGCGGCCTCCAACTGACCGAGAGCACCGACTGCAGAACCCAGACCAGGTGAGAGAAGGGCCGTAAGTAATGTTGAATGAGGGGCTTTCTTGCCATCGGCCCGTCACCAGGTTTCATTTTTGGAACCCTGGACAACCATCACGGTTTCGAATCTGGAACGTCCAGCTCAGCATCTCTCTGGAAGGCTGGGGAGGGTTCAAATCTGGAACTCCGCCTTCTCTGGGGCAGGCCCAAATCTGGAACTGAAGAAGAGGCACTCCACCTGTAAGTTATTTGAAGTCAATGGATTTCGGTGCGTCGGCAAACGGGCGCGTCCATTGCCTCCTTCTTGGGCAGCAACTGGCCATGCATGGCCACCACCACAAGGAGTTGAAGCATGAGAACGCCGATCTATCGAGGAATCCTTCTCTGCCTGGCTTTCGTACTATGCGGGCTTGCTCGCCCGGCCATTGCACAGACCTGCAACGGGTTGACCTGCACGATCATCGGCACGGGCGGTGACGACGTCTTGAACGGAACCCCCTACACAGACGTCATCTGTGCGCTCGAAGGAACTGACATCGTATATGCCGGGGGTGGCGATGATACGATCTGTGGCGGAGTTGGTCCAGACCAGCTCTATGGCCAGGGCGGCGCGGACACGCTCATCGGTGACGCAGGGGACGATCTGCTCGATGGTGGAGTGGGCTCTGACATGGCCCGGTATTCTGCCCAGGTGACAGCCAATCTCTCCACAGCCACGGGCATCCTGGGAACCGACAGTCTGAGCTCCATCGAGAATCTCTATGGTTCTGACAGCGATGACACTCTGACTGGCGACTCCCTCAGCAACTACCTGATCGGTGCAGGTGGTAACGACACGATCACCGGCAACGATGGCAATGACATTCTGGATGGTCGCAGTGGCAACGACACCCTCATCGGAGGGAACGGTGCCGATCAACTGTTCGGCGCTTCCGGAGTGGACACCGCCATCTACCTGACCGCCTCGAATGTGAGTCTGAAGTTCGGCACGGCGTCCGACGGCGATACTCTTTCCGGCATCGAGAACCTGACGGGGTCGTCTGGCAATGACCTCTTGGAGGGTGATGACTTCGCCAATGTCCTGAACGGTGGGAGTGGAAGCGACAATCTCTACGGAGGAGCGGGAACCGATACCTGCAACGGCGGTGCGCCGCCGCCACCGATCGGTGCGGAATCGGACTTTTGCTTCGACTGTGAGACGGTAACCTCCTGCGGGTTCTGAGAACCATCCTGGATCTGCCACGGCGAGGAGGAACCTGCCGAGCCTCCTCGCCGCTGGCTGTAGCGTGATTCACCTCCAATCGCCGGTGAGTTGGAACGCTGCCCAGTAGTAGGGATGGGAGAAATTTCGGCTCCGGATCAAGTCAGCCTGTGCTTCTCGCAGCGCTTTGTCCTTGCTCCGACCTTCCCGGAGGAAACGATAGAAGCGCATCATCAGATCTGCAGTAGAGGTATCGGAGACGCTCCAGAGGGAGGCCAGGACCGAGCGGGCTCCGGCGAACTGGAAGGCGCGCACCAAGCCGACCAGTCCCTCACTCCCCATTTCCTTGCCGAGCCCGGAATCGCAGGCCGAAAGAGTGACCAGGTCCGCGTCGAGGCGCAGGTCTTCCAGGACTTCCCAAGCTTGAAGCAAGCCGTTGTCGCGGCCCTCTTCAGGATGTTCGGGGATCGAAAAGGCCAACGCAGAGTTGAGAGGGAATTGCTCATCGAGCAGGCCATGGCACGCGAAGTGGAGCCGCCGGGCTCGCGGTGCCAGAGATTTGATCGCCTCCTCGGTGGCATTGCGGCCCAGCAGGATGCTCGCATCAGGGTAGAAGCCGGAGATCGCTCCCACCTCTCTACGCGTCGCTGGCAGGGGTTCCAGTTTTACCCCCCGGCGAAGGGCGGCTTGCAACTGGGGGTCCGAGGCTGTCTCTGAGTAGAGCGGGTCTCCCGCGGCGAGCAATTCTGTGGCCATTGTCGATGGCTCTTTCGATCGGGTGGCCTTGATCTCCTTGTATATCGCCGCGGAGGCCGCGATGTGAATCGGCTTCGATTCCGCCAGGTAGCGGTCATCGGAGACGAGCGCTGCGAAGGGAAGAGAGTGCAGTGGCCCATCCGGCGAGATGAGCCAGCGATCGGCCTTTCCAAGTACTGGCTCGGCTGGACGGACCAAAAGGTCATAGAGGTGCTGACCGCGCTCTTTCAGCGCCGAGAGGAGGGTGTCCGGCCGGCCCAACAAGCTGCGGAAGGCCTCTACCTCTCTCGTGAGGTCCTCTCTACCGATCGCGAGTGGGTGGAAGGAGAGCCCCGGACCCGGTGCTCCTTCCGGTTCGAGCACGAAGAGAAAGCTCCGCTTCTCTCCAATGGAATAGGTGAGGAGCACGGTTCCGGGATCGAGAGCGGCGCGAGCTGCCGCCAGGTCGAGCGGAGAGGGGCTCTCGAGCGCTCCGATGCGTGGCGACGAGAGCCGGACCCGTTCCTGGATCTTCGCCTGCTCGAGCCGCAGGTCGCGCAGGCGGCCTTGGAGCTCCTCCATCTGTTCCAGGCCTTGCTCGACCGTCCAGTCGGCGAGGAGCGCCTGCACCCGGTCGTACTCGGCGGCCAGCCGGCGGCGCTCGGCATAGAGGTCCGCCGGAAGCTCTCCGGCGAAGCGCAAATCCCTTTGTGCCAGCAGGTTCTTAAACCCACGCGCACGGCCTCTTTCGATGAGCTGCCAAGCCTCCCGCGGCCGCGCGAGGGTGATCTGGTGCTCGGCGGCCTCGAAGTAGAGATCACCCAGGGAGGAGTCGTAGAACCATTGAGATTCCTGTGCACCTCCGAGATTCGCCGATTGGGCTTCCAGGGCGTCGACGGCCTCCTGATAGGTCTCCGAAGCTTCGGCAAGCTGGCCTGTCCGCGCCTGCAGCCGGGCCAGGGCGTGAAAGCCCTCGGGCAACGGTCTACGATACTTCTCCTGGAGGCGGATCGCCGTGCGGAGATGAAGTTCGGCAAGCTCATCGTGCTGCTGCTCGAAAAAGAGAATGCCGAGCTGCAGGTGGATGAAGCCGGCCTCATAGGACTCGGGATTGATCTTCTGCCAGATTGCCAGGGCGCTTCGCAAGAGCTCCTCGGCTTCCTTTCCCTTCCCCTGAAGCCTCGCCGCCTCGGCCAGGCCGCGGAGGCAGGAAGCGCTCTTCGGACCTGTCGGATTGAGCTTTTCGGCGATCGTCAGGGCGCGCCGCCACGATTCCTCCGCCTTGTCCCCCCGGCCTTGGCGCAGCGCCACTTCGCCCAGGCCCATCAGGCTGTCCCGCACCAGGTTGCCGCTGGGATCGATCCTTTCGAAGATCGCCAACTCCCGCCCGAAGAAGCTCTCGGCGGACTCGTCGTCGTGACGCTCGTCGGCCAGAACTCCCAGATTGTGCAGGGTGGTCGCCAGCTCCACGCTGTCGGGCCTGATCTTTTCCAGGATCTTCCTGGCACGAAGGAAGGCGGCCTCGGCTCCCGCATAATCGCCGCGGGCGTAGGTCACGTTGCCATAGCTCAGGAGGCTCGAGATGATTGTGGGACCCGTAGGTGCGAGCCTTTCCCGGATCGCGAGCGCGCGGGCCGCGTATTGCTCGGCTTGCGCGAGGTCTCCGCGTCTTCCAGCGATCACCGCGAGATTGTTCGCCGCGGCAGCCTCGGGGCCGTTGCCGGAGGCGAGGCGGACAGTCAGTTCGAAGGCCCGCCGGTACAGACGGTCAGCCTCGTCGAGGTCGTCCTGCTTTTCCGCCACATTTCCCAGCCGGGTGAGCACCGTTGGTACGCCCAGGCTTTCCGGGCGGTCTTGCTCGATCAGCAAGGCTCTCTCGAGCTGCTGCCGGGCTTGTGGAAGGTCTCCGCGCCGCAAGAGCGCCTCCGACCATCCCATGAGGAGGTGCGGTTCGACGCGGGTCGCTCCCAGTGACCGAGCCTTCGTCAAGGCACTCCGATATCCGGCATCCGCTTCGGTCCACTGACTGGCTTGCGCACGGAGCTGGGCAGCGCGCGCCAGGAGCCAGATCGCCGAATCGGCGCAATGGTATTCATCTGCCAGAGTCGCTGCCCGCTCGAGCTCTCCTGCCGCGGAGGCAGGATCGCCGGCCAGAGAGGATTGGTAGGCCTCGGCGAGCGCTCCCTGGAAGAGCGGCGTCACCGTAAGACCCTGCGAGATTGGCAACAAATTCCAGCGGCGGCTCTCCGTTCCTCGCATTCCTTCGATGACGACCCCGCCGAGTTGCACGTCCTCCATATGGACATCCAACCAATCGAAGGGTGTGCGCAGGTCCCCTCGCACGATGCAATCTTTTTTTTCTTCGCGGACCCTGCACCAGGAAAGAAGCCGGTCGCCCGGTGCCAATCCGGCGTGGAAGGCGGCGGATTCCGGAGTGACGGTCTCGACGACCACGCCCGGCATGGATAGCAGGCAACGGGCATCTTCCGCAAGTCCCAGGGCCTGATCCACGGCCGCCAACAGCGGCTGGTCATCCATGTTTCCGGACTGTTCCGCCCAGCGCCGCAATTCTTCCCGCGCACGAGCCCGGCTGTCATCCAAGGTCACCAGCGTCGCCTCTCCGCGGGCGATCGCGCCGGGACGGTCACGGGTCTCGACGCTCCAACGATAGGTTTCTCCAGGTTTGAGGAGTCCGGGCGGCACGCTGACTTCGATGGCCTGGGTGTCGATTTGAAAGACGGTTTCGCCCGTCTGATCGACGATCTGAACGATGTATCCGGGTGCCGCGGGCACGGGATCGAAACGCAACCGGGTTGCCGAGGCCAGGCTGGCAGCGGCGCGATCCGGATAGAGCCCTTTGACCGTCTCGGTGCGGATGCGCACGGCCCCGGCTCGCGGGCCGGGCCGGTCCTCCGAGGCGATCGGAGAAAGACGGGGGAGACGAGGAACCTGAGGGAGTGAGCGCACCGGCCCGGTGCGGGAGACGAGATTCTTTCGGCCGATCGTCACCCGGGAAAGCTCGCCCAACTCATACCGCAGCCCATTCACGAAGGCGAGCGCGAGGCGCGAGCCTGGATTCACCTCGACGATCGTTCCCGCCGGCAGGCGGTCGAACAGGCGCAAAGGCCGGTGAACCGGCGCCGTGAGCGAGGCTTCGCCGGCGAGCGAGTAGACGATGGCGACGGGCTCGGCCGCTGCGGCCGGCAGCGCGAGGAGGCTGGCGAGACCCAGGATGCAAAGGTTTTTCATTGTGCCGGAACCTCCGGAGGAGAAGAAAGGATTCGCCGCAAGGCGAGCGCAGCCAGGAGCCCGAGCAGGAGCAGCAGCAGGGGAGCCGTGATCGGGAGCATCAATCCGGTCCACCAGAAGACGGGGAACGAGACAGCCAGGTAGATACCCGCTGCGAAGAGCGTGGCCAGGCCCGCCCGGCGACCGCGGAGGATGCCAGCCATGGCGAGGGCAGTGGCAAGAGTTGCGACAGCGAGGACAGGCAATCTTCCCGGCTCGCGGATCGGCAGGCCGGAGAGGATCGTGTCCACCATCAGGGCCTGGAGGGTCAGATTCGAGACGGCCGTCCGTGCCGTTCTATTGTAGTCGTCCCCGGACCCGAGGAATTCTCCGCCGACGAGCACGAGCCGGCCGGCGAAGATCCCGGGGCTCTGGCGGAGAGCCATGGGAACCTGCCGCCAGGAGATCCGCGAATAGCGCGGCCAGTCGATCCGGGTATCGATCCAGAAGCTCCGGGGTGTCCCGCTCTCCCAGCTCAGATCCGGCCGGAGCCCGCGCGCGGTCCGCGCCGCCCATGATGGCTGTCTGCCTCCATCGCGGTCGCGGAACCAGAGCCGGCCCTGGCGGATGGTTCCGTCCCGATCCTCGTCCAGGTTGACGAAGCCGAAGATCGGAAACCCTTGCTGCGGGCCGAGAGCCGCCGAGGTCAGCCCGTCGATGCACTCCGTTCCGATCACGTTTCCATCCGCCTTGGAAAAGGCCGCGAGCGTCATGTCCCGCGAGTGGCCCAGGAGCAGCTCGAAGAAGCCGGACGACCTGCTCCACTGCGCGGGCAGGAGGTGATCGATCGCCACGCGGCGCGCGCCGGCCGCGAAAACTCCGGAAAGGGTGCGCCCGATCTCGTCCGCCCGGTCCGCCAGGGAGAGGGGGCTGCTGTCGAGGCTCGCCTCGTCGATCGTGATCAGCAGGATCCGTGGGTCGGGGGCTCTCACGGGCGAGGTCCGGACACGCCAGTCCTGGATCCGCCGCTCGACCGGCGGCAACGGTGACCCCGGGAGGAGGAGGCCCACGGTTGCCAGGGCCGCCGCGAGGAGAGCCGCGATCCGCATCCGGCGGGGAACCTCGACTGAATTCCATCGCGCCCGCTCGGCCTGCGCCGCGCCTTCCCGGAGCCGGCGCACGACCTCTCCCGCCGTGCGGGGGCGCAGCGCCGGGTCCTTTTGCAGCGCCTCCCGCAAGGCGCACCAGACTTCCCGAGGCAGTGAGAGGGGAGGAGGCTCCGTCTCCAGGTGACTGTTCAGGACCTCTGTCACCGATCCTTGGAACGGCGGCTTGCCGCCGAGGATCTCGTAGACGAGCACGCCGAACGAATAGATGTCCGTGGCCTGGCTGGCTTTTCCACTGTCGATCAGCTCCGGGGCCGCGTACAGCGGGGTTCCGATCTCTTCGAAGACATCGCTGGTTCCATCCGGCGCCGCGAGCAGCTCCGCGAGCCCGAAGTCGAGGACCTTGACGCGCGGCGAACCCTCCTCGCACACCATGACATTGCCGGGCTTGAGATCGCGATGAAGGACGCCCGCGCCATGCGCGGCATCGATCGCGCCGGCGATCTGATCGAGGAGGGGAAGGGCCTGAGCGAGCGGCAGAGGGCCCGAAAGAGGCCTCCCTTCGAGGAGCTCCGTGACGATGTAGGGGACGCCCTCCGAATTGTCGATCCCGGAATCGGTGACGTCGACGATGTGGGGGTGCCGGAGGCGTCCGAGCGCCACAGCCTCCCTGCGGAAGCGCTCGAGAGCGGCGAGGTCCGGAGGTCCGGAGGTCTTCAGGAGCTTGATCGCAAAGGACTTTTCCAGGCCGATGTGGACCGCGCGGTAGACCACCCCCGCGGCTCCTTCTCCGAGGCTTTCCTGCAAGCGGTACTTCTCGCCGACGAGGCATCCGGAGGTCGTGGGAATGTATTGTGGAGCGCTGATAACGGGCTCCTCCTAGGCTATTACATCTTAATGTGTCTATATGGGAAATGCATTTCGCGGCCGGGCCACAATAGGTGACATGGAGCTCCCGCCGTTGGAACCGGAGGCTGCGCCGCCCTCCTTCGAGGAGACGGTGGAGTACGCGCCGCTGGGGCACCGCGTGGCGGCCCGGCTGATCGACGTGGTGGTGCACTACGGAGTGACCTTATGGTGGGCTGACTGGCCTGCGATTGATCCCACCCGTCCCCCGGCCCGCCGCCGAGCGGACCGGGGGATGCTCCCCTCCTCTGACTCCAGCTATTCCTAGTGCACGTCAGGGTCGACGGCACCGACCAGCCAATTGAGGGCGATCTTCTCCCACTCCTGCTCCGTCGAGGCGTCGATGTACCGGCTGGTGGCGTCGATGCCCGTCTCCTTGCCCAGGCGGCGGGCCTGGAGCGTGGCGATGGCGCTGTTGAGCACCACGGCGTTGCGCTCCATCCCCACCTGCTTGAAGAAGCGGATCGCCTCCTTGAAGATCTCCTGCGCGTCCGCGGGAAAGGCCCGCGAGTGGCGCATGTCCAGGAGCACGGGGAACTTGCGGCCCCGGGAGCGGATCGTCTGTTTCATGTCGTCGAGGAGCGTGCTCAGGTCCTGCTTCTGAAGGAACCCTTCGAACACCAGCTTGTAGCCGTACTGCGTCTGCTCGATCCGGTGCATGTCCAGCCCTCCTTGGGAAAAGATCCGACGACTGCAAGAACTCCAGATATATCCAGAGTGCAGGAAGACGGACCAGGAGGGACAGGGAAAAAAAAAGGGGGAGCCTGAAGGGCTCCCCGGTAATGGTCGGCGTGAGCCGGCCGAGCTACAGGTTGAACGAGAACGTGGCGAGGATGCTGTTGAGCGTCGTCTCGGTGGTGATGCGCGTGCCCGGGATCGGGCCGGCGACCGGCGAGATGAAGGGGCCCGAGATCTCCTCGGCAAAGGCGCGGTAGTAGCCCAGGTTCATGGTCAGGCTCTCCGTCACTCCGACGCCCATGCCCAGCGTGAGGTGCGAGCCGAACACGGCCGGGGAGGCGATGTTGAAGATGGTCGCCTCGGCCGGAATCGCGCCCTCGGTCTCGTTCCAGCCGGCGCGCAGCGCGAACCGCTCCGTGGCCTGGAACTGGATGCCCAGGGCGTAGGCCGTGATGTCCTGCCAGCCCAGCGACTCGCTGAAGCCTTCGGCGTCCCCGAAGTACATCTGCTTGGCGTCGACGGCGATCTTGAGCCGCTCGGTGGGCGTGAAGCCGATGCCGACCACGATGTTGGCCGGGTTGTTCACCTGCAGCGACAGCTTGCGGGCGGTGCCGAAGGTGGGCAGGTTCGGGTTCGCGACCGTGGAGCTCCACTCGAAGTCCTCGAAGTCCATCTCGCTCTGGTAGGAGACGCCGATGTTGAAGGCGTCGCTCACCTTGTAGAGCAGGCCGACCTGGGCGCCGAAGCCCCAGGCGCTGTCGCTGTCGGCGCTGGGCACGAAGCAGACGCCGCCGGCCGAGCAGTCGGGGGCGGCGAAGCCCGCGGGGCGGGCGGTCAGCGAGGCCCGGCCGACCACGAGCGCGCCGCCGAGCGACAGCGAGTCGTTGACCTGGTAGGCGACCACCGTCGGCACCTTCATCAGGGCATAGCTGGAGTAGATGTGGCCGAAGCCGAAGGGCTGCGGCGAGAAGATCGGGTTCCTCGAATCCTGCGGGAAGTCGGCGCCGAAGCCGGCCATGCCGAGGAAGCCGACGCCGAAGGCGACCTTGGAGTCCTCCCTGTGGGAGGTGAAGCCGAAGGCCGGGATGAGCGCCGGGTCGCCCCTGTGCTCGGTCTTGCCGGTGAACGTGCCGAACGGGTTCGTGACCGAGCTCTCGACGGTGATGTCGTCGTCGGCGTACTCGGCGCTGAACTCCATCTTGTGGCCGTCGAGTTGGGTGAGCAGTGCGGGGTTCAGGTTCAGGGCGCCCAGGGCATCGTTGGGCAGCGCCACGCCGGCGCCTCCCATGGAGCTGTTGACCGCCCCGATCCCGTGCAGCTGGTTGCCGTTGCCCGCCCAGGCCGGGAGCGCGGCGCAGGCGGAGAGGAGGAGAGCGAAGCCTTTGAACTTCCGTGACATGACGATCTCCCTGATCAGTCTCGCTGATCGTGAATGTGCGGTTCCCCAGCGGCCGGGGGTGCGGCGCCCCACGGCACGGAAACCTTTGCACCTAGGAATAGCTGATGGAAATGATATCGGAAGCCGGCGCTCCGTCAAAGGGCATGCTGCGCAAAATCTTGTCACCTGCGCACCGGAGTGCTCATGAGGCGCACAGCTCCGCTTGCGGCGGAAGGCGATAATCCCCTATCCTACGAGGCAAATTCGCTTGACAGTCGAGCGTCGGCGTCCCCGAGGGGGGGCGTCCCGCCGTGCGAGCCGCAGCAGGGTGACCCCCGCCGGCAGCGAAAGGAGAGAGACAGGATGCTGGAGCCAGAAGTCATGGGCCAGGTCAACGACCCAGGCATGCCGGCCCTCGCCGGCCTGCCGGACTGGGCGAACCGCCACACGGACAACGCCCTGGTCGGCTGGATGGTGGTCGTGGCGCTCACGCTGGTGGGCTTCCTCCTGCTCGCCCTCGGCGGCGGTCCGGCATGGCCGCGCTTTCTGTTTCTGGCGATCGGCCTGGCCGCGACCGCGGCCTACGGCGCCTGGGTCTACCCCTTCTTCCGCAACCTGGAGCGCAAGCTGCCCCAGAACGAGGAGCGCTGGAGCCAGCTCGAGGGCAAGCTGGTCGCGTCGTTCGAGCAGCTCGGGGCCGGCGACCTCGTGCGCGCCGGCGAGCACACCTCCAAGCTGCCGGCGCGGCTCTCGCGAGTGTCGGCCGCGGCGAGCGGCTCGCTCAGCTCTCTGGCCCAGCAGATCCAGGACAGCTCGATCGAGGTGGCCTCGGCTGCCGATGCCGTGAACCAGGTCGCGTCCGATCTCGCCTCGGGCTCGTCGGAGCAGGCGGCGTCGGTGGTGGAGATCACCGCCGCGATGGAGGAGCTGGCCCGCACCGCCTCGCAGATCGCGGAGAGCGCCACCCGCCAGGCCGAGCTGGCTTCGCGGGCCGAGGCGAGCGGCGAGTCCGGCTCGGAAGCCGTGTTCGAGGCGGTCGACGGCGTCGAGGAGGTGCAGAAGCGCATCAGCGCCATCGCCAACCGCGCCGACACGCTGGGCACCCGCTCCAAGGAGATCTACCGGGTGCTCGAGCTGATCAACGAGATCGCCCAGGAGACGCACATCCTGTCGCTCAACGCCGCGATCGAAGCGGTCGCCGCGGGCGCCGAGGGGCGGCGTTTTTCGGTAGTAGCGGAGGAGGTCCGGCATCTCGCGCAGCGGTCGCAGGAGTCGGTCGGGTCGGTGCGCAACCTGCTCGACGAGTTCTCGGGCTCGATCCGCGCCACGATCGTGGCCACCGAGGAGGGGAGCAAGGAGGCCGCCCGGGTGCTGGAGCGCTCGCGCGCCGCGGCTTCCGCCATCGACGAGCTGCGCCAGGCCTCCGGCGACACTTCGCGCGTCGCCCGTCAGATCTCCATGGCCACGCAGCAGCAGAACGCGGCTTCCGATGAAGTGGTCATGACCCTGCGCGAGGTGAGCCTCGTCGTCCAGCGCATGACCGGCGGCCTCAAGAACCTCTCGGGCACGGCCGACCGCCTGAACTCCCTGGGCCTCACCATCCAGCTCCTGGCGCAATCGTTCCACCTCGACTCGCCGCGGTCGCTCAAGCACATGGTGGAGGAGTGGGGCAAGGAGCTGGAGCGCGCCTCCACCTCGACGGAGCTGGAGGAGACCCTGGACCGGCTGGTGCAGCAGACGCCGTTCATCGAGCTCGGCTACTTCGCGGACACCACCGGCTACCTGATGGCGCTCTGCTACAACCGCGCCGTCGTGGGCGGCCGGCAGCATCTCCTCACGCTGGTGTCGGCGCGGGAGATCGACATGACCCAGCGTCCCTGGTACCGCACGGTGTCGAGGGAGCGCCGGGCCGCGCTCACACAGCCCTACGAGTCGCTGCAGCACACAGGGCATGTGTTCACCGTGGCCGCGCCGGTGTACGGCCGCGACCGCACGTTCAAGGGCGTGGTGGGGGTCGACATCAACGTGACCGGGTGGACGCGCATATGATCGCTTCCGAGTTTTCCTCCCAAGGCGGGAACAGAAGCGCGAAAGGCTCCAACCGGCTCGGCGGGCTCTCCACCGGCAGCCATCTGCTGGTGCAGGCCGGCGAGTACGTGTGCGCGCTGCCTCTGGTGTCGGTGCGCCGGGTGGTGCGCTCGCTGACCGTCCATCCGCTGCCGGGCTCGGCGCCGGAGCTGGAGGGGCTGGCGGAGTTCGGCGGCGAGCCGCTGCCGGTGCTCAACCTCGCGCGCATGGTCAATGCCGCGCCGGGGGCCAACCCGTCCTACCCGGTGACCATCGTGGTGTGGGCCGGGCCGACCGATGCGCGCGAGATCATGGGGCTGGCGGTCGACGCGGCCCTGGAAGTCGCGGACGTGCCGTCCTCGTCCGTAGTGGCGGGCGGCGGCGGTTTCCTGCTCGGCGAGGCGCCGATCGCGGGCCGGGTGGTGCGGGTGTTGAACCTCGAAGCTTTGGGACGTGAGAGTTGAGCAGCGGGGGCTATCTGGTCCTGCGCCGCGGCGGTGTCCTCTGGGGGATCGACAATACGGTGGTGACGGGGCTGACCCGGCGGGGCGAGTCCTTCCGGATCGCGCTGGGAGGCGAGATTTCCCTCTCCGCCGACGAGGTCCTGTGCGTGGTGGACGGCCTGCGCGTGCTGCCGGCCGCTGCGTTGCGCCGGTTCTGGCCCGGGGGAGGGACTGGCGTGACCGGCCTGGCGGTGCACGGCGAGCAGCCGCTCGTGATCGTGGACCCGCGGCGGCCGCCCGAGTTGCTCTGGCTTGTAGAAGGAGAAGGCATTGATGGCCAACGGTGACGCGAAGAATCAGGCCCGCATCGGCCTCTACATCGTCTGCGGCGTGACACTCGCGGGCCTCGTCCTGCTCATGGCCGCCGAGGCCGGGGGCGGCCGCAACTGGCCGTTCAACCTCTTCCTTCTCTTCGCGGGCGGGTTCCTCTGGCTCTACACCGGGGTGATCTACCGCTCGCAGCAGAACCTCTGGAGCCGGGTGGAGGGCTCCGACCGCAGCCAGACCGAGGTGGAGGGCACGCTGGTCCACGCGCTCGACCGGCTGCGCGCCGGCGACCTGGTCAACTGCGCCGAGCATGCGAAACGCCTGCCCGGCAAGGTCGCCGTCACCTTCGGCAATGCCGCGAACGCGCTCGACGTGCTGGCGCAGCAGATCCAGCGCAGCTCGATCGAGGTAGCCTCGTCCGCGAACTCGGTCAACGAGATCGCCTCGGAGCTCGCCTCCGGCTCGTCCGAGCAGGCGGCGTCGGTGGTCGAGATCACCGCCGCCATGGAGGAGCTGGCCCGCACCGCCTCGATGATCGCCGAGAACGCCACCGCCCAGGCGGAGCTGGCGCAGCGCGCCGAGGAAAGTGGAAATTCCGGGAAAATCGCGGTCGAGGACGCGGTGCAGGGCGTCGAGGAGGTGCGCAAGCGCATCGCCGGCATCGCCAGCCGCGCCGAGATCCTGGGCACCCGCTCCAAGGAGATCTATCGGGTGCTCGACCTGATCACCGAGATCGCCCAGGAGACCCACATCCTGTCCCTCAACGCGGCCATCGAGGCCGCCGCGGCCGGCGACCATTGGCGGCGTTTCTCCGTGGTCGCCGAGGAGGTCCGCCGTCTGGCGCAACGCTCCCAGGAGTCGGTGGACTCGGTGCGCAACCTGCTCGACGAGTTCGCGAGCTCGATCCGTGCGACGGTCGTAGCTACCGAGGAGGGGACCAAGGAGGCGACCCGCGTGCTGGAGCGCGCCCGCGCCGCGGCCGATGCCATCGAGGCGCTGCGCGAGGCCTCGGGAGACAGCGCCCGCGTGGCGCGGGAGATCTCGCTCGCCACCCAGCAGCAGAACGCCGCTTCGGACGAGGTCGTGCTCACCCTGAAAGAGGTGAGCCACGTGGTGCAGCGCATGGCCGACGGTCTCAAATCGTTCTCCGACACGGCCGACCGCCTGAACCGACTGGGCCTGATCATCCAGATGCTGGCGCAGTCGTTCCACCTGGAGTCGCCGCACTCGCTCAAGCACACCGCCGAGACCTGGGCGCGCGAGGTCCAGCGCCGCCTCGGCAACTGGGAGGCGATCGACCGGCTGCTGCAGGAGCTGATCCTGCGCCAGCCCTACGTGGAGTGCCTGTACTTCTACGACGGCAAGGGCGGGCAGGTGGCCCTGACCGTGAACCGCCACATCGTGGGCGACCGCGAGGTCCCGCCGGCGGTCAAGTCGGGCGAAGGCTTCAGCGAGCGGCCCTGGTACAAGGCCGCGACGCTGGAGGAGCACGCGATCCTGACGCCGCTGTTCGACTCGCTGCTCACCGAGAAGCCGATCTTCACCGCCGCCGCCCCGGTCTACGACAAGGGGCAGCTCGCCGGGGTCCTGGGCCTCGACATCAACGTGGATAGCTGGACCAAGATCTAGCACCGTGAATCCCGAGTTCGCCGACCTCGTCCCTCTGTTCGTGGAGGAAGCGCGGGACCGCATCGAGCGGCTCGCCACGTTCGTGCCCCAGATGGAGGGGAACGCGGAGTCCGTAATCGAGGTCAAGCGCGAGCTGCACACGCTCAAGGGCGCCGGGCGGATGCTCCAGATCGCGCCGCTGGCCGAGCTCTGCCACGCGGCCGAGGAGGCTCTGCACGCGGCTCCGCCCGGGATGATCCCGCTGCTGACCCGGGTCGTGGACGAGCTGAGCGGCATGGTGGAGACCGTCTCCCGCGGCGATGAGCCGGCGCGCGCTGCCGACCTCCTTGACGTTCTCCTGCGCGCCTCCTCGCCGCCGGCACCTCTTGACGCTGCTGCTGCCGAGCCCGTGCCCCTTCCGGCCGAGGAGCCTGTTCCTGTTCCTGCTCCTCAACCTTCCGCTCCCGCCAAGCCCACATCCCTCGGAAGCGACATCCGGGTCGACACCTCCTCCCTGGATGCGGTCGCCGAGCGCGCCACGCAGGTGCGCATCATGGCCCTCGCCGGCCGGCAGGTGGTGGAGCGGATCTACGAGCTCGCCCGCCTGGCCGAGGAGGGCCTGCACGAGCCGCAGCCTACCCAGGTGCTGGCCGTGCTCTCGACCATGCTCCGGCGCGTGGCGGTCGAGCTCGAAGGCGGGCAGCGGCGGCTGATCCGCGCCTCGGAAGAGCAGCTCGAGAAGATGCTCGGGCTGCAGCTCCAGCCCTTGCGCGGATCCCTGGTCTCCCTGGCCCGCCACGCCCGCGAGCTGGCGCGGGCGCTCGGCAGGGAAGTCGAAGTCGAGCTGGAGGGGGAGGACACCCGCCTCGACCGGCGCATCGCCCGCGAGCTGGACGAGGCCCTGATTCATCTGGTGCGCAACTCGGTGGATCATGGGATCGAGCTCCCGGACGTGCGCGAGGCGGCGGGCAAGCCGCGCGCCGGCCGCCTCCAGATCCGCGCATCCGCCGAGGGTCCGAAGGTCCGCCTGGTGATCTCCGACGATGGCCGGGGCATCGATTTCGACGCCGTCATCCAGAGGGCGGTGAGCGTCGGCCTGGTGGATGCGGCGAGCGCCCAGAGCATGGGCAAGCAGGAGGCCCTGCGCCTGCTCTTCGCGCCCGGCTTCTCGACCCGCAAGCAGATCACCGACATCTCCGGCCGCGGCATCGGGTTGGACGTGGTCGCCAACGTGGTCAACCGGGTCGGCGGCGAGGTGTTCCTCGACTCCGAGCCCGGCCGCGGCACGACCTTCCGGGTCGAGGTGCCGGTGGCCCGCCGCGGCGAGAGTGTGATGCTCCTCCGGGTGGGGCAGCTCCGCCTCGGGCTTCCCTCCTCGGTCGCCCGGCGCGCCACCCGCCTCTCACCCGAGTCGGTCATCGAGCGCGATGGGCGGACGTTCGCCGTGCTCTCGGAAAACACGGGTCAGGACCGGCTGGTGCCGTTCGTCCCCCTGGCGCGGCTCTACGGACAGCCCGCCGAGGAGTTCCAGCTCCTGATTGAGGGCATGGCCTCGGGCCAGCCGCTCGCCCTGGCCGTCGACGACGTCGAGGCGGAGCAGGAGGTGCTGGTGCGGCCGATCACGCGCAAGGTCGCGACCGACCGGCTGCTGGAAGGGGTGGCTCTCCTCGCCTCGGGCGAGCCGGTGGGGGTGCTGTCGCCGGCCGTCCTGGCGCAGCGCGAGTACCTGCGGGCCATGCCCGCCGCCCATGCGGGGGTCGCGGCGGTGCGGCGCGTCCGCATCCTCCTCGTGGACGACTCCATGGTCACGCGCGAGATGGAGCGCCGCCTGCTGGAGGATGCCGGCTTTCATGTTTCAGCCGCGAGCGACGCTCAGGAGGGGCTGGCGCTGCTCGGCGAAGAGCCGTTCGACTGCGTGGTCACCGACATCGAGATGCCGGGCATGGACGGCTTCGAGCTGACCGCCCACCTGCGGGGGATGGAGCACTTCGCCCAGCTCCCGATCATCGTGGTCTCGACCCGCGACCGTCCGGACGACCGACTGCGCGGCCTCAAGGTTGGGGCCGACGCCTATCTCACGAAACAGAGCCTCGACGCGGGCGAGCTGGTCGATCTCGTGCGCCGGCTGAGTG